>JAUSPV010000089.1 GCA_030652755.1 Caulobacter sp. | reverse complement strand
GGGGGTGGAGGGGAGATGCCGCGTGGTGACTCTTCAGCGCTGTGGAATGAGGCGGTGCACCGACTCCCCTCCACCACGCTTCGCGCGGTCCCCCTCCCCGGCGAAGCCGGGGAGGATTGATCCGTCCCTAAGCCACGCACCCCTCGAAGCCGGCCCGCAGCGCCGCCTCGTCCAGGTCCCGGCCGATGAAGACCATGCGGCTGTAGCGGTTGTCGGCGTCGGTCCAGGGGCGCTGGTAGTCGCCCTCCAGGATCATGTGCACCGCCTGGAAGACCAGCCGGCGGTCGTCGCCCTTGATGTCGAGGATGCCCTTGGCCCGCAGGATGTCGGGTCCCTTGTCCTGCAGCAGGGCGTTCAGCCAGTTGGTGACCCTGATCCCGTCCAGCGGCTGGTGCGAGGTCAGCGAGATCCCGCGGATGCCGGCCTCGGCGGCGTGATCATGGGCGTGGTGATCGTGGCCGTGGTCATGATGATGGTGGTCGTGGTGATCGTGCTCACAGTCCTCGTCGTGGACGTGGCCGGGCTCGCCATGGGCGGGGTTGAGGAACTCCGGCTCCAGCTCGACGATACGGTCGAGGTCGAAGCCGCCGCGGCCGAGGATGGCGTCCAGCGGAACGGCCGAGCGCTGGGTGCGATGGATGGGGGCCAGCGGGTTGATGCGGCGGATCGAGGCCTCGACCGCGGCCAGCTGCTCTGGCGTCACCAGATCGGTCTTGTTGAGCAGGATCTGGTCGGCGAAGGCGATCTGCTCGACCGCCTCGCGGCTGTCGGCCAGCCGCAGCGGCAGGTGCAGGGCGTCGACGACCGTGGTCACCGAATCGAGCCGGGTCCGGGCCCGCACGTCGTCGTCGACGAAGAAGGTCTGGGCCACCGGGCCGGGATCGGCCAGGCCCGTGGTCTCGACGATAATGGCGTCGAAGCCGCCTTTCCGCTTCATCAGGCCCGAGACCACCCGGATCAGGTCGCCGCGCACCGTGCAGCAGACGCAGCCGTTGTTCATCTCGAACACTTCCTCGTCGGCGCCGACCACCAGGTCGTTGTCGATGCCGATCTCGCCGAACTCGTTGACGATCACAGCGTAGCGCTTGCCGTGGTCCTCGGTGAGGATGCGGTTGAGCAGGGTGGTCTTGCCGGCGCCGAGATAGCCGGTGAGCACGGTGACGGGGATGCGGGCGGGAGAAGCGGCCTGGGTCATGGCCGCCTAGATAGGGGCGGCGGCGCCCGGGAGCAAACGCCGGTTCAGGTCTCGAGGACCACGACGATGACGCCCAGCGCGATCAGCACCCCGCCGAGGATGGCCGAATCGTAGCGGACCAGCCGGTCCAGCCGCAGCCGGGCCACCCCCGCCCAGGCGAGACTGATCAGCCCGACCATGCCGGCCAGCGTTCCGGCCAGGAAGACGACGCTGAGCAGGGTCAGTTGCGCCCAGCCGTGCGCGGCGTCGGTCAGATAGAAGGAGAGCAGCACCTCGCCCGGCGACAGGGCCAGCAGCCCGACCAGGCCGAGGGTGGCGGCGCGGTCGGTGACGCGGGCCGGCGGCGGGGCGTCGGCTCCGAACCCTCCGGCCGTCACCGTTACCGTCGCCGTCCGCCGCTGCATCGCGCGCAGGAGATAGAAGCCGCCGAAACCGAACAGCACGGCCGCCGCGCCATAGTGCAGCCAGCCTTGTGCCTGGCGCCCCATCAGGTCGCCCGCGCCCAGGATCAGCAGACCGACCAGGGTGGTGAAGAGGATGTGCCCCGTCGCCGCCACGGTGGCCACGGCCAGCACGCGCCGCAGTCCCCAGCCCTGCGCCCGCCCGACCAGGACGAACGGCAGCCAGTGGGTCGGGAACAGCGCGTGAAGCAGCGCCGAGCCGAAACCGATGACGGCGAAGGACAGGAAGAGGGCGGAGGTCACGGCCGCCTTTTCGCATGTTACACTGTAACGGTCGATACCGATTTGCGGGTCCGGCGGCCCCGGCGGGGAAATCGCCATCCCGGCGTTGACTCATAAGCACTCGGCTGTATAAGTCCGGCCCCTCGCCCGCAGGTCCATCTTGCGGGCGCATCCTATTTTGCGAACTCATAGAATTTCAAGGCGATAACCGATGTACGCGGTGATCAAGACGGGCGGCAAGCAATACCGGGTCCAGGCGGGCGACGTGCTTGTTGTCGAAAAGCTGGCTGGTGAACCCGGCGCGGACGTCGCTTTCGGCGAAGTCCTTATGCTGGGCGACGGCGAAGCGATCACCGTGGGCGCTCCGCTCGTGGATGGCGCGACCGTCACGGCGACCCTGATCGAAACCCGCAAGGGCGAGAAGGTGAAGATCTTCAAGAAGATCCGCCGTCAGGGCTATCGCCGCACCCGTGGCCACCGCCAGACCGAGACGGTCCTGCGCGTGATCTCGGTCGCCGGCGCCGGCAAGACCGACAAGTGGGATGGCACGGTCGACCTGACCACCAAGGCCGAGCTGAACGCCCGCTCGCGGAACCTGAAGTTCATCGCGCCGGTCGCCGCCGACGCCGCGCCGGCCGCCAAGGCCGCGCCGGTGAAGAAGGCCGCCGCGCCGAAGGCGAAGGCTGAAGCTGCTCCGGCCGCTGAAGCCGCGCCGAAGAAGGCCGCTGCTCCGAAGGCCGCCAAGGCCGACGACGCCGCCGCCCCCGCCAAGAAGGCAGCGCCCAAGAAGGCCGCCGCGAAGAAGGAAGCCGACGAAGCCTGAGGGCCTCGTCGCTTGAAGTAGGAGAGCACCATGGCTCACAAGAAATCTGGCGGTTCTTCCCGCAACGGTCGTGACTCGGCCGGTCGTCGTCTCGGCGTGAAGAAGTTCGGCGGCGAAAAGGTCGCGGCCGGCAACATCATCATCCGTCAGCGCGGCACCAAGTTCTGGCCCGGCGACAACGTCGGTATCGGCAAGGATCACACGCTGTTCGCCCTGGTGGCGGGCGCCGTGCGCTTCGTAACCAAGCGCAACAACCGCACCTACGCGACGGTCGTTCCGGCCGAGCTCCAGGCCGCCGAGTAGGCGATCCTGGATCTCCATCCGGATCGCCCGACACAGGCGATCCGGACATGAAATTCCCAAGCGGGGAGTCCGGACGCCGGGCTCCCCGTTTTGCTGTTTCAAGGCCCACGCCCCTGTCCCGACATCATCGGGCGCCAACGAAAAGGGGGACGGGCCGGGAGGAATATCCATGTGTGTCATCGACATATCGCCGACCATCGAGACCCGCCGCCTGACCCTGCGCGCGCCCGGCATGGCCGACGCGCCCCGGCTGGCCCGGCTGATGAACGACTACGACATCGCGAAGATGACCAGCCGCGTGCCCCATCCCTACGGCCTCTCCGACGCCGAGGACTTCGTCGCCCTCTGCCAGGGCGCCGATCCGCGCGCCGGCCGCAACTTCCTGCTCGATCTGGAGGACGAGGGCGTGGTCGGCGGGCTGGGCTTCTTCACCCCGCCGGACGGCCGGCTGGAGGTCGGCTACTGGATCGGCCGCGAGTGGCAGGGCCGGGGCCTGGCCACCGAGGCGCTGTCGGGCGCCCTGATCTGGGCGGCCCGCGACTGGCGGCGGCGCTACGTCGTCGCCGGCCATTTCGCCGACAACCCGGCCTCGGGCCAGGTGCTGGTCAAGGCCGGCTTCCTCTACACCGGCGAGGTGAAGTCCCTGCCCTCCCGCGCCCGCGGCGAGCCGGCCGACACGCGGATGATGGTGTGGCTGGCGTAGCCCTACTGCGCCGCGGCGATGGCGGCGTCGAGGGCCGGCAGGTCGATCGAGCCCGACGGCGGCGTGCGCACCCGCACGCCGTTGACCTTGAAGGTCGGGGTCCCCTCCACGCCCTCCTCGGCCTTTGCGCGATCGACCCGCGCGTCCATGGCGGCGAAGGCGGCGGTGTCGGCGAGACAGGCCTCGGCCCGCGGCTGGGTCAGGCCGGCCTTGGCGCCCTCCCGGAAGAGGATGCGGCGCAGGCCGGCCACCGTGCCGTCGCTGTAGATTTCCGACTGCGCGGCGAATACGCCCCCGATGACGGTGAAGTAGCCTTCCTTGCCGGCGCAGCGCGCCACGACGGCGCCGGCCACGGCCACCTGGGCGGGGGCGGTGATGAACTCTCGATAGACGAACTGCACCTTGCCTGTGTCGATGTACTTCGCCTTGAAGGCCGGGAAGACCTCGTTGTGGAACCGGGCGCAGCTTGGGCAGGCCAGCGAGGCGTACTCGACCACCACCACCTTCGCCTGCGGATTGCCCAGCGTCATGTCGTCCGGCCACAACGGCGGCCGGGCGCTCATCGACATGCCCGGCAGCAGGAGCAGGGCGGTCAGCCCGATCAGCAGTCTGGACGCGACGCGCATGCGACTTCCCGTTTCCGCCCCCCGGCGCGCCCCGTTCTAGGACGGAAACCGCGCGGCTGGAAAGCCCCGGCGCCCTTCCCCGGGCGCGCGCCTTGCCTCATAAGGTCCCGATGAAGTTTCTCGACCAGTGCAAGATCTACATCCGCTCCGGGAACGGGGGCGGCGGCGCCGTGTCCTTCCGGCGCGAGAAGTATATCGAGTACGGCGGCCCGGACGGCGGCGACGGCGGTCGCGGCGGCGATGTCTGGATCGAGGCCGTCGAGGGCCTGAACACCCTGATCGACTACCGCTACAGCCAGCACTTCAAGGCCGACACCGGCACCCACGGCATGGGCCGCAACCGCCACGGCGCGGCCGGCGCCGACATCGTCCTGAAGGTCCCAGTCGGCACCCAGGTGCTGGAGGAAGACAAGGAGACGCTGGTCGCCGACCTCGACCAGGCCGGCATGCGCGTGCTGCTGGCCAAGGGCGGCAACGGCGGCTGGGGCAACGACCGCTTCAAGGGCCCGGTCAATCAGGCGCCCAAGCACGCCAACCCCGGCCAGGAGGGCGAGGAGCGCTGGATCTGGCTGCGGCTGAAGCTGATCGCCGACGCCGGGCTGGTCGGCCTGCCCAACGCCGGCAAGTCGACCTTCCTGGCCGCCGTCAGCGCCGCCAAGCCCAAGATCGCCGACTATCCGTTCACCACCCTGGTGCCGAACCTGGGCATCGTCGACCTGTCGTCGGAGGAGCGGTTCGTGATCGCCGACATCCCAGGCCTGATCGAGGGCGCGTCCGAGGGCGCGGGCCTGGGCACCCGGTTCCTCGGCCACGTCGAGCGGGCCGGCGTGCTGATCCATCTGGTCGACGCCACCCAGGATGACGTGGTCGGCGCCTGGCGCACGGTCCGCACAGAGCTGGAAGCCTATGGCGAGGGCCTGGCCGAACGGGCCGAGATCCTGTGCCTGAACAAGATCGACGCCCTCGACGCCGAGGAGCGCGAGGCCAAGGCCGCCGACCTTGAGGCCGCCTGCGGTCGCCGGCCGCGCCTGATCTCGGGCGTGTCGGGTGAGGGTGTGCAGGACGCGCTGCGCGCCGCCTTCGTCGAGGTGCGCCGCCATCGTGAAGCCGAAGCAGCCGCCTCCAGTCCGCCGGTCAGCGACGACGCCGGCTGGTCGCCGGTCTAGGGAAGACAACAATGATTGTTCAGGCGCTCCTCATCGCGATGCTGCTCGCGCAACCGGCCGCCGCGCCGGAGCCGACCGCCGCCGCCACGCCGGCTGCGGCCCCTGCGGCCCCCGCGGCCCCCGCGAGCGGGACTCCGGCTCCGGCGGCGCCGGTCGAGCGCGCGCCAATGACCACCGAGGAGGCCATCGCCAGGATCGACGCGCTGATGACGCCCTGGAAGGGCAAGTCGGGCGAGCGACTGCGCGGCCGCCTGGGCCTCAGCGAAAGCACCCGCGACGCCAGCGACGGCCAGGTGACCTTCTGGATCCGCCGCTCGGAGGCCACCGCCTGCGGCGTCAGCGAGGGCGGGCAGATTCGCTGCGGCGTCATCGGCGGGGCGATCTGCCGACTGGCCATCGCCTTCGACAAGACCGGCAAGGTGACCAACTGGAAGGCCACCGGCACGGGCGACGCCTGCGAACTGTTCCACGAAGAAATCGGCTCGCCCGGATGAGCACCGACGGGTCGGACATAACCCGCGCCCGTCGTATCGTCGTCAAGGTCGGCTCCGCCCTCGTCGTCGACGCCCAGGCCGGCGCCCCTGACCGCGCCTGGCTGGCGGCCTTCGCCGCCGACGCCGCGCGCCTGCGGGCCCGTGGCCAGCAGGTGCTGGTGGTGTCGTCCGGCGCGGTGGCGCTGGGCCGTCGACGCCTGGGCCTTTCGCGCCGCAAGCTGACGCTGCCGGAGAAACAGGCCGCCGCCGCCGCCGGCCAGTCGCTGCTGATGCGCGCCTGGGAAGAGGCGTTCGAGCCGCACGGCGTCGCCGTCGCCCAGGTGCTGATGACCCGAGACGACACCGAGGTCCGTCGCCGCTGGCTGAACGGCCGCGCCACCATCGAGACCCTGCTGTCGCTGGGCGTGGTTCCGGTGGTCAACGAGAACGACACCGTGGTCACCGAGGAAATCCGCTACGGCGACAACGACCGGCTGGCCGCGCGCGTGGCGCAGATGATCGCCGCCGACGCCCTGGTGCTGCTCAGCGACATCGACGGCCTCTACACCGCCGACCCGCGCCGCGACCCCTCGGCGACGCGGCTGGACCGGATCAGCGAGATCACGCCCGCGATCGACGCCATGGCCGGCGGGGCCAACGCCGGGGCCGGGGTCGGCACCGGCGGGATGGCCACCAAGATCGCCGCCGCCCGCATCGCGCGCGCCGCCGGCTGCGCCACCCTCATCACTCTGGGCCGCAGGCCGGAGCCGCTGAAGGCGATCGAGGACGGCGCGCCCACGACGGTCATCGAGGCCTCGCTCAGCGCGACCGCCGCCTACAAGGGCTGGATCGCCGGCTCGCTGTCGCCGCAGGGCGCGCTGGTCGTCGACGACGGGGCCGCCGGGGCGCTCAGCAAGGGCAAGAGCCTTCTGGCCGCCGGCGTCCGCGCCGTTGAAGGCCGCTTCGGCAAGGGCGACGCCGTCATGGTCCGCGCCGAGGACGGCCGCGAACTGGGCCGGGGTCTGGTCCGCTACGACGCCGCCGACGCCGAGAAGATCCTCGGCCTGCGCAGCGACGCCATCGAGGCGGCGCTGGGCTACAGCGCCGGGCCGATGATCCACGCCGACGACCTGGCGATGGCCTGACGGCTGGAAACGGGCTAAGGCTCATCCTGAGCATATCCGGGGACGGACGGAAGATGGACGACGCGGGCGGCGGTCTGCAGGCGATGATGGCGGCGACGGGCCGGGCGGCCCGCGAGGGCGCGCGCGCGCTGCGCCTCAGCACCGCCGACCAGCGCACCGCCGCTATCAAGGCCATGGCCGCCGCCATCCGCGCCGACGCGCAGGCCATCCTGGCCGCCAACCTCAAGGATCAGGCCCGCTCGCGCGAGGCCGGCCTCTCGGCCCCGATGATCGACCGCATGCTGCTGGACGCCGACCGGCTGGAGGGCGTGGCGCAGGCGGTCGAGACCGTCGCCGCCATCCCCGACCCGGTCGGGGCGGAGATCGCCCGCTGGACCCGGCCCAACGGCCTGGACATCGCCCGGGTGCGCACGCCGATCGGCGTCATCGCCATCATCTACGAGAGCCGGCCCAACGTGACCGCCGACGCCGCCGCCCTGTGCATCCGCTCGGGCAACGCGGCCATCCTGCGCGGCGGATCCGAGTGCCTGCTGACCAACGCCGCGCTGCACGCCAGCGTGGTCAAGGGCCTGGCCGCCGCCGGCCTGCCGGCCAGTTGCGTGCAGGTGGTCAAGACCGCCGACCGCGCCGCCGTCGGGGCCATCCTGTCGGGCCTGGACCGCAACATCGACCTGATCATCCCGCGCGGCGGCAAGAGCCTGGTCGCCCGGGTGCAGGCCGAGGCCCGCGCCCCGGTTCTGGGCCACCTGGAGGGACTCAACCACGTCTTCGTCCACGAAGCCGCGGACATCGACAAGGCCCGCGACATCGTTCTCAACGCCAAGATGCGGCGGGTGTCGGTCTGCGGCGCGGCCGAGACCCTGCTGATCGACCGCGTGGCGGCGGCGCGGCTGCTGCCGCCCATCGCCGACGCCCTGATCCGCGCCGGCTGTGAACTGCGCGGCGACGCCCCTTCGCGCGCCATCGAGCCGTCGATGACCCCGGCCACGGTCGAGGACTGGACCACCGAGTACCTGGCCCCGATCATCTCCGTGGCCGTGGTCGACGGGGTGGAGGGCGCCGCCGCCCACATCGCCGCCTTCGGCTCGGGCCACACCGACGCCATCGTCACCGAGGACGCGGCCGCCGCCGACCGGTTCATCGCGCTGGTCGACTCGGCCATCGTGCTCATCAACGCCTCGACCCAGTTCGCCGACGGCGGCGAGTTCGGCTTCGGGGCCGAGATCGGCATCGCCACCGACAAGCTGCACGCCCGCGGCCCGGTGGGCGCCGAGCAGCTGACCACCTTCAAGTACGTCGTCCGGGGGTCCGGCCAGACGCGGCCTTAGGCGCGGCGGCCGGGGGTGAACACTTGATCCTGTCCCGACACAGCCCGTTCGGCGGACCGGTTCGCGCCACGCTCAAGAGCGGCGCCGCCGCGTTGCGGACCGGCTTCCACCTGCAGCCGGGCATGCGGGTGGGTCTCTACGGCGGCTCGTTCAACCCGGCCCACGACGGCCACGCCCACGTCGCCGAGACGGCCCGCAAGCGGCTGGGGCTGGACCGGGTCATCTGGCTGGTCTCGCCGCAGAACCCGCTGAAGTCCTCGCGGGAAACCGCCCCCTTGGCGGAGCGGATGGCCGGCGTCCAGGCCATCGCCCGCGACCGGGGGATGATCGTCTCCGACGTCGAGACCCGCATGGGCTCGCAGTACACGATCGACACCGTCAGGGCCCTGAAGGCGCGGTTTCCGGGCGTCAGGTTCGTCTGGATCATGGGCGCCGACAGCCTGGCCAGCTTCCACCGCTGGAAGGGCTGGACCCAGATCATGCGCGAGGTCCCGGTGGCGGTGATTTCCCGCCCCTGGGCCAGCCTGAGGAGCCGCTTTTCGCCCACCGCCCGCCGCTTCGCCGCCGCCCGGCGACCGGCGGCGGAGGCGCCCCTGCTGGCCGACCAGGCCGCGCCGGCCTGGGTCTACCTGCACGGCCCGCTCAATTTCGCCTCCTCCACGGCCCTGCGCGAGGGGCGTCGGACGGGCGAGAAGTGATTCGCTGACGCGGGCCGCGCGACGTGCTATGAGGTCTCGCTTGCGAGGCTAACAAGGAGCACTCCGCTGAACCGCGAGTTCGCGCCCGTGGCGCACGAAGCCCATACCGGGGCTTCAACCGACGAACCCCGACAGGTGGGGTCGCTCGAAGACCTGATCATGGCCCGGCTTGACGACGACAAGGCCGAGGACATCGTTCTCATCGACCTGAAGGGCAAGAGCCCGATGGCTGACTCGATGATTGTCGCGTCGGGCCGTTCGCACCGTCACGTCGGCGCGCTGGCCGACCACATCCTGCGGGCGCTCAAGGAGTCGGGCCTCGGCAAGGCGCGGGTCGAGGGCCTGCCGCACTGCGACTGGGTGCTGATCGACGCCGGCGACGTGATCGTCCACCTGTTCCGTCCCGAGGTCCGGACCTTCTACAACATCGAGAAGATCTGGTCGGTCGACTCGGCGCACATCACCCCGGCGGCGAACTGAAGCCCTGCGTGCTTC
This sequence comes from Caulobacter sp., assembly GCA_030652755.1. GTDB lineage: Bacteria > Pseudomonadota > Alphaproteobacteria > Caulobacterales > Caulobacteraceae > Caulobacter. Next base: position 9,584 of record JAUSPV010000089.1, on the reverse strand, counting down.
GACACGCGCCTGCGGCGCTGCTCAGCATGACGTGGGTTCATAGCCTTCTGAACACGTCATCCTGAGCAGGCCCGAAGGGCCGTGTCGAAGGACGCAACGCGCCGTATGAAGATCACCCTCCTCACCGTCCATCGTCTCGGTCGGGCCCCCGAGTCCCTGCTGGCGAAGGACTATGCCGAGCGCGCCACGGCCAGCGGCCGGGCGCTGGGCCTTGGCCCGGTCGAGATCGTCGAGGTCGAGGCGCGCAAGAGCGGCAAGGGCCCCGAGGCCGAGGTGATCCTGCCCCACCTGAAGGACGCCCACGTCGTCTGCTGCGACGAGCACGGGTCGGTCCGCACCTCGCGCGACTTCGCCGGTCGCATCGGCCGGCTGCGCGACGACGGCGTGCGGCGGCTGGTGTTCGTGATCGGCGGCGCCGACGGGCTGGACCCGTCCGTGCTGGCGGCGGCGCACGAGAAGCTCGCCTTCGGCCCCCAGACCTGGCCCCACGCGCTCGCCCGCGCCATGCTGGCCGAGCAGGTCTACCGCGCCGTGACCATCCTGGGCGGGTCGCCTTACCACCGGGACTGAGGGCGTCGCGCATCGTGGCGCAACCTGTTCGCGCAGCCATGAAGCCGCTGCATCAAGTTAGTTCGTCATCCTCGGGCTCGTCCCGAGGACCCCTATGTCGGTTCGCAGGTGCGCATGTGATCACGCTCTCACGGTGAAGCTTGATGAGGGGTCCTCGCCACAAGGGCGAGGATGACGAGCTTGGTTCGCTTCACCTGCCAGCTCACCCGGAATGAGCGGCCGGCCATGACGCGGAATAGAGTGAATGTCGGCGCTCTCTGCGCTATCGATCCCCCATGCGTCGCCGCCTGATCCTCCCCGCTATCCTCGCCCTCGCGGGCGTCGCCGGGGGCAGCGTGGCGCAGGAGCCGGCCAACGCGCCGTCGCAGGCCATGGTCGCCGTCCAGTCCGGCTCCGCCGACGGCCGCCTCGAGGCCCGTCGCCAGATCGAGGCCCTGCGCGGCGAGCTCAAGCGGCTGGCCTCGCGCCAGGCCCAGGACAGCCGCGACGTGGCCAGCGCCCGCATGCGGCTGCAGATGCTCAATGTCCGGGAGACCGCCCTGACCGCCGAACTGGGCCGCGACCGCAACCGGCTGGCCCGGCTGCTGGGCGCGCTGCAGCTGTTCCGCCGCCAGCCGCCGCCGGCCCTGCTGGTGCGGCCCGAGGACGCCCGCGACGCGGTCCGCGCCGCCATCCTGATCCGGGCCATGACTCCGGCCCTGGAAGCGCGCGCCCGCGCCTACGCCGAGGAGGCGCGCGAGATCGCCGCCCTGCGCCGCCAGGCCGCCGCCGCCGACGCCGAGCGCTTCACCGCCGAGAGCCTGGCCGCCCAGCACCGGGGCGACGTCGAGCGGCTGCTGACCGAACAGTCGCAGATCGAAAAGCGCTTCGCCGACGACGCCCTGCTGGCCGGACGGGACGCCGGCAGTCCGGGCCAGCTGGTCGACAGCTTCCCGCGCCTGACCGGCGGCGACGGCGGTCCCGGCCCCCTGCGGCGTCCGGTCGAGGGTCAGACGGCGCGGCGCTTCGGCGCGGCCCTGCCCGGCGGCGGGAAGGCCGACGGTCTGGCGATCGCCGCCCGCGCGGGCGCCGTGGTGTCCAGCCCCGCGCAAGGCGTGGTTGAATTCGCTGGGCCGGTCACCGGCTGGGGGGTCATCTTGATCTTGCGGACGGCGGGCGCCTACCATCTGGTGCTCGGCGGCATGAGCGAGGTGTCGGTGGCGCCCGGACAATCGGTCGCGGCCGGAACGCCTGTCGGCCGCGTGGCTGATGGGGGACGATCCGGATCGGAGCTCTATCTGGAGCTTCGTCGCTCGGGAACGCCGGTCGATCCGGCGCCCTGGCTGCCGGGGGGAAGCAGGGCCTCGGCGGCGACGCCTTAATTTCGGCCCCGCCTCCGGGCGAGGTTGGCGTGGAACTTGTATCGATCACGGCGCGTAACGCCGTTTAGGGAGCCCCGACGGGCGATGACGAAGAAGAACCTGCTGATCGGCGCTTGCGCCTTTGTCCTGGGCGCCGGGTCGATGGCCTATGTGAGCCAGAAGGCCGAGGCGACCGCCAAGTCCACCGGTCAGGCCTATCACATGCTCGAACTGTTCGGCGACGTGCTGGACAAGGTCGAGCGTCAGTACGTTGTGCCCGTCGATGAGAAGAAGCTGATCGAGGCGGCGATCGAGGGCATGGTCTCCTCGCTCGACCCCCACTCCTCCTATCTCGCGCCCGAGAGCTTCGAGGACATGCAGGAGTCTACCCGCGGCGAGTACGGCGGGCTCGGCATCGAGATCACAAGCGAGGACGGGGTGGTGAAGATCATCGCTCCCATGGACGGCACGCCCGCCTCGCGCGCCGGCCTGCAACCCGGCGACTACATCACCGGCGTCAACGGCGAGAGCGTCATCGGCCTGCCCAGCACCGAGGCGGTGAAGCTGATGCGCGGCAAGCCCGGCGAGAAGGTCACCCTGACCATCGCCCGCGAGAAGGCCGATCCGTTCGACGTCACCCTGGTGCGCGAGGTCATCAAGCCGCGCACCGTGACGGCCCGCATGGAGGGCGACTACGGCTATGTCCGCCTGGCGGGCTTCAACGAGAAGGCCACCGACGAGGTGACCGCCGCCATCGCGACCCTGAAGAAGCAGAACCCGCGGATGAAGGGCCTGGTCCTGGATCTGCGCAACAATCCCGGCGGCCTGCTCGACCAGGCGGTCGGCGTCGCCGACATCTTCCTGGACGGCGGCGAGGTGGTCAGCCAGCGCGGTCGCCAGCCGGACGACATCGAGCGCTATCACGCCCGTCCGGGCGACATGCTGAGCGGCCTGCCGGTGGTGGTGCTGGTCAACAGCGGCTCGGCCTCGGCGGCCGAGATCGTCGCCGGCGCCCTGCAGGACCGCAAGCGGGCCGAGGTCGTCGGCCTGACCAGCTTCGGCAAGGGCTCGGTGCAGCAGGTCATCCCGCTGAACGGCGGCGAGGACGGCGCCCTGAAGCTGACCACGGCGCGCTACTTCACGCCGTCGGGCAAGTCGATCCAGCGCACCGGCATCGAGCCGGACCTGGAGGTGGCGTCCAGCCGTGAACAGGCCGAGCTGATCGCCACCCGCTCGATCCAGTACAGCGAGGCCATGCTGCGCAACGCGCTGGACGCCGAAGAGGGCAAGACCCGCCGCGGCGCCCATACCCCGGCCGAGGCGCCGCCTATGACCTTCAACGAGGAGGCCTGCAAGACGGTCACCCTCGCCACCCTGACCATCGCCTGCGACTTCCAGCTGCAGCGGGCCATCGACGTGCTGCGCAACGGATCGGTCTCGGCCACGCCCAAGCTGCCCAAGCCGCAGCCGCGTGTCGCCGTGATCGATGGCAAGGTGCAGCCGAAGACCGAGACGAAATAGCGCTTCATTAACCATACCGGGCGAGGCTGGGGCGGGTTAGACTCCCCCCTGCTTCGCCATGTTCTCAAAAAAACCGCTCGCCCGTCCTGCTGTCCAGTCCGCGCCGAGTCGTCTCGCGCGCGCGCAGGCTGTTGCGCTGGCCGCGGCGCAGAACCCCTACATCTCGGCGGGCGGCGCGGGACTGCTGTTCCTGACGACGCTGGCCGCGCTGATCCTGATTACCGGCGATCCCAAGGCGGGGGCGCCGGTGGTGCGCATCTCCCTGGCCCAGGCCGCCGCCAGCGGCGTCGAGGTGCCGGGCTGGCGCGAGGCCCTGGCCCCGGAGACCGACGGCGAGGCGGCGGTCAGCACCGGCTACTACTCCCTCTCCGAAGATCCGATGTCCTTCGCCGCGACCGGCGCCATCGAGGGCTCGGCGGTGATCACCCTGCCCGGCGGCGGTGTCGCCGAAGGCGGCGGGGCCGGCAGCGCCCTGCCCATCGCCCCGTTCGCCGGCCTGACCGCGCCCGGCCCCGGCGGCGCGCCGCTGCCGATCATCGGGCCCAATGGCCAGAAGCCGGCCGAGGCCTACGCCCGACCCTTCACCCCCAACGGCAAACCGCGCGTGGCCTTGGTGGTCGGGGGTCTCGGCCTCAACGCCGCCCTGACACGCCGGGCCATCGAAACGCTCCCGCCGGAGGTCACCCTGTCATTTGCTCCGTATGCGGAGGGCTTGCAGGGCTGGATCGACATGGCCCGCGCCAACGGCCACGAGGTGCTGCTCGAAGCGCCGATGGAGCCGACCGACTATCCGATGAACGACCCGGGTCCGATGACCCTGCTGGCCGCCAGCCAGCCGGCCGAGACGACGCGAAAGCTGGAGTGGCTCCTGTCGCGGGCCACCGGCTATTTCGGCGTCACGAACTACCTGGGCTCGCGGTTCATGGCCACGCCCGCGGCGATGAACGGCTTCACCGCATCCCTGCGCCAGCGGGGCCTGGCCTTTGTCGACGACGGCAGCGCCGGTCGGGCCGGCGGTCCGTTGCGCACCTCGGCCGATCGCGTGATCGACGACGACCTTTCGGCCGAGGCGATCAATCGCCAGCTGACCCTGCTGGAGGCCGCCGCACGGTCGAAGGGTCAGGCGCTGGGGTCGGGCTTCGCCTACCCGGTGACCGTTGACGAGGCCGCCCGCTGGGCCCAGGGCCTGTCGGACCGCGGCTTCCAGCTGGCGCCCGCCTCGGCGCTCGTCAAACCGTGATCGATCCGTACCCGGACTACCGGCCGAACGTCGGCGTGGTGCTGTTCAACGACCAGGGTCTGGTCTGGTTGGGCCGGCGGGCCCGGACCCCCGAACCGTGGAACTGGCAGTTCCCGCAGGGCGGGGTCGACCACGGCGAGGACCTGTTCGACGCCGCCCTTCGCGAGCTGGAGGAAGAGACCGGCGTCCGGTCGGCCCGGTATCTGGGCCGGACCGAAGACTGGATCGTCTATGACTTCCCGCCCGAGGTGGCGGCCCGGGGCGGTCGCTGGCGCGGCCAGAAGCAGGTCTGGTTCGCGCTGGGGTTCACCGGCGAGGACTCGGAGATCCGGCTGGACGCTCATCACCAGGTCGAGTTCGAGGCCTGGCGCTGGGCGCGGCTCGACGAAGCCCCCGAACTGATCGTACCCTTCAAGCGGGCGGCCTACGAACAGGTCGCCACGGCATTCCGGCGGTTCGCCGGGCCCTAGGCGCGGGAGATCGCGCCATCGGTCCGGCCCGCCTGTCACAGAGGCGACGATGACCACGATCATCATGGTGCATGGCGTAGGCGGCACGGCCGATGCCTGGTCCCGGCTGGCCCCGGCCTTTCGCGACCTGGGCTGGAAGGTCGAGACCCCGACCCTGCGTCCCGACAAGCGGAGGGCGGAAAACCCGCCGGCCGACCTGCACAAGCTGCGGCTCAAGGACTACGTCGACGACATCGAGGCTCTGGCCCGCAAGGTCGAGGCGGCCGAGGGCGTCGCCCCGGTGCTGTTCGGACACTCGATGGGCGGGCTGATCGTGCAGAAGGTGGCCGAGCGCGGCGCCGGACGGGCGGCGGTGCTGCTGACCCCGGCCTCGCCGGCAGACGTCCACAGCCCCGCTTCCCTGGCCCAGGCCTTCACCTTCGCCAACGTCCTGTTCAGCGGCAAGGTCGAGGCGAAAGGCCATAAGATCTGGAAGACCGGCTTCTCCTGGGGCGTGCTCAACCGCGTGCCGGCCGCCAAGCACGAAGGCATCTTCGCCGGCACGGTCTATGACAGCGGCGGCGTCTATGCCGACCTCGCCTATCCGGACCGTGATCCGAGCCGGACGGCCTTCGTCGATGAGACGAAGATCACCATCCCGATCCTGACCATCGGCGGCGGCAAGGACAGGGCGACCCCGATCGCCGGCGTCCGCAAGGTCGGCGAGAAATACGCCCGTATCGGCGGCGACTATCGCGAGTACGCCGACAACGCCCACTGGATCGTCGATGAACCCGGCGCCGACCAGGTGATCGCCGACATCGCCGCCTGGCTGACCGCCAAGGGCGTGACGGCGGCGAAGGCGGCCAAGGCTCCCGCGAAGGCCCCCGCCAAGGCCGCGACGGCCAAGGCCAAGGCCACGCCCGTCAAGGCCGCCCCGGCTCCCAAGGCGCCTGTCCCCAAGGTCCCGACGCCGAAAGCCGCCAAGCCGGCGCCCAGGCCGGCGAAGGCCGCGGCGCCCGCCAAGGTCGCGGCGAAGGCGAAGGCCGCCCCGGTCAGGGTGGTCAAGGCGCCCGCCAAACCGGCCGTGGCCAAGCCCGCGCCCGTCAAGGCGGCGGCGCCCAAGGCCGCGGTGAAGACCAAGGCCCCGGCCAAGCCCGCCGCCGCGCCCAGGCCGGCGGCCAAAGCGGCTCCGGCGGCTAAAACATCTGTTTCGAAGCCCAAATCGAAGTAAGGTTCTCGGCGAGCGGACAAGGCGGCGCCAAGGAGCGCCGCCGCCGTATCGAGCAAGGGGAATCATGCCAGCGCCCGTCGTCATGGTGCACGGCGCCTTCTGTGGCGGCTGGGTCTTCGAACGCTTTCGCGAGCCGTTCGAGGCCGCGGGGCACGTTGTGCTCACGCCTGATCTGCGGGGCCACGCCGCCGGCGGTTCGCCGGCCGGCGTCGGGATGCGCGACTACGCCAGCGACGTCGCCGCCCTCTGCAAGGCCCTGCCGGAGCCGCCGATCCTGATCGGCCATTCCATGGGCGGGCTGGTCGCCCAGCTGGCCGCCGCCAACGCGCCGCTGCATTCCCTGATCCTGCTGGCCCCGTCGCCGCCCTGGGGCGTCAGCGGCAGCAGCATGGAGGAGGCCGTCAGCGCCATGAGCCTCTACGCGCTCGGGCCCTTCTGGCTGCAGGCCATCGATCCCGACTATGCGCTGGCCAAGCGCTTCAGCCTCGACCGCATGACCCGCGACGAGCGGCGCGGCGTGTTCGCCCGTATGGTGCCCGAGAGCGGGCTGGCGCTGTGGCAGACGCTGAACTGGTGGCTCGATCCGTTCATGACCACCTCGGTCGGCCGCGTCGCCGCGCCGGCGCTGGTCGTGGCCGGCGGCAAGGACGTCATCCACCCGCCCGCCACGGCCCGCCAGACCGCCCAGCGGCTGGGCGCCGGGTTCGAGACCCTGTCGGCGATGAGCCACTGGATCCCGGGCGAGCCGGGCTGGGACGAGGCCGCCGCCCTCTGCCTGGACTGGCTGGCCGGTCGCGACCGGGCCGCGGCCTGACGTCCCGACAAGTTTATGGGACGGGTTTGCCGGCCTCTGTTACAGCAACGGGACGGTGGCGGCGTCGCCCCGCGCGTGGAGAGCCCAGCTGATGACTCCTGACGAGGCCGGGCAGAAGCTCACGCAAGGCCAGCTCGAGGCGCTGCGTAATCTCGAACGCAAGCATGCCGGCGGCGACGTCGACTGGATCCGTATCTCCGACGCGCTGTCACTGACCGAGCTGGGACTGGCGCTGCGCAATCGCGAGGGCTGGGTGATCACCCCGGCCGGCCTGCAGGTTCTGGACGCTCTGGCCCCGGATGGCCCGCCCCGCGCCGATCCGGACGCCCCGGTGCCGATCCGCTAGCTCTCTTCCGCTAGCCGGGCGTTCCCGGCGTCGAGAACAGCTTCAACCCCAGAATGCCAGCCACGATCAGGCACAGGCAGACCAGCCGCGCCGCCGTGGCCGGCTCCTTGAGCACCAGGATGCCGAACAGGGCCGTGCCCACCGCGCCGATGCCGGTCCAGACCGCGTAGGCCGTGCCCAGCGGCAAGGTCTTCAGCGCCAGGCCGAGCAGGGCCATGGACAGCACCAGGCTGACGCCCGTTCCGACCGTGGGCCAAAGGCGCGTGAACCCTTCAGTGTATTTGAGACCCACCGCCCAGCCGATCTCGAACAGACCGGCGACGAACAGGATGATCCAGGCCATGACCACACCTCAAGTGGCTATGACAGGGTCGTCCCCGTCGGAAAGGGAAGCGTCGGCCGGGTCGTCCCGGCCAACGTGAGCGCCTTACTGGGTCGGGATCGGGTAGAGGCTGTAGAGCAGCTCGGCCCGGTCGGCGTTCCGGGAGAACGGCGCGCCGTTGGGCTTGCGAACCGTCACCAGGACCACGGCTTCGAGCTCGGTCTCGCCGCGCATTTCCCACGACCGGGTCGTGCGATCCATGTCGGTCAGGATCTGGTCGTTGCGGTACAGGTCCCAGCCCTTGCCCATGGCCCAGTTGTGGACGTCGACGATCACCGGCGCGATACCGTTGACCGGATAGTCGAGCGTCACGCTGCAGACTTGGGGGTTGGTGCCCGGAGGCGCGATCGAGATCTGGTAGCCCTTGGCGTACTGCTTCACCCACAGGTCGCGGCGCAGCTTGAAGCCGGCGGCGGTGGCGAGCGCCTTCAGGTCGCCGCCGCGCACGCTTTGCGCGCACACGCGGGTCAGCACGTCGAGCACGGCCAGCGAGGTCGCGTCGGTGGGAACCGGGGGCGGGGCCGGCGGGGCCTCCACGACGGGGGCCGAAGCGGTTTCAGGCGCCGGCGTCGTGGCCGGGTAGTCCTGGGCGAAGGCGGTGGCGGCGAAGACCGCCGCGGCAGTCAGACCCAGAAGCGCGGGGCTACGCATGTTCATCACATCCCTATGCTGTCGGCCGGCACTAAAGACCGCCCGGTGTTCCCTCGCAAGTCGTTCTTGACGCGGCTTTACGGCGGGATGAGGTCAGGTCGAGGTTTCGACCGCATGTTCGGCCAGAATGGTCAGGCCCTGGGCATTCACGTCGGCGAAGCCGCCGTGGATCTGGAAGACGCGGGTCTGCGACCCGTTCACGACCGTCACCACGCCTTCGCGCAGCGCGGTCATGAACGGCGCATGGCCGGCCAGCACGCCGAAGTCGCCCTCGGCGCCGGGGGCGTCGACACGGTCGACCTCCCCCGAGAAAACCTCACGCTCCGGCGCGACCAGCGAGAAATGGAGCTTTTCGGCCATCAGGCGGCTTCCATCGCCATCTTCTCGGCCTTGGCGACCGCTTCCTCGATGGTGCCGACCATGTAGAAGGCGCCTTCCGGCAGGTGGTCGTACTCGCCTTCACAGATGGCCTTGAACGAGCGGATGGTGTCCTTCAGGTCGACGAAGGCGCCGGGCGTGTTGGTGAACTGCTCGGCGACGAAGAACGGCTGGCTGAGGAAGCGCTGGATCTTGCGGGCGCGGGCCACGGTCAGCTTGTCCTCTTCCGACAGCTCGTCCATGCCCAGGATGGCGATGATGTCCTTCAGCTGCTTGTACTGCTGCAGGACTTCCTGGGTCTGGCGCGCGACACGGTAGTGCTCCTCGCCGATGACCAGCGGGTCCATGATCCGGCTGGTGGAGTCGAGCGGATCGACGGCCGGGAAGATGGCCTGGGCGGCGATGTCGCGGCTCAGCACGGTGGTGGCGTCAAGGTGGGCGAACGAGGCGGCGGGCGCCGGGTCGGTCAGGTCATCGGCGGGAACGTAGATGGCCTGGACCGAGGTGATCGAGCCCTTGTTCGTCGAGGTGATGCGCTCCTGCAGGTTGCCCATCTCGGTGGCCAGGGTGGGCTGATAGCCCACGGCCGACGGGATGCGGCCCAGCAGCGCCGACACTTCGGCGCCGGCCTGGGTGAAGCGGAAGATGTTGTCGACGAA
>JAUSPV010000313.1 GCA_030652755.1 Caulobacter sp. | reverse complement strand
GGACCGGCACCATGAACCTGACCGAGCCGCACTGCGGCACGGACCTGGGCCTGCTGCGCACCAAGGCCGTCCCGCAGGCCGACGGCTCCTATCGTATCTCCGGCCAGAAGATCTGGATCAGCGCCGGCGAGCACGACATGGCCGACAACATCGTCCACCTGGTGCTGGCCCGCATCGAGGGCGCCCCGGCCGGGGTTAAGGGCATCAGCCTGTTCATCGTGCCCAAGTTCTTCCCCAAGGCCGACGGTTCGGTCGGCGCGCGCAACGAGGGCGTCAAGTGCGTCGGCCTCGAGGAGAAGATGGGCATCCACGGCAACGCCACCTGCGTCATGCAGTACGACGAGGCCGAGGGCTATCTGATCGGCGAGGAGAACAGCGGCCTGCGCATCATGTTCGTCATGATGAACGAGGCCCGCATCGGCGTCGGCCTGCAGGGCATCGCCCAGGCCGAGGCCGCCTACCAGGCCGCCCGTGACTTCGCCAAGGACCGCCTGCAGGGCCGCTCCCTGACCGGCCCGAAGAACCCCGACGGACCCGCCGATCCGATCATCGTCCACCCCGACGTGCGCCGCATGCTGCTCGACAGCCGGGCCATGATCGAGGGCGGCCGCGCCTTCCTGTTCTGGACCGCGCTGCACGGCGACCTGGCCCATGGTCACGAAGACGAGGCCGTCCGCCAGAAGGCCGCCGACTACATGGGCCTGCTGACCCCGGTGCTGAAGGGCTATCTGACCGACAAGGGCTTCAAGGTCTGCGTCGACGCCATGCAGGTCCATGGCGGCAGCGGCTTTACCGAACATTTCCCCGCCAGCCAGTATCTGCGCGATTGCCGCATCGCCCTGATCTACGAGGGCACCAACGGGGTCCAGGCGCTGGACCTGGTCGGTCGCAAGCTGGCCGCCAACGGCGGTCGGGCAGTGATGAGCTTCTTCTCCGAGATCGACGCCTTCGTCGAGGCCAACGGCGCCGACGCCGAGCTGAAGCCCTTCCTCGACGGCCTGGCCAGCGCCAAGGCCGAACTGCAGGAGGCCACGATGTGGTTGATGCAGAACGGCCTCGCCAACCCCGACAACGCTGGCGCGGCCTCGACCGATTACATGCATCTCTTCGGGATCACGGGCCTGGCCTACATGTGGGCGCTGATGGCCAAGGTCGCGCTGGCGAAGATCGCCGGCGGCGACAGCGATCCCTTCTATGCGTCCAAGGTGGCCGTCGGCCGCTATTTCCTCGAGCGCGTGCTGCCGGAGACCGGCGCCCACCTCGCCAAACTCAAGACCGGGTCGGCCACCATGATGGCCATGCCCGCGGAGGCCTTCTGATCATGAGCGCGCTTCAGGTTGAACGCCTTCCCGCCCTGGCCGAAGAGGACATCGTCATCTTCGAGGACGCGGTCGGAAAGTTCTTCGACGAGTACGCCTCCGAGGCCCGCGTGGCGAAGTGGCGCGAGGACGGCATCGTCGAGCGCAGCATGTGGACGCAGGCGGCCGAGGCGGGTCTGGCCTGCCTGTCGATCCCCGAGGAATACGGCGGCATGGGCGGCGACTACCGCCACGAAGTCGTGCTCATGGAGCAGCTGGGCGCCAAGGGCGTCGACGGCTTTGGTCTGTCGCTGCACAACTCCATCGTCGCGCCCTACATCTTCCACTACGGCACCGAGGACCAGAAGCGACGCTGGCTTCCGAAGCTGGCGACCTGCGAGTACGTGGCGGCCATCGCCATGACCGAACCGGGCGCGGGCAGCGACCTGCAGGGCATCAAGACCACGGCCCGGCTGGACGGCGACGAGTACGTTATCAACGGCTCCAAGACCTTCATCACCAACGGCCAGACGGCGAACCTGATCATCGTGGTCTGCAAGACCGACCCGACCCAGGGCGCGCGCGGCACCTCGCTCATCCTGGTCGAGACGGACAACGCGCCGGGCTTCGAGCGGGGCCGCAACCTCGACAAGCTGGGCATGGAGGCCGCTGACACCTCGGAGCTGTTCTTCAACGATGTCAGGGTCCCGACCAGCAACCTGCTGGGCGAGGGCGAGGGTCACGGCTTCTTCCAGCTGATGAGCCAGCTGCCGCAGGAGCGGCTGAACATCGCCGTCCAGGGCATCGCCACCATCGAGCGGGCGCTGGCCCTGACCATCGACTACGTCAAGCAGCGCAAGGCGTTCGGCAAGTCGATCCTGGACTTCCAGAACACCCAGTTCGTGCTGGCCGAGTGCAAGACCGAGGCGACCGTGGCCCGGGTCTTCGTCAACCACTGCATCGAGCAGCACCTGAAGGGCAAGCTCGACGCGGCGACCGCCTCGATGGCCAAGTACTGGGTCACCGACCTCGAGAACAGCATCATCGACCGGTGCCTCCAGTTCTTCGGCGGCTTCGGCTACATGGCCGAGTACCCGATCGCCCGGAGGTACCGCGACAGCCGCGTCCAGCGGATCTATGGCGGCGCAAACGAGGTCATGAAGGTGCTGATCGCCAGGACTTTGTAGGCCGGAGTTTCGGCGAGAAATTCGGCGAGATTCTTCACCGCGTTCCGCGAGTTCCGCGAGTTCCGCGAGTTCGGCCGGATCCAGCTCAATCAGGGAGCTAGCCAAGTCTATGTCCCACTACATCGCCACCATCGACTGGACCCTGACCGCGCCGCCGGAGGATTTCCTCAAGGGCCGCTACAGCCGCGCCCACACCGTCGCCTTCGACGGCGGGGTGACCATCCCCGGTTCGCCGTCGCCCAGCGTGGTGCCGGTCCCCTGGTCGGACCCGTCCGCCGTGGACCCCGAAGAGATGCTGGTGGCGGCGCTGAGCAACTGCCACATGCTGACCTTCCTGCATAAGGCGCGCGAGGTCGGCTTCGTCGTCGCCAGCTATCGCGACGAGGCGCGGGGCGTCATGCGCAAGACCCCCGAGGGCAGGATCGCGGTGACCCGGGTCACGCTCCGCCCGCTGATCGTATTCTCCGGCGCCGCGCCCGACGCGGCGGCCCTTGAGGCGTTGCACCACGCCGCCCACGAGGACTGCTTCATCGCCAACTCAGTCACCACCGAGGTGGTCGTCGAGACGCCTTGAGGCTGGCCGGAATGCGCCGCGCGGACACCCCGGCCGGCCAGCGGCGCCCAAAATGGGCCGTACCGGCGTTCTTTCACTGAGTCTTAGGAACGCTGTTGCATCGTCCCCGAAACGGGAACGGGAACGGCGATGTCGATGAGCGAGGCGGAGGACAGGTTCGGTTTGCGGGCGGCGGTGCTGGCGCGTCGGCGCCACCTGCCGGCGCGGATGATCCTCACCGTTCTGATCTCAGGCGGTCTGCACGCCGCCATGGGCTGGCCGGCGATGTGGCTCTGGGCCGCCGTCTACATCCTGGTGCAGTTGGTCGAAGCCTGGATCGGGCCGCGCCTGCTGGCCAGGCCGCTGGACAGCGCCGCGGCGGCGGCCAACGCAGCCATCGTGCTGTTCATGCCCAGCGCCCTGGTGTTCGGCGGCCTGGGCATGGTGATGTGGAGCCATGCGGGCCTCTATGGACCCGCCCTGGGCGTATCGGTGATCGCCGGGGCCATGACCAACGTCATCGCGCTGAGCCGTGGCTCGCGGATCGCCTTCGCCGCCTCCGCCGTGCCCTACGGCCTGTTCCTGCTGGCCATGCCGCTTATGGACGTCGGCCGGGTGTCGAGCCCGCTGCTCACCACGATGATGATCGCCACCGGCCTGATCATGCTCAACATCATCGGCGCCTGGATCACCACCGAGGACGCCCGCCGGGCCGAGGAGAGCGCCAAGGCCGAGGCCGAGCGCCGCCGCGCCGAGGCCGAAGCGGCCGTCGAGGCCAAGAGCGCCTATGTCGCCGCCATCAGCCACGAGCTGCGCACCCCGATCAGCGCCATCCTGGCCGGCGCCGCCGAGCTGGAGCGCACCGGCTCCACCTCGGCCCGCGCTCCGGCCCGGCTGATCGGCCACGCCGGCCAGATGATGCGCGCCCTGCTCGACGACCTGCTGGACCTGTCCAAGATCGAGGTCGGCCGCATGGAGGTGGAGGCCATCCCCTTCGACCTGCGCGGCACGGTCAGCAACGCCCTGAAGATGTGGCGGCCCCAGGCCCGCGAGAAGGGCCTGAGGATGCGGCTCGAAGGCGCCCATGCCCTGCCGGCCCGGGTGGTCGGCGACCCGACGCGCCTGGGCCAGGTGCTCAACAACCTGCTGTCCAACGCCATCAAGTTCACGGCTGCCGGCTCTGTCACCGTGCGGATTGACTGCGCCCCGGCGGCGGAGGGCTGGTCCGTGTCCCTGTGCGTGGCCGACACCGGCCCGGGCATGACGCCCGACAAGGTCGACCGCCTGTTCATGCCCTTCGAGCAGCTCGAAGCCGGCGCCGCGCGCAAGCACGGCGGCTCGGGCCTGGGCCTGGCCATCAGCCGCGAGCTGGCCCGCTTGATGGGCGGCGACCTGACCGCGACCAGCGCGCCGGGCGAGGGCGCGGCCTTCACCTTGAACCTGACCCTGCCGGCCGCGGCGGCCGCCGCGCCCGTGGCCCCGCCCGAGCCGGTCGAGGCCCGGGTGCTGGTCGTTGACGACCACGCCGTCAACCGCCAGGCCCTGACCCTGGTGCTGGCCCCGCTCGGCATCACGCCGGTGACCGCCGCCTCGGCGGAAGAGGGGCTGGAGCTGCTGGCCCGCGAGCCCTTCGACGTGGTGCTGATGGACGTCTACATGCCCGACATGGACGGCCGCGAGGCGACCCGGCGGTTGCGCGCCGAACCCGGACCCAACCAGACCGTCCCGATCATCGCCATCACCGCCTCGGCCACCGAGCGCGACTGGGAAGCCTGCCGCGCCGCCGGCATGACCGGCCACGTCGCCAAGCCCATCGAACCGGCCCAGCTGTACGCCGCGCTGGAGGAAGCGCTGTCGGGCGCGCCGGCGAAGGAAGTGGTGGCGGCTTAATTCGCATTTCACTGTCATCCCGGACGCCGTAGGCGATCCGGGACCCAGCCGATGCCGTGCGCCAGCTCCTGGGTCCCGGCGCTCCGCTTCGCTACGGCCGGGATGACAGTGAGGAGTTGGCTTCAAGCATCGCCGTGAGCCGCGCCCCCAACCCCGCCTCGTCCTTCAGCTCACACTCCCAGACCACCTCGACGCGCCAGCCCGCCGCCTGCAGCGCCGCCGTCGAGGCCGCGTCCCGCGCCCGGTTCCGCCCCACCTTCCCCAGCCAGTAGCCGCGGTTCTGCTGCGGGACCCGCCCGCCGCGCGGGCAGTCGTGGCCGTGCCAGAAGCAGCCGTGGACGAACACCGTCAGCCGCCGGCCCGGCATGACGATGTCCGGTTTGCCGGGCAGGTCCTTGCGCTGCAGGCGGTAGCGCGCGCCCAGCGCGGTCAGCAGCCGGCGAACCGTCTTCTCCGGCCCGGTGTCGCGCCCCTTGACCCGCCGCATGACGGAGGAGCGCTTCTCGGGGGTGAAGACATCGGTCACTTTCGCCTGGCGGCTAGCCGCTCGAACTCGGCCAGCGGGTACTGCGGCTCAGAGCAGGACGATGTCATCAGGCCGTCGGGTGTGTTGCGCGCGAACACCACGACGGTCTGCCCGTTTTTGAAGCTTGGCCCGCAGCTGCCTACGCGGTCGGGATCATGTCCGATCGCCCGGACTGCAAGAGCCTGCCCCTTCAAGGTCCTGGCGACCCGGAAGCGAGTCCGCATCAATCTAGCGCCACTGGCGTCCTTGTATTGCTCCTGACCGACGACGGTTCCGACAAAGGCGACATCCGTCGTGGCCCACTGCTCCTCCGCGCTATGGTAGCGGACGCAGCTGCAGGCCAATGCCGTGCCGCCCGACAGGGCCGCGATCATCAGGCCTGCCAAGAGAAAAGCGCGCCGCGCCACCGCCTACAGCCCCTCGAACAGCGCCGTGCTGAGATAGCGCTCGGCGAAGCTGGGGATGATGGTGACGATCACCTTGCCGGCGTACTCAGGCCGGCTGGCCAGGTCGAAGGCGGCGGTCAGGGCGGCGCCGGAGGAGATGCCGACCGGCAGGCCATCGGTGCGGGCCACCTTGCGGGCCATCTCGAAGGCGTCGTCGTTGCTGACCTTGACGATGTCGTCGATCACGCCGCGATCCAGGATGCCCGGCACGAAGCCGGCGCCGATGCCCTGGATCTTGTGCGACCCTGGCGCGCCGCCGCTGAGCACGGGCGAGGCCTCGGGCTCGACGGCGACCATGCGCAGCGACGGCTTGCGGGCCTTCAGCGCCTGGCCGACGCCGGTGATGGTGCCGCCGGTGC
>JAUSPV010000312.1 GCA_030652755.1 Caulobacter sp. | reverse complement strand
GGGGACAGTTTAAGATGTCCCTTGGGACACCTTGAACTGTCCCCGATCGGCTACTTCGCCGCCGGGGCCGGACCCTTCAGCGACGGCAGGTCCAGGTTCAGCGCGTCGATCCCGATGACCTCCGCGCCGGGCAGGGCGGTTTCGATGGCGGCGCCGAACAGCTTGCGGTCGCCGACCACGATGACGCTGGCCGCCGACGGGTCGAAGATGTCCCGGGCGAAGCTCTGGACGTCGGCGGCCGTGACGGCTTCGACCCGGGTCGTGAACAGGTTGACCTCCTCCAGCGCGATGCCCGAGACCGCCAGCCCGCCCAGGATGCCCGCCAGGCCGTCGGTGGTGGCCAGGTCACGGCCGAAGCCGCCGACCAGCACCGACTTGCGGGCCGCCAGCTCGGCCGGCGTCGCCGGGACCGTCGCCATGCCGCTCATCTCGCCGCGGATCAGGTCGATGACCTGCGCCGCCGACTCGTTCTTGGTCTGGGTCGAGGCGGTGAAGCCGCCGACGACGCGACGGGCGCTGAGGCCCGAGCCGGCGCCGTAGGCCAGGCCGCGCTTGACCCGGATCTCCTGGTTCAGGCGCGCCGAGTAGCCGCCGCCGAGCACCGTGTTGGCGACGATGCCGGCGTAATAGCGGTCGTCGCCGCGGGCGATGCCGCGACGCATCACGGTGACCGCCGCCTGGCCGGCGTTGGGCAGGTCGATGATGATGTTGCGCGGCGCGGCGACCTTGTCGGCGGTCGGCCGGGCGGGCAGGGGCGTCGCAGGCTTCACCCAGCCCCCGAACGCCTGCTCGGCCAGCGCGAAGCCTTCCTCCGGCGCCAGGTCGCCGACGATGACCAGCACCGCGTTGTCCGGCCGCCACCAGGTCCCGTGCGCGGCGATCAGGTCGTCGCGGGTCAGGGCGGGCAGCGAGCCGGGCGTGCCGCCGGCGACATGGCCGTACGCCGTGCCGGCATAGAGCTCCGGCGCGGCGACCAGACCGGCGACCGAGCCGGGGTTCTTTAGCGCGACACTGAAGCCGTCCAGCGTCTGCTCGCGCACGCGGTCGAGCTCGGCCTGGGCGAAGGCGGGGTTCAGGACCACGTCGGCCATGATCGCCATCGAGGCCGTCAGGTTCTGCGGCATGACGTTCAGGGTCACCGACGAGGACTCCCAGCCAGACCCGGCCCCGAGCGCGGCGCCCAGGGCCTCCGTCTGGGTGGCGATCTGCTGGGCGGTGCGGTTGAGCGTTCCCTCGGTCAGCAGCTCGGCCATCATCGCCGAGGCGCCGGCGCGGCCGTCCGGATCGGCGGCGGCGCCCGACAGCACCGACAGCTCGGCGGTGACCAGCGGCAGGTCGCTGCTGCGCGAAATGATCACACGCAGGCCGTTGGCCAGGGTCTTCTCCGACGCGGTCGGCAGGGTCGGCGAGACGGCGGCGGCCAGCGGCGGCGGCGCCTGGCGCGTCGCCTCGGGCGCCAGGGTCCAGACCTTGCCGGTGAACCTGCGGGACTTCACCGGCCTGGCCGGCTTCTCGGCCCTGGCCTTCTGGCCGGCCGGTCGGGCGGACTCGTCGAGATAGCGGATGACCACGCGGCGGTCGTCGGCCAGGTACTTGCGGGCCACGCGCTGCACGTCTTCGGCGGTGACGGCCTGCAGCTGGGCGATGCCGGTGTTGGCCCGGGCCGCGTCGCCCTCGAAGATCAGGGCGGCGCCCAGCGCATTGGCCCGGCCGTCGATGGTCTCGCGCTCGCGCACCTCGCCGGCGACCAGCTCGGTCCTGGCCTCGGCCAGTTCGGCGGCGGTGGGGGGCGCGTCGCGCAGGCGGGCGACCTGCGCCATCAGCGCCGTCTCGCCTTCTTCGGCGGTCCTGCCGCCGGCCATGATGGCGGCGACGTAGAACAGGCCGGGCTGTGCGGCGCCCTCGTTGTTCGAAAACGCGGCCTGGGCGATCTGCTGCTCATAGACCAGGCTGTTGTAGAGCCGCGAGGACTTGCCGCCCGACAGGATGGCGTCGAGCACCGTCAGCGCGGCCATGTCCGGATCGGACGCGGCCGGGGCCTGCCAGGTGATCGCCACCGCCGGCAGCGGCACGTTCGGCGCATAGGCGGTGACCGTCTTGCCGGCCTTGCGCGCCGGCTCCTTGACGGTCACGCGCGGCATGGCCGCCTTCGGCGTGGTCAGCGGACCGAAGTACTTGTCGACCCAGGCGTTGAGCTGCGCCTCCTCGAAGTTGCCGACCACGATCAGGGCGGCGTTGTCGGGCCGGTAGTAGGTGGCGTGGAAGTTCAGCACGTCGTCGATGGTCGCCGCGTCGAGGTCCTCGATCGAGCCGATGCCCGGGCGCCTGTAGGGGTGGACCGTGTAGGACGCCTTGGGGATCTCGATGCTGAAGAACCGGCCGTAGGGGTTGGCCAGCACCCGCGAGCGAAGCTCCTCCTTGACCACGTCGCGTTCCGACCTGAACACCGCCTCGTCGACGACCAGCGAGCCCAGGCGACTGGCCTCGGCCCAGAGGATCCGCTCCAGGTGATTGGCCGGCACGACCTCGTAGTAGGCGGTGGCGTCGTTGGCGGTGAAGGCGTTGTTGAACCCGCCGACGTCCTCGGTCATGCGGTCGAAGGTCTCGGGCGGCATGTCCCGGGTGGCCTTGAACATCAGATGTTCGAACAGGTGGGCGAAGCCCGAGCGGCCCTGCGGGTCGTCCTTGGCGCCGACGCCGTACCAGACCTGCACGGTGACGTTGGGGGTGGTGCGGTCGAGCGCGTGGAACAGCTTCATCCCGTTGGGCAGGACCCGGCTCTTGTAGGCGATCGGCGGGACCTCGACCGACGCGGCGGCAGGCGCGCTCGGGGCGAGGGCGAAGGCCGGCGTCAGGACCGAGGCGGAAAGGGCGAGGGCAAGGAAGAGGGCCTTGGCCGAGCGGTTCATGAAGAGCTCCGGAAAACGGGTCGCGCCGACCGTAGCACCGCCGTTCGACCGAGAAGGTTACGGTCCTGTCATGTGGCGCTGGACGGAAGGCGCCTCGGGTGGGCACCTTGGTCCGCAGGAAAAGGGAGGCTCTCATGAAGGTCATTCACCTGACCGCGCTGGTCGCCGGGCTGTTGTTCGTCAGCGGCGCCGCCGCCGTCGCGCAGGACAGCGACACGTCGGAGATCGTCGTCACCGCCTCTTTGCGAGATTACGATGCGACGGAGACGCCTCACGTGGCTTTCAGGCGTCGCGCGGACAATCTGATCACCGAAGTGAAGGTGGTCTGCGACACCCGTGACCTCAGCCAGCGCAGAGAGGAGCTGAAGAGCACGCTCAGGGCGATGATCAAGGCGGCCGGCGCTGGATCGGGCATCGAGCTCGGCCTCGGTGACGAAGTCGTGGGTCGCTTTGACGCCAGCATGCTGGACGCGGTCATCCGGCCGGACGCGAGGGCCGATACCAGCTACGCCATCGTGGTTGTGAAGACCCGGGTTCTGCCCGCCGACAGCTTCGACAGCGCCACCGCGCGCATCTCCGCCTTCATCGACAAGACGCCGAAGACGGGGAGGACCGAAATCCTGCGTCAGGGCGCCTGGAACCTGACCCTGATCGGCCCGGAACGCTATCGGGGCGACATCATCGCCCTGATCGCGGCGGATTCCTTGCGCACCGCCGGTGCGTTTGGCGCTGGGTACGGGGTGGCCGTGGAAGGCCTGCAACTGCCGGTCAGCTGGTACCAGTCCGGGCCGCTGGAGCTGGCGCTCTACATCCCCTACCGCCAGCGCGTGGAGCGTTGATCACCTCGGGCGGCTCTCGCTCTCGCGCTTGAGCGCCTTCAGCGCGCGGGCGACGTCGCGGCGCATGGCGGCGCGGGTGACCATGGCGGGGGCCGACAGCGGCGAACTGGCGCGGTTCTCGTAGATCACCCGCGTGCGGTCCCGCCCCAGCGGCTCGAGCCGCCATTGGCCCTCGCAGAATCGCACGTCGCCCGACACGCAGCGGAACCGGATGCTGCGGCCAGGCTCGAACTCCGAGCGGAAGGCGGTGCGGAAGGTCGGGGTCAGCGGCGCCCACTGCACGGTCATCTCCCGCACGTCCCAGCGCCCGGCGGGGTCACGCTCGGTGATCCGGCAGGACCGGATGCCCGGGGCCATGCGCCCGGCGCGACCGCAGTCCAGGATGGCGCTCCACACCACCGCCGGCGGGGCGTCGATGTCGACGGCGCCATGCACCAGGCCGTCCGCGCCGGCGGGGTCGGACATCACATCGGCATGCACCTCGCCCCGCGCCAGCCGCGCCAGGGCCTCGGCCGAGGGAGACCATTCAGCCGCCGCCGGAACCCCCGGCGCGAGGGCCAGGGCGAGGGCGGCGGCAAGGGCGAGGCGTCGGGTCATCGCCTCTGTACGCCTCAGCGCACGATACGGTTCTGAACCAGATCGTCGACCACCGACGGATCGGCCAGGGTCGAGGTGTCGCCCAGGTTTGACACGTCGTTCTCGGCCACCTTGCGCAGGATGCGGCGCATGATCTTCCCCGACCGCGTCTTGGGCAGGCCCGGCGCCCACTGGATGACGTCCGGAGCGGCGAACGGGCCGATCTCCTTGCGGACCCACAGGATCAGCGTCTTGCGAAGCTCCTCCGTCGGCCGGACGTTCGAGTTGAGGGTCACATAGGCGTAGATGCCCTGGCCCTTGATGTCGTGCGGATAGCCGACGACGGCGGCCTCGGCCACGGTGTCGTGGGCCACCAGGGCGCTCTCGATCTCGGCGGTGCCCATCCGGTGGCCGGAGACGTTGATGACGTCGTCGACCCGGCCGGTGATCCAGTAGTAGCCGTCCTCGTCCCGCCGGCAGCCGTCGCCGGTGAAATACTTGCCGGGGTAGGTCGAGAAGTAGGTGTCGAAGAACCGCTGGTGGTCGCCGTAGACGGTGCGCATCTGGCCGGGCCAGCTGTCGGTGATGCAGAGATTGCCGCTCGTCGCCCCCTCCAGCACCAGCCCCTCGGCGTCGACGAGCTGCAGGTTGACCCCCGGCAGCGGCTTGCTGGCCGAGCCGGGCTTCAGCGCCGTGGCGCCGGGCAGCGGGCTGACCAGACAGGCGCCGGTCTCGGTCTGCCACCAGGTGTCGA
>JAUSPV010000310.1 GCA_030652755.1 Caulobacter sp. | reverse complement strand
CAACGACATGAGCGAGGTCAACATCGACGGCGCCCTGGTCAGACAGGGCGGCGGCGACCTGTCGCGGACCGAGGAACGGCTGGTCGAGATGTCGAACGGCTGCATCTGCTGCACCCTGCGCGAGGACCTGCTGGCCGAGGTGCGCCGGCTCGCCGACGAAGGACGGTTCGACTATCTGCTGATCGAAAGCACCGGAATCTCCGAACCGATGCCGGTCGCCGCGACCTTCGATTTCGTCGCCGAGGACGGCGAGAGCCTGCGGGACGTCTCACGGCTCGACACGATGGTGACGGTCGTTGACGCCTTCAACTTCCACCGCGACTACGGCAGCCGTGACGTCCTCGCGGATCGCGGCGAGAGCCTGGGCGACGGCGATGTCCGGACGGTCGTCGATCTTCTGGTCGACCAGATCGAGTTCGCCGACGTCCTGGTGCTCAGCAAGACCGACCTGGTGACCGCGCAGCAGCTGGGGGTCGTCGAGGCGATCTGCAAACAGCTCAACCCGCTGGCGCGGATCGTCCACGCGACGCGTGGCGAGGTCCCGCTCGACCAGATCCTCGACACCGGCCTTTTCGACATGGAGCGGGCCCAGAGCGCGCCCGGCTGGCGGCAGGCGCTGGAGTTCGGCAAGACGCCGGAGACCGAGGAGTACGGCGTTTCCAGCTTCGTCTACCGCGCCCGCCGCCCGTTCCACCCGGCGCGGCTCAAGCAGGTGCTCGATAGCGAGTGGCCGGGGGTCTGGCGCTCGAAGGGTTTCTTCTGGCTTGCGACACGCATGAACCTTGTCGGCTCCTGGAGCCAGGCGGGGGCGGCCGCCACGCATGAGTGGGGCGGCTACTGGTGGGCGGCCCTTCCCCCAGAGCGCCGTCCCCAGGACGCCGAAAGCCGCGCCTTCCTGTCCAACGTCTGGAAGGCGCCGCACGGCGACCGCCGCCAGGAGATCGTGCTCATCGGCAAGGACATGGATCAGCCCGCGCTGACCGCGCTGCTCAATGCGGCGCTGCTGACGCCGGAGGAATACCGGCGGGGCTCGAAGGCCTGGGAGAAGCTCGCCGACCCGTTCCCCGCCTGGGGGCCCGAGAGCCAGGCGGCGTGACGGCAGACCTTTCACCCGCGCTGGCTTCTCTGGAGGCGACATTGCAGCGGTGCGAGGCCGAAGGCCTCGTCTTGCCGCCCCGCTGTGTCGTCGTGCTGGCGCTGCTGATCCTGCATGGCCTGCCGCTCACCGCGCGCGGCATCCGCGACCTCGCCGACGAGACGCCGGAAGCGGCGATGCCTCCGGGCGCGGTCGGAAGAATCCTTCGCCGGCTCTGGAACGCGGGCCTCATCGTGCGCCTCGACCGGCATCATGGCTATGTCGCGCGGCCACCTCGGGCGCCGGAGCTCGGATTGCTCTTCTGTGCGGCCTGCGCCGAGGGCGCCGACCTGCCCGATGAGGCTGACCGTCTCGCGACAACAGCTGGAGCGGCCTGATCATGCTGCGCGTGGAGAACCTCGTCGTCGGCCGGGGCGCGGGACCGGTCGCCCGGATCGAGCGGCTGACGGCGGCCCAGGGCGAGGCGGTGCTGATCGTCGGCCCCTCCGGCGCCGGGAAGACCACCGCGCTGCTGGCGCTGGCGGGCTTGGCGCCGATCCACGGCGGACAGGCCTTGCTTGGCGGCATCGACCTGACAGCGCTGGACCGACGCGGCCGGGACCGCCTGCGGGGCAGCGCCATGGGCTTTGTGTTCCAGGATCTGCACCTGGTCGCCGGCCTCTCGGCGCTGGACAATGTGCTGCTGGCGCCGTTCGCCGCCGGCCTGGAGCCGGACGCACCCCGCGCCCAGGCGTTGCTTGACTCGATGGGCCTCGCCGACCTGGCGCATCGCCCGGCCGAGCGGCTGAGCCGGGGCCAGGCGCAGCGTGTCGCGATCGCCCGGGCGATGCTGCTGCGACCTCGGCTCATCCTCGCCGACGAGCCGACCGCCAGCCTGGACGACCAGGCCTGCGAGACGACCCTTGCGCTGCTCCTCCAGGCGGCGCGGGACACCGGAGCCGCGCTGGTCATCGCCACGCACGACGGCCGCCTTCGTCAGCGCGGCCTGACCGTCTTCGAGACGGAGCCCATGTCATGACGACCTGGAAGCTCGTCATCGCCTTCATTCGTCGGCGTCCGCTGTCCTGGGCCCTGCACGTCGTGACCCTGGCCATCGGCCTGGCCGTGGTCCTGGCCCTGGTCCAGGTCGAGCGCGCGGCGCAGGCGCGTCTGACCCGGGATCTGGCTAGCGTGGACCTTGTCGTCGGCGCCAAGGGCAGCCCGCTGCAGCTGGTGCTGTCGGCGGTGCTTCAGGCGGACGCGCCGACCGGGAACATCCCGCTGGCCGAGGCCGAGAAGATCGCGCGCAGTCCCCTGGTCAAGCTCGCCGTGCCGGTGTCGATGGGCGACAGCTATCGCGGCGCCCGGATCGTTGGCACGACGCCGGACTATCTGCAGATCTACGGCGGCAAGCTCGCCAGCGGGCGGCCGTGGGCCAGGCCTATGGAGGCGGTGGTCGGCTCAGAGGTCGCCCGCCGGCTGGATCTGCGGATCGGTAAAACCTTCATCGGGTCGCACGGCCTCATCGACAGTGGCCAGCAGCATGACCACGCGCCCTACAAGGTGGTCGGCGTCCTCGCGCCGACCGGTTCGGTGGCCGACCGCCTGATCCTCGTGGATCTGGCCAGCGTCTGGGCCGTGCACGGCGAGAGCGAGCCGCCGGCCGACGACCACGCCCATCATCACCATGACGCCGAACAGGCGGCAGCCCCGGCGGACAGGCAGGTGACGGCGCTGCTGATCCAGTACCGCTCGCCGATGGGCGCCGTCACCCTGCCGGCGCGGGTGCGGGCGATCCCCGACCTTCAGGCCGCCGCGCCGCCGGTGGAGATGGCCAGGCTGTTCTCCCTTCTGGGACCGGGGCTCGAGCTCCTCCGCGCGCTGGGCGCCGTGCTGCTGGTCCTCGCGGCCGCCGGCTTTCTGGTCGGACTGATCGGGGCCGTCGGACAGCGCAGGCGGGATATCGCCCTTCTGAGGGCGCTGGGCATGTCGGCGCGCCAGGTCTTCCTGCTCCTCACCACCGAGGCGCTGCTTCTGGGACTGGCCGGCGGGGTCCTGGGCGTCGCCGGCGCGCGGCTGCTGGTGTTCCTCGGCGCGGGACTGACGGCCCCGTCGCTGGGCGGCGCCGGCCTGGCTCAGCCCCCGATGGGCGTGGCCGACCTGTTGACCGTCGCCGCCGCCCTTGGCCTCGCCCTGATGGCCGCCGTCGCGCCCGCCTGGATCGCCAGCCGGTCCGACCCGGCGCAGGACCTTTCGGGAGCCCAGGCGTGAACCGGCTGGCGTTTTTGGTCCTCTTCCTGTCGCTGAGCGCATGCGGTCCGGCGCCCGGGCCCGCCGACCAGGCCGTCGCCGAGCCACCGCCGCCGAAGTTCGACCAGATTCCATTGAACCGGGCGGACGAGATCACGCCGGCCGAGTCTGACCCTATGGCCCAGGAGATGGCCATGGAGCGCCAGGCCCAGCTCGACCTCCCGATGGTCCGTGGCGGGCTTTGGGACACCCTGCGGACGACCCGGATCTCGATCGACGAGCAGTCCCAGCTTTACCAGGCATCGCACGCGGACGCCGTCCGCCGCCTCGCCGGAACCCGCATCAAGCTGCGCGGCTACATGCTGCCCCTGGCCACTGATGAGCGGACCCGGCACTTTCTGATCTCGCCCTATACGCCG
This sequence comes from Caulobacter sp., assembly GCA_030652755.1. Taxonomy (GTDB): domain Bacteria; phylum Pseudomonadota; class Alphaproteobacteria; order Caulobacterales; family Caulobacteraceae; genus Caulobacter. Next base: position 31,502 of record JAUSPV010000310.1, on the reverse strand, counting down.
GTCTGTTTCTTCCATCCGCCCGCGCAGCCCAATGAGGTGGTCGAGGTGCGCCTCGGCCGCGCGATCACCGCCGGCTATCACCTCGTCGAGGTGACCGGCGTCCTGCGCCTCGCCAACGACGGGGAGAAGGGCCTTTTCTTCGTGCTCGACGACGCGAAGGGCCGCATCGTCGAGCGGGTCGGGTAGCCGCCATTGCAGCCCCCCCTTGCTGTCCGCCCATCGCCTCGACGCCACACCTCAAGGACCGATCCATGCCTGACCTCCCGAAGTTCGATTTCCACACGCGGGCAAACGTCGACCGCTACCTCAGCAACGGGCCACCCGCCTTCACGCCCGGGCATGCGGGGCTGCTGCAGATGGCCGGCGTGCTGCTGGCCGAGCGGACGCCCGACGAAGGCCGCATCCTGGTCGTCGGGGCCGGCGGCGGCCTTGAGACCCGGTATCTGGCGACCGCTTCGAAGACCTGGCGCTTCGTCGGGATCGACCCGTCCGCCGCCATGCTTGATCTGGCGCGCGAAACGGCCGGACCGGCGGCGGGCGACAGGCTGGAGTTGATCCAGGGCGTGGTCGCCGATGCGCCGGAGGGCCCCTTCGACGCCGCCACCTGCATTCTGGTGATGGGTCTGGTCCCGGACGATGGCGGCAAGCTCGACCTGCTGCGCGAGGTCCGTCGCCGCCTCAAGCCCGGCGCGCCCTTCATCCTGGTCGACCAGTGCCTCGATCCGGCGGCCGCGGATCGCGACCTGCGACTGGACCGCTACGCCGCCTACGCTCGGGCGTCCGGGGTCGATCCGGCGACGGTCGCCGGCGCGCGGGCGATGATGGAAACCGGCACGACGTTCGTGGCTCCGCAACGCAACGAAGCGCTCCTCACCGAGGCGGGCTTCGAGACGTTCGAGCTCTTCTATCTCGCCATGGCCTGGCGCGGCTGGCTCGCCCACGCCTGAGGACCTGGCGCATGGGGACGAGGATGTCCGCCGATCACTGGCCGAGACTGATGCACATCATCTTCAGCTCAAGGTACTCATCAAGGCGGAAGTGCGATCCTTCGCGGCCGAAGCCGGTCTCCTTGACGCCGCCGAACGCGGCGACCTCGGTGGAGATCAGGCCGGTGTTGAGGCCGACCAGCGGTGCTGCTGTCCGTTGTCCGGCGCGCAACCCCGCGCCGGGAGTCACGCGTCTCAGGTCTTGATCACTCTCAGCACTGGCGCCGCCGACCGTTCCGACCCCGGCTTTTCCAGCGGCCCCAGTCCCGAGAAGGTCGGCGACGCGGCGAACCCGTCCCGATAGGGCGGGAACGTGATCGGCGTGTCGCGCAGGCTCTTGAGGGGCTGTCCCAGCCCGTGCCAGCCGCGCTCGCGCACCCGCGTCACCTGATCCAGATCCAGTTCAACGGCGATGACCTCATGGCCGGAGCCCGCCTGATGAATGACTTCGCCGCCCGGCCCGAACATGCCGGACAGGCCAACGCCCAGCGATCCGGCGGTGTTGACGTCGACAAAGAAGACCTGATTGGTCACCGGGCTGGCGCGGGCGACGGCAAGCTCGGCGTCGCGGTCGATGGTGTTGGTCATTCCCGGATGGAGAATGACCTCCGCCCCCATCCAGGTGAGCGTCCGGATCGTCTCCGGGAACCACATGTCATAGCAGATCGACATGCCGAACCGGCCGACGCCGGGCACGTCGAACACGACGAACTCGCTTCCGGCGGTCACGCCCTGCTCATAGGGCAGGAACGGCTAGATCTTGCGATAGCGGGCGACGACCCGCCCGGTCGGATCGATCACCGGCGCGGTGTTGTAGATGCGGCCGCCGTCCTGGTCGAACAGCGATCCGGGCACAAGCCACACACCGGCGGCAGCCGTCATAGCGGCCGGCGCCGCGAACGGCTCAAGCGCGGCCTCGCGTTGATCGGGTTCCGGATATAGACCGGGGCGGCCTGATCCCCCGACGGTGCGCGAAATGACGTTCAGAAGACCACACGACCAGATCGCGCCGTTCGTCGCGGCCTCGAAGGGCGGCGAACGGGGCCGTCGCTGATGCGGGCGCTCTTTCGCGAAGCCCGACGGTTCGTCGCCGACTTCCTTGCCTTCGGCGGTCGGCGCGTGCCCACCGCCGCCGCGTTGGTCGGCCTCGGCGCGCTCGTCGAAGGCGTCGGGGTCCTCATGCTGGTGCCGTTGCTGGCCATCATCACCGGCGGGCAGGACGCCGCCGGGCTCGTCGGGCAGATGACACGCTGGATGCTCGACCAGATTCCGTTCGAGTCGCGCGTCGGGCAGCTCGCCGTCCCGCTGGCCGTCTTCGCCGGGCTGATGGCCCTGCGGTCCCTGATCATCCTCAGACGCGACCTCGCCCTGGCCGGCCTGACGATAGGCTACGTCGAGACCCTGCGGCTGACGCTCACCCGCCGCCTGGTCGCCGCCGACTGGGGAACCATCAGCCAGATCAGCCATGCCAGGATCGCCCATCTGATGACGACGGAGATCCAGCGCTGCGGGATGGCCGCCACCTTCGCGGTGCAGGCCGGCGTCGCCGTCGTCATGCTGGTCGTCCAGATCGCGCTGGCCTTCGTGCTTTCACCGCCGCTGGCCCTGCTCACCCTGGCGATGCTGATGATCACCGCTGTGGTCCTCGCCCCGTTTCTGCGCCGCGCCCGCGTCGCCGGGAGCGCCATCGGCAAGAACAGGATGGGCCTGATCCGAGACACGGGGCTGTTTCTCGGCGGACTGAAGCAGGCCTTCAGCCACAACCGCGAGAATGCCTTCTTGGGTCAGGTCGAGGGAATCCTCACCGAGATGCATGAGGTCCAGGTCAACTTCACCCGGCAGCAGACCATCGCCCGCCTGGCGCTGACGGGGATGTCGGCCCTGATCGGCGGCGTGGCGCTGCTGGTCGGATATGGCGTTCTCGGGCTTGGTCCATCGATCCTGATGGCCCTGCTCTTCGTCCTGGCGCGGATCGGCGGGCCCGCCGGGCAGCTGCAACAGGGCGCCGTGCACCTGGTCAACGCCCTGCCCGCGTTCGAGCAGGTCGACGCGCTGGACAGGGAACTGGCGGCCGCCGGCCGACCGGCCGAGACCCTGACAGGACCACCGCTGGCGCGGGGAGCTCCCGTGACGTTCGAGGCGGTCGGCTATCTCCACAGGTCCGCCGAAGGCGTGCATGGCGTCACCGGCCTGAGCCTGGTGATCGAGCCGGGCGCGTTCGTCGGCGTGGGCGGTGCGTCCGGGGCCGGCAAGACCACCTTCGTCGACCTTCTGGCCGGACTCTATCCGCCGCAGTCCGGCGCGATCTCGGTCGGCGGTCGGGCGCTGGACGCCGCCACCGCCCGGGCCTGGCGCGAACAGGTCGCCTATGTGTCCCAGGACCCCTTCCTGTTCAACGACACTGTCCGCAGCAACCTGCTGTGGTCGGCGCCGGAGGCGAGCGAGGCGGACCTGTGGGGCGCGCTGGCCCTCTGCGGCGCCGAAGCGGTCGTGCACCGCCTCCCCGAGGGCCTTGATACGACCGTGGGCGAGCGGGGCGGCCTCGTATCCGGCGGCGAGCGCCAGCGGCTGGCCCTGGCCCGCGCCGTGCTTCGCAAGCCGGACCTGCTGATCCTGGACGAAGCGACCAGCGCCATCGACGTTCAGAGCGAGTCCGACATCCTGGGCCGGCTGCGCGAGGCCTGCCCGGGGATGACCGTGGTCATCGTCGCCCACCGCGCTGAAAGCCTCGCCCCCTGCGATCGTCTGCTGACGCTGGAAGGCGGCCGCCTCGTCGCCGACCGACGGGGCTGAGGACGCGGCTGGAGGCGCCGTCAGCGCTGTCCAGATCCGCGACGACACTGTCACAAACATGCGATACCCCCGCCCAAAGTCGCTGGAGTCACGCTCATCATGTCCTTGTCCCGTCGCGGATTCGTCGGCGCCTCGGCAGCCGCCCTGGCGTTCGCCGGCATCGCTCGCGCCCAGGCCGTGTCCGCTGAGACCTACCGGAACGAGGTTGAGGGCTACGGGCCGCTGAAGGCCGATCCGTTCGGCGTGATCGATCTGCCGGAAGGCTTTTCCTACCGGATCGTCTCCCAGGCCGGCGACGAGATGAGCGACGGCCTGCTCGTACCCTACAAGTTTGACGGAATGGGCAGTTTTGCTCTCGGCCAGGATCGGGTCGTCCTGATCCGCAATCATGAGCTCAAGGTCGGCGACGTCAACCACGGCCCGACCGGGGTCAGGGGTCGCCGCGCCGACAAGCTCGACACCAGAAAGGCGTTCGATGTCGATGCCGCCGGGCGCGCCCTTCCGGGCGGAACCACCACGCTGGTCTACAACATGCGGACGCAGCAGCTGGAGCGAGAGCACCTCAGCCTGATCGGCACGGCGGTCAACTGCGCCGGCGGGATAACGCCCTGGGGCTCGTGGCTGAGCTGCGAGGAAAATACCGCCAGCGCCGGCAACGGCGGAAGCAAGGACCACGGCTGGGCCTTCGAGGTTCCGGCCTCGGCCAAGGGACTGGTCGACCCCGTGCCGCTGAAGGCGATGGGGCGCTTCAAGCGCGAGGCCGCCTGCGTCGATCCCCGCACCGGCATCGTCTACATGACCGAGGATACCGCAGACAGCCTGCTCTACCGCTTCATACCCGACGCCCCCGGCGAGCTGGTCAAGGGCGGGCGGCTCCAGGCCCTGGGCTTCGCCGACGCGCCGGGAGGCTGCGATACGCGCAACTGGAAGGGCGATAACGGCATGGTCGAGGGTGCGTGGCGCAACGCTCGCTGGATCGACCTGGCCGATCCTGAAAGCCCTGAGGACGACCTGCGCCTGCGCGGCGCCAAGGCCGGCGCGGCGGTCTTCGCCCGCGGGGAAGGCATCTTCTGGGGCAAGGACGAGCTCTACTTCACCTGCACCTCCGGCGGCGCCAAGGCCCTGGGCCAGATCATGCGGTATGTTCCCGGGGCCCGCGAAGGTCAGTCGGACGAAGCGACCGCGCCGGGCAAGGCGCAGCTGTTCCTGGAGTCCACCGACGCCGCGGTGCTCGACTACGCCGACAACATCGCCATCGCGCCCTGGGGCCACCTCATCGTCTGCGAGGACCGCTACGCCAAGGACAAGCGCAACCACCTCAAGGGGGTCACGCCGGAGGGCAAGGTCTATACGATCGGCCGCAACATGTTCCGCGAGAACGCCGAACTGGCCGGCGTCTGCTTCTCGCCGGACGGCTCGACCCTGTTCGTCAACATCTACTGGCCCGGGATCACCCTGGCGGTGACGGGCCCGTGGGCGTCGCTCAAGACTTGAGCGCGTTTCTCGCCGGCCCTCTCCCTGCCGTGATCCCGCCGGCGGTTGCGGCCCTGCTGGGGCTCCTGGCGGCTCTCGCTTCGGTGCGCCTGCCGGCGACCGGATCCGCGCCTGCGGTCCCGTGGCGGCGCGCGGCGGCCATGAGTTTCGCCGCCCTGATCCTGGGCGCTTGGGCGAGTCTGGCGCTGGCCTGGCCCGTCTCAGCGGTCGGGGCTCTGCTCGCCGTGGCTCTGTTGCTGATCGCGGTGATCGATGCGGAGCACTTCTGGCTGCCGAACATCCTGACCCTGCCGCTGGGCGCGGCGGGTCTGGCGGTGAGCGTCTTCATCGGCCCCGGCAGTTTCATCGACCACCTGCTCGGAGCTGTCATCGGCTTCGCGGCGCTCGCCGGCCTGGCCGCCCTCTACAAGCGACTGCGCGGGCGCGACGGGCTCGGCGGCGGCGATGCGCGCCTGCTGGCCGCCATCGGGGCCTGGGTCGGCTGGGCGGGACTGCCGAGCGTGGTGGTCTGGGCTTCACTCGCCGGCCTCAGCTGGGTGCTGGCGCGGGTCATCGCCCGCCGGGCGCCGAGCCTGGACACCGCCCTGCCCTACGGGACCTATCTGGCCATCGGCGCCTGGCTGACCTGGCTCCATGGACCGCTGGGCCGCGCGGGCTGGTAGCCGACCCTAGGGCTGGCAGCCGACCATGCCGGCGACCGGGATGATGGTCTCCCAGCCCCTGGCGTCGCGATACTCCAGCGATCCGGTCGGGATCACCGCGCCGCCGACCAGGCCGCTGCGGGCGTCCATCTGGATCGTCATCGTCAGGGTGATGCCTTCGCCCTCGTAGCGTTGCATCGGCGCGTGACCGTAGGCGCTCTCGCCCTCGGCCGCGGTGCGCGGCAGGTCCACGGACCGGCCGTCGACGCGGATTCTCGCCACCGCCGGATCCTGCAGCGCCATGAACACCCGCCGGGGCGGCGTCGTTCTGGCCCACAGGAACAGCGCGCACTGGCCGCTGGCCAGGGTCTGGGTCGGCAGCGCCTCCAGCGGCAGCCCCCCGGTCGGCGCCGGGGCGGCTTCCGCCCATGCGGGTGAGGCCGCCGCGAGGCCGATCGCCGCGCAAGCCCCGCCCATCGCGCCGAGCCATCGCGTCATCATCCCCATTTCCCTTCACCGGTCCGGCCGTAGCCGCCGGGCACGCTGGTGAACCCTTCCGCCGCGAGGATCGCGCCGTACGCCGGGTCCGTGGTCTTGACCGTCGCCTCGAGACTGTAGCGGCCATCGGCGCGAAGCCTGACCACAAGGTCAAGCGCCATGCCTTCGACGCCGCCCGCGAGCGGAAGCGCCAGGACGGCGCCCTGGCAGACCGGACGGCCCCGCAGCGCCATCGGATTGGGGCCCAGGCCATGGACCACCGCCGCGATCTCGCCTTCCGCTTCGTGGCAGGCCCCGTCGTCGAACGTTGCCGTCACCTCGCGGGCGGTCAGGTCGCCGGTCAGCGAGCCGGAGAGACCCAGCGCCGTCAGCGGCAGAGAACCGCTGAAGCGCTCCACCCCCGGTGAGCGGCGGGTCAGCGCGATCCGGCCGGCCCCCTTCACGTCGCCGCCGGCGGCCCTGATCGCCGCCTTGGTCTGACCGATGAGCAGGGCCAGCGGGTCGAGGCCCACGGAAAGGTCGCCGAGCGTCAGCGGACCCAGCGCGGCGCGCCGGACCTCGCCGCGCCAGATGGAGCCGCGGGCCTCGGCGAACGACAGCGGCTTTCCGCCCCCCAGTCCGACCGCCAGCGGCACGGTCAGCGGAAGCGCCGCCAGGAGCGCGGCGAGGAAAATGAGCAGCAGGTTGCGGTTGGTCATGACCCCGCCCGTTCGAAAGTGACCTCGACGGTCAGGCTGCTGGCGTCGGCCTTGGCCGCGCTCATTCCGACCACGGACACGCCGTGACCGGTCCGCAGGCCGCTGATCCACTGCATGAGTATGCGCGGCTGGACGGCGGTGATCCAGACGGTCAGCCGGCCGTCGCCCTCCTCGCGCCGGCGTTCGATGACGATGCCGGACGCCGCGGCGGCGACGTCGACGACCCCGGCCAGGCCGCGACCAGCGGGCTGCGGCGCTCGCGCGGTCCCGACACGGGCCAGGGCGTTGACGGCGGCAAGGTCGGCGGCGGCGGCCTGGCGCCCGGCGCGGGCCCAGGCCGTGGCAGCGTTCAGGGGCGACAGCACGCCGAACCAAAGCAGCAGCCCGGCCAGGACGACGCCCAGCCCTTGCAGCATCAGGCGTTCGCGGGACGACCTCAGGGACCAGAAGTCGCGGGCGGTTTGCAGCAGGGTCATGGCTGCCTCCTGACGCTGATGTCGCTGGTGATCCGGCCGCCCTCGGTGACGGTGCTGTCGGCGGTGACCAGCAGCCCCACCCGGCCGCCGGCGGTGATCAACTGGTCCATGTCCGAGTAGTTGCCGTAGGACAGCCCCACGTTCAGGCCGGCCGGGCCATAGGCCAGGCTGTCGATCTGCGTCCCCGGCGTGCGCTCTATCGCGGCGAAGAGGTCGGCGGCCAGGTCGGCGAACCGGTCGGCGGTCTGTTGCTCGGCCAGCTTCGCCCGAACGGCCTCAATGTCGGAGCCGGCGGGAACGGCCGTGGGCCAGACCGCATGGGCTCCGGCGATCGCGCGGCTCTCGGCATGGCGGGCGGCGATCAGGTCGACGCCGATTCCGGCGACGCTCAGCACCACAGGAGACAGCAGCAACGCCAGGGCGAGGATGACCATACGCCGGACGTTTCCAACCGTCGGCTGTTCGGCGCGCGGGCCGAAGACCCCCTGCAGCAGGTTGATCTCCGGCGAAGCGGCCGCACCCGCCAGCATTGGCTCGAGCTCGTTGAGCGCCATCATCCGGCGGGGCCTGTCGCCGAGCACGGCCTCGGCCAGGGGACGCTCGGCCGAGAAGGCCAGGCCCGGGCCTCGCACGGCCAGCAGACCGCCGAAGCCCGCCACCAGGGTCTCTCCCTCCTCTTCGGGACGCAGCATCAGGTAGTCGGGGGTCACCGAGAGGGGGTGGACGCCGCGCGCCGCCGCAGCATCGAGCCAGGCCTGAACGCGCGATACACTGGTGATGGCGGCCAGCCGCTGGCCGCCGGCGTCGCTGCCGCCCACGCTGATGTGCAGGTCTCCGCCGTCATCGGCGATGTCGTCCTGCAACAGGAAGGCGACGGCCGAGCGGGCCTGGCGGTCATTGCGGTCCGGCAGGTCCAGCCACCGGGCCACGACATCCGCGCCGGGCACGACCAGGCGGTCGATGGCCGGCGTCTCCGGCGGCGCGGCGTCAGGCTGCAGAACGCCGCGCTGAAGCACGGCGCCGGACTCCGACACCGTCAGGCAGGGCCAGGGGTGGTCGGGCGTGGAGAGGAGAACGAGGCGTGTCGGGATCATTCGTCGCGGGTCCAGCGGCGCGCCGCGAGCTTCACCGCGCCCGAGGGATCGACCTCGAGCAGGGTGTTGAGCGTGGCGGTTGAGCCGGCGAAGGTGACGTCGGCGTCGAGAGAGAAGAAGCGGGTCCGCAGGGCGACCTGGTCGCGCGCGGCGTCCTCGGGAACCCGGTCCACGAGGATGGGGGCGTTCCAGAAGGTCTGCAGATTATCCCAGCCGTCGGCCGGGCGGTCCTCGAGCAGCCGGGCGCCGGCCTCGGCGGGAATGGCGCCCAGCGTCACCATGGTGATCAGGGCCGACCGGTCCGGGGACAGGGTATTGACGTTGATCGGCAACAGGTCCGTGGTCGGCGGGGCGCAGACGAAGGGCCGCAGGCGGTCATAGACGTCGGGCGTGAAGCCGCGCACCGCCCGAAGTTCGCTGACCTCCGCCAGCATGGCGCCGCCGGTGCGATAGGCCGGCGTGGCGCGGGCGTAGTCCTGGTCCTCGGCGCCGCCCATGCTGATATCGTCGCTGTCGATCCAGTCGGCGAGATTGTCGGCCAGGGTCTGACCACGCCCGGCCGGGACGCCTAGGGCGCCGAGCAGGATCACGAACTGCCGCACGCCCAGTTCGCGCCGGATCAGACGGACGCCGCGGCCCTCGGTGACGCTGTTCAGGTTGAAGCAGCCGGTGGCGTCGGTGATCCGGCCGGTCATCACGCCGTTCTCGATCGGGAACTGGAAGGAGCGGCCGTTCCAGTCCCCCTTCAGGGTCGTGCGACCGGAGTCCAGACGGGCCAGACGGGCGATCCGCACCCGGGCCAGTTCTTCGGCGCCGAGCGCGTACAGCTGCGCCTGGCTTCGGCCGACAGCGTTGGCGGTGCGCCTGACGCCGAACCGGATGTCGTCCAGCACCCCGACGGCGATGATCGACATCACCGCCACCAGCAGCAGCACGGTCAGCAGGGCCGCGCCCTTCTCGTCGGCGGGCCTCATCTCAGGCTCTCCGGCGTGAGCAGCACCTGTTCGAGCCGGCCAAGACCCTGGACCCTGAACGTGATCCGGACGGCTTGGGGCAGTTCCGCGTTGGGAAGAGCCGTCCAGGTCGGCGACCAGGCGCCCCGGTGGAGGTAGGCCACCTGCAGCTGGTCGACGCCCTCCAGCAGCACCTGCGGGGCGCCCGCCGGCGCGCCATCGAGGGCCGCGCGGGTGATGCGCTCCAGCCTGCCGCCGGACAGGCGATAGTCGACCCGCTGCACGGACGGGCGTTGCGCGGCGCCCGGGTTCTCCCAGCCGTGCCGCGCCAGCATCATGAACGGCGCCCCGTCGGCCGGCTGGCGGCCGATGAAGGCGCCGGCCGCCTGGACGCCGGTCCCGTCGCGGGTCCGGCGGGTCGACAGCTGATCCAGGTCGGCCTTGAGCAGGATGCGCGTGCGCTGGAACGCGCCGAGCTGGTCCATGCGGGAACGCACGGCCGTCTGGCCGTCCAAGGTCGAGCCCATGACCAGCGCGCCGGCGGCGGAGACCAGGCCGAAGACGAACAGCGCCGCCAGCATCTCGACGAGGGTGAAGCCCTTCATCGGCGCCCCCGGAAGGCGGTCGCCTCGGCCAGGGTGCGTTTGTCGTCCGGGCGGCCGACGACGACATCGATGCGCACGATCTCCGGATCGCTCGTCCGGCTGACCTTGCGGGCCCAGCGCCAGGGCCGGTCGCCAGCCTGGTCCACGCCCGCCGACTCGCCGATCGGCGGCCAGTCGATCAGGGACTCGGCGATGCGGTTGTCGGCCACCACGCCGGCCATGACCTTCGCCTCGATGGCGGCGGCGGTCCGGGTGTTCTCTCCGGAGACATTGACGAGCGCCAGCGCCGCGATGCTGAACACAGACATCGCCACCAGCACCTCGATAAGGGTGAACCCCTGCTCAGCGCGCTGTCGCGTCATCGACCCTGACATTTCCCGCTGTATCGACGGTCACCCGGCTGCTGAGCCGTCCGCGCGTGATCACGAAGTCCGCCGGCGTGGCGACGCCCGCCGGATCAAAGGCCACGCGGTCAACGAGATCGGCGGCCGACATCTGCGTATCCGAGGACCACGCCACCGCGCGGAACGGCCCGTCCTCCAGCGGCGTCCAACCCCGCGGGCCACCGACCCGGAAGTCGTAGCCGCCGGGCGACACCGTCACCTCGACCGTGCGATTGGTCATCAGGGCCTCGTCGCGGGCCCGGACCAGGCGCGCGGCGAAGCGCTCCGCCTCCTGCGCGCCCGAAGGGCGACCGTCGGTCATCGCCAGGACGACGACGGTCGCCAGCAGCCCGATGATGGCCAGCACGACCATCAGCTCGGTCAGCGTGAAACCGGCCTCGCGGCGGCGGTCACTGCCAGTTGCCGATATCGGCGTCATTCTTCTCGCCCCCCTCCCGGTCGTCGGCGCCGAAGGAGTAGATGTCGAACGGCCCATGCTTGCCCGGCCGCGCGTACTGGTAGGGGTTGCCCCAGGGATCGTCGGGCAGGCGCTTGACGTAGCCGCCCTCGCGGTAGCGATCGGCCCGGGTCAGGGTGGCCGGCGCCTGGAGCAGCGCCTGCAGGCCCTCGGCCGCCGTCGGGTAGGCGAAGGTGTCGAGGCGGTAGCTCTCGACCGCCTGTTCGAGCACGGCGATGTCGGCGCGCGCCTTCTCCCGCATGGCGCGGTCCTGACTGGGCAGGACGTTGATCACCACGATGGTGGCGAGCAGGCCGAGGATCACCACCACGACCATCATCTCGATCAGGGTGAAGCCCGCCTCGGAGCGGCGGCGGGCGATCAGGGTCTGGGCCTGCATGAACGGTGTCCTTTCTAGCCGAGGGCCAGCGAGTTGAGTTGCAGGATGGGCAGCAGGATCGACAGCACGATGGTGGCGACCACCCCGCCCATCACCACGATGATCGCCGGCTCCAGCAGGCTGAGGGCGGCGGTGGTGAAGGTGTTGAACTCCCGCTCCAGATAGTCGGCGGCCCGGCCGAGCATCATGTCGAGGCGGGCCGAGCTTTCGCCGCTGGCGGTCATGTAGACGAGGATCGGCGGAAACACGCCGACGCGGCGCATGGCGGCCGACAGACCGCCGCCCTCGCGGATGGAGTCGGCCATGGTCGTCATGGCCTCGCGCATGACGGTGTTGCGGACGGTGCGGGCCGTCATCTCCAGCCCCTGCAGCACCGGCACGCCGGCGGCGATCATGGTGGCCAGGGTGCGGGCCAGCCGGGCGGCCTGGACGTCGCGGATCAGGCGGCCGATGACCGGGGCGCTGAGCAACGCGCCATCGACCCGCCGCCGGAAGGCCGGCCGCTTCAGCCCCTGCATGAACAGCAGCACCGCCACCGCGATGACGGCCAGCAGGACGAGGCCGTGATGGGTCAGGAAGCCAGATATGCCCATCACCACGCGGGTGAGCATCGGCAGGGCCTGACCCATGGAGTCGAACTGGTCGACGACCTTGGGCGCCACGAAGGTCATCAGGGCGACCACGACGAGGATGGCCGTGACCGCCAGCACGATCGGATAGACCAGCGCGGCGGTGACCTTGGCGGCGACCTGCTGCTGCTGTTCATAGAGATCGGCGAGCCGCTCGAGAATGTCCGGCAGGGCGCCGGAGTTCTCGCCGGCCGCGACCATCGCGCGATAGAGCGGCGGAAAGCCGGCGCCGGGGCGGCCCATGGCGTCCGACAGACGGAAGCCTTCGAGGACGCCGTCGTGGACCACGGTCAGCGCGCGGGCGATGCGGGCGGAGTCGGCCTGTTGCGCCATGGTGCGCAGGGCTTCTTCCAGCGGCGTGACCGCGATGAGCGTCGCGAGTTGCCGGGTGAGGATCGACAGAACCTTGCCGTCCAGTCCGCGCGGCCCGATCAGCGGCGCCCGGGGCGCAACGGCGGCCTCGGCGGCGGGCTCGATCCTGACCGGCGCGAGGCGACGGCGCTTGAGGCTGGCGCGCGCGGCCTCGGCGTCGACGGCCTGGACCAGCCCTTTGCGCGGGCGGCCGCCGGCGTCCAGCGCGATGTAGTCAAACGCCGCCACTGACATCCGCCTCCTGGCGCGTCACCCGGATGGCCTCTTCCAGCGTGGTGGAGCCGTCCAGGACCCGGGCGCGGGCCGCCGCGGCGAGGTCGCCGGTCGCCTCGGCGCCGACACGGGCCAGAACATCCTCGTCGGCGCTCTCGGCGATCAGGCGGCGCACGCGGTCGTCGACGCGGATCGCCTCGTAGATGCCGACGCGGCCGGAATAGCCGGTGGTGTTGCAGCTCGGGCAACCCACCGGACGCCACAGCGGGCGATCAGCCTCGATGCCCAGCAGGCGCGCGGACTCCGGATCGGCGGGCGACAGCCGGCGGCAGTCGGTGCAGAGCCGCCGGACCAGCCTCTGGGCGACGACCAGCCGAAGGGTGGAGGCCAGCAGGAAGGGCTCGATGCCCATGTCGCGCAGGCGGGTGACCGCGCCGGCGGCGTTGTTGGTGTGCACGGTCGAGAGCACCAGATGGCCGGTGAGGCTGGCCTGGACGGCGACCTGGGCGGTTTCGGTGTCGCGGATTTCGCCGACCATGACCACGTCCGGGTCCTGGCGCAGGATGGCGCGCAGGCCGGCGGCGAAGGTCATGCCGACCTTGTTGTTGACCTGGGTCTGGCCGACGCCGTGGACCGCGTACTCGACCGGATCCTCGATGGTCAGGATGTTGCGGCGGGCGTCGTTGAGCAGGCCCAGACCGGCGTAGAGGCTGGTCGTCTTGCCCGAGCCGGTCGGGCCGGTGACCAGGATGATGCCGTTGGGTTCGCGCAGCGCGGCCTCGAAGGCGGCGTAGACCTCCGGCGACATGCCAAGGTCCTGAAGCTTCAGCCCGGCCTGGTCCTTGTCGAGGATGCGCATCACCACCCGCTCGCCGCCCCGCGACGGCAGGGTCGAGACCCGGACGTCGAAGGCCCGGCCCGCGAGAGTCAGCGAGATACGGCCGTCCTGGGGGACGCGTTTTTCGGCGATGTCCAGGCGGGCCATGACCTTGACGCGAGACACCAGCATCGGCGCGACCCGGTTGGGCAGCGACAGCACCTCCTGCAGGATTCCGTCGACGCGCAGCCGCACCAGAAGCGCGGCTTCGTAGGGTTCGATATGCACGTCTGAAGCCCCGCGCCGCACCGCCTCGGCGATCAGGCCGTTGATCAGGCGGATGATCGGCGCATCGTCCTGCGGATCGAGCAGGTCGGCCGTGGTCGGAAGATCCTCGAGCATGCCGCCCAGGCCGGCGCCGAACTCCAGGCCGTCGGCCGACTGCACGCCGAGACTGGCGTCGGCGTAGATCTCCGAGATTCGCCGGTCGAAGATCGCCGTCGGCATCGACTCGACCGCGACCGGCCGGCCCAGCGCGCGACGGACCTCGATCAGGGCGCGCGGGTCGGCGCCTTCGCGGAGCCCGATCCTGGGCAGATCGTCCGCTTCCAGCAGCAGGACGCTGTGCCGCCGGGCGAACGCATAGGGCAGCGCGGGCTCGGACGCTTCGACGGTCATCGCGGGCCGCCCCGGAGCTCGGTCGCGGACGGTGGCGGCAACGGCTGGGCGGCGATCGGCGTCGCGGCGGGCGACGTCGCCGGCGGCGGCGCGACCGGCGGCAGGGTCTTCAGGTAATCCTGGACGAGGGCGTCGAGCGCGTTGACGCCCGAGCGATCCACCAGGGCGGGATCGCCGCGGATGAAGTCGTAACGCGGCGCGGTCACGGCCTGGGCGTCAGCGGCGCTGCGAATGATCCGTGGGCGAATGAAGATCATCAGGTTGGTCCGGCCGCCGGTCCGCGCCTTGCTCTTGAACAGCCCGCCCAGCACCGGGATCTCGCTCAAGCCGGGGACCGCGTTCACCGACGTGCGCTCGTTCTCGTCGAGCAGCCCGCCCAGGACGACGATCTGGCCGTCATCGACCAGCACCGTCGTCTCGAGCTCGCGCTTGTTGAGGATCAGCTCCGAGGAGCCTTCCGCCACCGGCCCGGCCACGGAGGAGACCTCCTGGCGCAGAAACAGGGTGATCCCGCCCCCCGCGTTGATCCGCGGCTTCACCTCCAGCTGGATGCCGACATTCTGGCGCTGAATGGTGCGGAACGGGTTGTTGTTGGCGCTGCCCAGCACCTCGCCGGTGGTGATCGGCACTTCCTGGCCGACCAGGAAGGTGGCCTCCTCGTTGTCGAGGGTCAGGACCGAGGGCGTCGACAGCAGACGCGACCCGGAATCGCGACGCACGGCGTTGACGATCACCCCGAAGATCGCCCCGTTTTCCAGCTGCCCTACCCCGCCGGTCAGCAGGCCATTGGCGCCCAGCAGCGACGAGACGGCCGCGTCCCGCAGGGCGGCCAGGGTCGCGGAGTCCTCGGGGAGGTTCTTCTCGCCCGCGACCGCGCCGGCCAGGGCCAGGATGTTGGGCGCGGTGTTGGAGTAGTTGGTCACGGCGAAGGGCACGTCGCCCTTGCCGCCGCCGAGGATGAACTGGACGCCCAGTTCGCGGGCGGCGTTGTCGGAGACCTCGACGACGATCGCCTCGACCAGCACCTGTTCGCGGCGCACGTCGAGCTTGGTGATCACCTCGGCGAGCATGCGCTGGGTGTCGGGCGGCGCGCTGATGATCAGGGCGTTGGCGCCGGGGTAGCGGGCGATGCCCACGCGCAGGCCGCCGGCCGGCTGGACCGCCGCCTCCGCGGTCGCGCGGGTCCCATCCGCCGACGCCGGTCCGGCCCCCGCCACCGGCAGGCCCAGCAGCTGTTGCAGCACCGGCAGCATCTGCTCGGCGTTGGCGTGCTTGAGGAAGATGACCTTCACGTCGTCGTTGGAGCGGGCCCGCAGGTCGAGGTCGGCGATCAGCGGCAGCAGGCGGTCGATGGCCTCCGGCTCGCCGCGCAGCAGGACCGTGTTGCTGCCCTCCACGGCCACGACCGAGACCGGGCCGCGCGTGGGCTTGCCGTCGGCGCCGGACAGCGCGGTGAGGTTGGTGATGACGGCGGCGACCTCGCGGGCCGAGCTGTTGCGCAGCGTCACCGCGCGGGTGCTGGACCGGTCCTGGTCAATCTGGGTGATCAGCCCGCGGATGCGGCGCACATTGTCGGCGTAGTCGGCGACGACCAGGGTGTTGCCCCGGGGATTGGCGATCACCTGCCCCTGGGGGCCGACCAGCGGCTTGAGGATCTCCGCCGCCGCCTGGGCGTCGATGCTGCGGAGCCGGAAGACCTGGGTGGTGAACTGACCGCCGGCCGCCGACGGCTGGCGGGCGGCGTTCTCGGATGGCTCGATCCGGTAGGCGCCCGATCCGGTGGGCACGGCCACGAAGTTGTTGGCCCGCAGCGTGGACAGGAAGACGTCGAACAGTTCGGCGCGGCTCAGCGGGCCGCTGCTGCTGACCGACACCACGCCCTTGACCCGGGGATCGATGACGAAGGTGTAGCCGGTGCTGCGCGAGACGTCCTGGATGAAGGCCCGGATATCGGCGTCCTGGACGTTGAGGGTCTGGGTCTGCGCCCGGGCGTCGGCGAGCGGCGCCGCGCAGAGGGCGGCCGCCAGGGCTGCGAACGTGACAAGTCTCACGGTTGAACCATGCTCTCGAGGACGCCCGACTCGGCGGACGGGAAATGAAGCGTGCTGCGGACACCGCCGCGCGCCAGGACGACGTGGTCTTCGGCGACCGAAACCAGGCGGACGCCCGGAGCGATCTCGTCGCCGACCGCGAACGACCGCTGCAGCCCGTCTGGCGTGCCGAGGATCGCCGAGCCCGAGCCGCCGCCGCCGACGCGCACGCCATGGAGGCGGAAGGCCTGGGTGGTGGCCGCGGTCAGGGCCTCGGGCGCGGCCCGGAAGAAGGGGTCAAACCGCTTTAGGATCGCCAGGCGATCCTCGCCGACGGCGCTGACGGAGGGCGCCGAGACCGGGGCCGGCGAAAGGACGATCCAGCCGAGACGAGCGGCCTGGACACCGAGCAGGACGACGATCAGAATCTCGGTCCCGACCCACAGCGAGCGCTGCGGGTCAGCGACAACATTCGACAGATCCGGCAGTCTCAAAACACTCGCCCCTACGGTCCAGCTTTAGGCCGTGTTCGTAGTAGTCGGCGAACGATGCAGGTTCGTGCAGGTTTTGCGACGCGACCGTGACAGTCGAAGACGCGCGGGGAGCGGCCATGCGACGAATCCGCCGCATGGCCGCCCTGGTGTCAGAACCGCGTCGACAGGCTCACGGAGAAGCTGCGGCCGAGGGCGTAGGTGTTGTTGTCCACGCGACCGCCGCCCAGCTCCTGGAACTCCTGGTAGTCCTCGCCCAGGAGGTTGCGGGCCTCGAAGCCGAACGTCACGTCCTTGTCCCAGACCGTGAAGTCGCGGCGGTAGGTGAAGTCGAGCATCACGCCCGGCTCCTGAACCAGGTCAGGGAAGCCGGTGCGGCCGCGGGTAGTGATCCGTTTGCTGGCGAAGCCGACCAGGAAGGTCGCCTGCGAGCGGGCGGCCTCATCCTCGAAGCCGAACTGGACGTTCACCAGGTGCTCCGACTGGCCCTGCATGGGATCGCCGTCATTGACAAAATCCTTGGCGGGACGCGACGAACCATCGACGGTGAGCGGGAAGACGACGTCGCCGTCCTCAACAACCACTTCGGACTTGCTGTAGGTGTAGTTGGCGGCCGCCAGCCAGCGCTTGGACGAGAACCATGGCGTCTCCGAGAAGAACTCAAAGTAGGTCTTCACGTCGACCTCGGCCCCGTAGAGGACCGCCCTGGGCGCGTTCAGGAAGGTGGTCTGGACCGTGGCGCCGACTTCGTTGACGATGGCTTCGACCGGCTTGTCGATGTCCTTGTAGAAGAGCCCGAGCGTCAAGTACTGGTCGCGGGCGAAGTACCACTCGTAGCGGGCGTCGAAGTTGATCAGTTCGCTGTCGACCAGGTTGGGGTTGCCGATGAACAGGCGATCGGTGTCCGGGTCCAGGTAGGAAAGCGGCGCCAGTTCGCGGAACTGCGGACGGGCGATGGTCTTGGACAGACCGACCCGCAGCTGCATCTCCTCGTAGAAGTTCCAGGTCACCGTGGCGGCCGGAAGAACGTACTGGTTCTCGAGAGCCGGCGGCGCGAACGGCACCGGGTCCCCGGCGAACAGCGCCAGGGGCGTTACGCTCTGGATCGCGTCCTCATAGCGCAGGCCGACGGTGGCCCGGACCAACGGAATGATCTCGGCGTCAGCCTGGATGTAGACGGCCTTGACCTCCAGCGCCGCCTTGTAGGCGGCAGCGCCATCGCCGCCGCTGGTTTCGCGGATCATCAGGGCGCCCGGGCCGATGTTGTAGTCGGCCAGCAGGTAGTCGACGCGCTGACGCTGCACCTCGATCGGAAGGGCGGCGTTCAGGGCCAGGAAGCGGAACTCGCGCTGGATGGCCGAACGGTCGTTGTCCGACCAGGCCACGCCGCCGCTGAAGATCACGTCGCGCTGGTTCGACAGGGCCATGGTGTAGGCGCCGTCGACGCCGAAGCTGGCGAGCTTGTCCTCGACCTCGCCGAAGCGGGTGTAGTTCTGCTCCTGCGAGGCGTTGTGCAGATACTCGCCGCCCACCAGGCGGTAGCGGATGCCCTTCTCGTAGGGCGTGTTGCGCGCCGTGGTGGCGAAAGCCCCGCGCCAGTCGATCTCCAGATCGCCAAAGGTGTGCTCGCCGGTCAGCTGGGTGCTGGTCAGGCTGCGCTCGAACCACTCGGTGTAGTCATCACGGACGTCAGCGCCGGTCAGCTCGCTGAAGCCCTCGCGGATGCGGGCTTCCTTGGTCGTGCTGTGGATGTAGAGATTGGTCCAGCTGAAGACATGGTCGCCCATGTCGTAGCCGACGCCGACCAGGGCGTTGACGACCACGTCATTCTGCGTCGAGCGGAAGTCGTAGTCCGTGACCGGCTCGATGACTCCGCCGCCGACCGCGCCTTCCTGCTGCTTGCCGAAGCGCGAGCGCCAGCTGTTGTCGAAGCCGCCGACGAACAGAACGCCCAGCGTGCCGCCGGGAACCTCGAACGAGCGGCCGCCACTGAGATCGACGCTGAAGGCCGGCTGGATGTCGTTCTTGATCTGGATCAGGTTCATCGGCGCGTTGACGAGACTGCTGCCGATGAAGACCAGTTGGTTGTCGGTGAAGTTGACGCCGCTGGTGATGCGATGGCCGGTTTCGATAGCGGCCTGCAACGGCTTGGGGATTTCCCGCGCGCCGTCGTCATAGCCCAGGCCGTCCGTCCGCGAACCGTAGTAGGTGATGCCCTCCTTGAAGGTCGTCTCGGTGTTGCCGCCGACGCTGGCGGACATCGAGAAGAAGGGCTCGTTGGGAATCTTCGTCGTCTTCAGATCGATGATGCCCCCGCCGAACTCGCCGGGGTAGTTCACCGAGTAGGTCTTCTGGACGCTCGTGCCGGCCAGGATGTTGCTCGGGAACAGATCCAGCGGGACAACGCGCTGAAGCGGCTCGGGGCTGGGCAGCGGCGAGCCGTTGAGCAGGGCCGAAGAGTAGCGCTCGCCAAGGCCGCGCACATAGACGAAGCGTCCGCTGACAAGGCTCAGACCGCTCAGGCGAGTCAGCGCCTCGGCGGCGTTGTCGTCGCCCTGGCGCTTGAGATCCTCGACTGTCAGGAAGCTGGCGACTTCGGACGTCTCGCGCATCGGCTGCGGGATGTTGACCCCGAGGACAATGAGCTCCTCGACCTCGGTTTCGGGGCCGCCGCTCGTCGGGGCGGATTGCGGGGCCTGTTGCGCCAGCGCGACGTGCGGCGCCACCAGCGCGGACGTCGCGAGCAAAAGGCTGCCCAGCGTGGGTGTTAGGATCTTCATGGCGAACCTTGTCGCTAGCGCGGGAAGGAGACAGGCGGCGGCCCGAGGACCGCCGCCCGTCAGGTCACTCAGCAGGTGGAGCCGGCGGCCAGGCCGCAGGTCCAGCCCGACCACCAGGTGTCGGAAGCATCGCGCACGGCGCCGATGTAGGTCGGCAGGACGAAGTAGGTGCTCACGCCCGTCGGGTTGGTGACCGCGACGCCGTTCTCGGTAGCGCCGTTGATGAAGACGCCGCTCAACGTTGACGTGCCGGTCGGCACGTTGCTGGCGTGGGTGAAGATCAAGGATTCATCGTCCGCGTCCGCGTCGAACGGCACGTTGCAGGACAGGAACACCGAGCGGAACGTGCCGGTGGTGTTGCCGGTGGCCGGCGCCGTCCCGAGCAGGTCGATGTCCAGGCAGGCGGCGGCGCCGGCGGTGTGGCGAACGATGCTGTTGTAGAGGTCGACGTTGGTGCCGCTGTTGAACACCAGGCCGGCGTTGGCGCCGCGGCCGACGAAGGTGATGTTCGAGAACTTCGGCCGGCTGCGGGGGTTGCCCGTGGCGTTGGCCGCGTAGCTGGCCTCGATCATCTTGTCGCCGCCGTTGGCGCGTTGCACGACGATCCCGAACTGGATCGCGCCAGAGAAGCCCTGGTCGGTGTCGAAGCTGTCGTCGTCGTTGCCGGTGGCGACCAGGTACTTGGCGTTCACATTGCCGCCGAACCACTCGAAGCCGTCGTCCGAACTGTTGTGGACCTGGACGTACTCAATCGTCGTACCCGAGCCGAGGCCGGCCAGGGTGATGCCGTTGAGTTCCTGGTCAGGCAGCACCTGGAAGCCGGAGTGCTGGACGCGGACGTAGCGCAGGACGCCGGTGTTGTCGGAGTTTCCGTTGCCGCCGTAGAAGGCGTTGGTGCCCTCGACGATGGCTTCGCAGTTGGGGCTGCCGTAGGCGGTCGCGCCCGGACAGTTGGAGATGTTGGCCCGGCCGAGCAAGACGATGCCGCCCCACTGGCCGATCGAGTCGACGCCGGTGGCGCCCAGCACGCTCTGGCGGCTGGTGAAGACGATCGGCTGGGTCGAGGTGCCCTGGGCGAATATCTGCGAGCCGCGGTTGACCACGATATAGTCGAGGCCGGCCGAACCGTAGACGCGCACGCCCGGCTCGACGGTCAGGATGCCCTGCTGGGCGCCGGCGATCGGCGCGGAGACATTGCCGCCGCGATCCTGACCGACGTCAACCCGGCCGCTGATCGAGTAGATCGTGCCGGCGCGCAGCGGCAGGACGAGGTTGCCGGTAATCTGCGGCGGGAGCTGGCAAACCCGAAGGGCGCCGCCGACCGCCGCGTCGATGGTGCCGACGTTGGCCAGGCCGGTCGGGCAATCGGCCGCCGGGCCGGTTCCGCCGCCGCCGCCGCCGCCCGTGCCGCCGCCGCCGCCGCCGCCGCCGCCGGTGAACCCGCCTTCGCCGGGAGAGGCCACGCCATCGGCGCCGCCGCAGGCCGCGAGGGCCAGGACGCTGGCGGAAACCGCGAGCAGGTTTGTCAGTCGAATGCCAGTCATCGTTTCCACCGTGGCTGATCCCAGGAACAGACGGCAGATGGCGGCTCAGACTCTCGGTCCGACCCGAAGACGTTTGCGTCCCACCTGCCCTTCACGTTGGTTAGAAGGCGGATGTGACAGTGCGGGCGCCGAACCGTGACGGTTCTGATGCGCCCTTGTGAAAGTATTTCTGCGGTTTGATGAAATACCGTCCTTGCACGGCGGTATCTTCCGCCTGCCCAAGGCCGACCGCATCGGTCGTTTCCGGCGCCAGGGGCGACCGTTCAAGTTGGCGGTTTGGAGCCCCTGGCGTCCGCGCCAGAAGGCCCGGCAAGCCCGGCCAGGAACTCGGCCAGGGGCGCGAGCATCGCGGGATTCAGGGAGTAGGCCGTCCGCGGCCGATCCACCTCGCCAAGGACGATGCCGGCCGCGCGCAGGATTCTCAGGTGCTCGGCGGTCGTGGACTGGGCCAGGCCGATGCGATCGACGATGTCGCTGCCGGCGCAGCTGGCGTTGGCCTGCAACAGGCGGACGATGCCGATGCGGGCGGGATGGCCGAGCGCCTTGGCCAGCAACGCCAGGCGCTGCGGATCCTCTCCCGGGCGGGAGGCCCTGTTTGATCGCCTGGGAGCGCCCTGCTTCATCGCCTGCGCCACGGCCTCTCCGTCCTAGCCGAACCGGCCGGTCACGTAGTCCTGCGTCTGCGTGACGGTCGGGTTGGTGAACAGCTGCTCGGTTTCGCCGAACTCGACGAGGTTGCCCATGTGCATGAAGGCGGTGAACTTCGAGATCCGGGCGGCCTGGGCGAGATTGTGCGTGACGATCAGGATGGTGACGTCCTTGACCAGGCTGTCCATCAACTCCTCGATCTTGGCCGTGGCGATGGGATCCAGCGCCGAGGTCGGCTCATCGAGCAGCAGCAGCTTGGGCTTGGGCGCCAGCGCGCGGGCGATGCAGAGCCTCTGCTGCTGGCCGCCGGACAGCTCGAAGGCCGGCTTGGTGAGACGATCCTTCACCTCGTTCCAAAGCGCGGCCTGACGGAGCGCTTCCTCGACCCGGCCCTCGACCTCGGTCTTGTTGCGGATGCCGCGGACATAGAGGCCGGCCGCCACGTTCTCGTAGATCGACTTGGGAAACGGGTTCGGCTTCTGGAACACCATGCCGACCAGCAGCCGGACCAGGATCGGATCGATGCCCTTCTCGACGAGGTTGATGTTCTCCGGCGCGAGGTTGATCTGACCCTCGTAGCGAACGCCCGGATACAGGTCGTGGATGCGGTTGAAGCAGCGGAGCAGCGTGCTCTTGCCGCAGCCGGACGGGCCGATGATCGCGGTCACCTTGCGATCATGGATCGGCATGGTGACGCCATTCAGCGCCTGGAACTTTCCGTACCAGAACTTGAGGTCGCGGACGTCGGCGCGGATCGCGGCCGGGGTCTCGGTCGTGGAGGCCTGGGTCATGGTCGGGTCGCCGGAACTGTCGCGGAGGAGCGTGGAAGCGCGCGAGGAGTCGGTCATGACCGTTGCCCCTTGCGCAGGTGATAGCGGAGGTAGATCGCGAAGCCGTTCATGATCAGCGTCATGCCCAGCAACAGCACGCCGGTCGCCGCGGCGTTGACGTGGAACCCGGCCTGTGGCCGCGAGGTCCAGTTGAACATCTGGATCGGCATCACGGTGAACGGCGAATTCAGCCAGTCGAAGTTCAGGAACGGCGGCGCCGCCTGGATCGGGCTGGGCGGCAGGAAGGCGATGAAGGTCAGCGCCCCGATGGTGATGATCGGCGCGGTCTCGCCGATGGCGCGCGACAGGCCGACGATCGCGCCGGTCAGGATGCCGGGCCGCGCCGACGGCAGCACGTAGCTCCAGACGACCTGCCAGCGATTGCAGCCGAGGCCGTAGGCGCTCTCGCGCAGGCCGGACGGGACAGCGCGCACGGCCTCCCGCGTGGCCACGACAACGATCGGCAGGATCAGCAGCGCCAGCACCATGCCGCCGACGAGCACCGTCTGGCCAAGGCCCAGGCCATAGACGAAGAAGCCAAGCGCCAGCAGGCCGTAGATGATCGAGGGCACGCCCGCCAGGTTGCTGACATTGATCTCGATGAGATCGCTGAGCCAGTTCTTGGCCGCGTACTCCTCAAGGTACAGCCCCGCGCCGATCCCGAGCGGAATGGCCAGGAGCGCGGTGACAAACATCACCAGCGAGGTGCCGACCCAGGCCGACAGGATGCCCGCCTCCTCCGGTCGCCGCGACGGGAAGTCAGTCAGGAACTGGGCGTTGATGCGCCCCAGACCGTCGATCAGCAGATCGGCGACCAGCGTCGCCAGCATCGCCATGGCGAAGAACAGCACGATGACGCCCAGCACCGCGAAGGTCAGATCCTGAACCTTGGCCGTGGCGACGATGCGCCGTTCGCTGAAACCACCCGCCATCAGTAGGCCTCCCGGAACTTGCGGCGCAGAACAAAGCCGAGAACGTTGAAGGCCAGCGTGATCAGGAAGAGCACCAGGCCGGTGGCGAAGATGGTCGAATAGGCCAGCGTGCCGTGCGGCAGATCGCCGAGGCTCATCTGGACGATGTAGGCGGTGATCGTCGCGGCGCCCTCGCGCGGGTCACCGGTCAGGTTCGGGTTCTGGCCGGCCGCGATGGCCACCACCATCGTCTCGCCGACCGCGCGGGCGAAGGCCAGCAGATAGGCGGCCGTGACGCCGGAGAAGGCGCCGGGGATGACCACCGAGAAAGCGGTTCGCCAGCGGCTCATGCCGAGCGCGAAGGCGCCTTCGCGCAGCGTCATCGGCACCGCCCGCATGGCGTCCTCGCTGATCGAAACCACGTAGGGCAGGATCATGATGCCCATGACGAAGCCGGGGATCAGAAGGTTGAAGCCCGAAAGACCCGGAATGAACTGCTTGGCCAGCGGGGTCAGGAACAGCAGCGCGAAATAGCCGAAGACCACCGTCGGAACCGCCGCCAGCATCTCCAGGATCGGCTTGAGCACCTCCCGCACGCGAGGCCGGGCGAATTCGCTCAGGTACACCGACAGCACCAGACCCAGCGGCGTCGCGACCGCCATGGCGATGCCGGCCGCCCACAGCGTGGCGGTCAGCAGCGGCAGGATGCCGTAGCGGGCATTGGTGAAGGCCGGCGTCCACTCGGTGTCGGTCAGGAACGCGACCAGCGGAATCTGCCGGAAGAACATCCAGGATTCAGAGATCAGCACCCACAGGATCGCGCCGGTGATGACCACCGACAGCGCGGCGCAGGCGAACAGGATGACCTGCATGACGCGCGCGAGAATGCGGCCGCGGCGCAGGAACCCGCTGTCCCGGAGCGCGGCGAAGGTTGAGCCTTCATCGAGGGTTTGCGACACGAATGTTCCTCGCGACGTAGGGCCGGGGCGCGATCATCCCCGGCCGCCGTTGACTGCGTGACGCGCTACTTGCCGGCGTCGGCGAGCAGTTCCTCGGCCGTTACGCCGACCTTCGAGCCACCCCCGAAATAGCTGCCGGTCTTGCGGGCGTCGAACTTGGTGAGCGCCAGGCTGTAGGCCTGCGTCGGAAGCGGAACGTAACCGACCTCGGCGACCAGCTTCTCGCTCTCCTCCGGGCTGAAGGCGAACTTGATGAAGTCACGCACATGCGGGCGCTCGTCGGCGTGCTTCTTGTTGACGTAGAAGAACAGCGGACGCGACAGCGGCTGGTAGGAGGCGTCGCGGGCGGCCTGGACGGACGGCGCGATGCAGGCGCCGTTGGCCTGGCGGATCGGCACCGCCCTAACCTTGCCGGCGTTCTCCGTCAGGTAGGCCAGGCCGAGGTAGCCGAGGGAGTTGTTGTCGCCGCCCACGCCGGTCACCGTGACGTTGTCGTCCTCGGTGGCGGTGTAGTCGCCGCGCGAGGAGCCCTCTTCGCCGTTGATGGCCTTGGTGAAGTAGTCGAACGTGCCGGAATCGGTGCCGGCGCCGAAAAGCTTGATCGGCTGGTTCGGGAAGCTGGCGCGGACCTGGTTCCAGGTGGAGATCTTGCCCTGGGCCTCGGGGGCCCACATGGTCTTCAGCTCGGCCACCGTGAGGCAGTCGATGAAGGTGTTGGCGGGATTGACGATGACCGCCAGCGCATCAAGCGCCACCGGCAGTTCGATGAACTCGACGCCGTTCTGCTTGCAGAGCTCCATCTCCTCGGCCTTGATCGGCCGTGAGGCGCCGGAGATGTCGGTCTCGCCGCGGCAGAGCTTCTTGAAGCCGCCGCCGGTGCCCGAAAGGCCGACCGTCACCCGGACGCCGCTGGCCTTCTGAAACTCTTCGCCGAGCGCTTCGGAGATCGGATAGACGGTGCTCGAACCATCGATCAGCACGATCGCGTTGCCGTCGACGCCGCCCTTCGCGGCGGGCGTGTTCTGATTGCAGGCGGTCAGCGCAAGCGCCGCAACTCCGCAGAGCACCAGCTTTTTCATCGTCATCCTCATCAGGGCGTTTGAATGTGGCGGTCACGCCGAAGCGGCCCCCTCAGGAGCAGGCGTCTAAGCTGTCGCGACAACAGTTTTGTGACATCGACCGGCAATCGTCGATAAACGATGGAATATCACGTTCCGGCTCTTCGCGCACGAGGCGACAAGCGCCGGATCAGCGGGCGTCCGTGACGTGAGTCCGCGCCGATTGTCACGCCTCCCCGCTCGCCGCATGATGGACGCAACCTTCGCCGCCGTCGGGCGCTTGGAGGGGCGGCCGCCCCCCATCTGCCGGGCGGCAAGGGATCCAGACATGATATTCCAGATCGAAGCGCGGCTGGCCTACCGTTTCGACCAGCGCTGCGAGGTGCTGCTGCTGCTGGAAGCGGCGCGCAGCGCCGACCAGACCGTGCTGTCCGAATCCCTCCGGCTCGAACCGCAGGTCGAGATCGCGCGCCTGGACGACCCGGTCACCGGCGAGCGGCGCGCCGTCTTCGTCGCCGAGGGCGACCTTGAGATCCGCTACGACGCGACGGTCGAGGTCAATCCGCGGGACTCGCGGCTCGGCGAGGGACACGTCTCTCCCGTCCGGGGGCTTCCAGGGGAGGCGCTCCGCTACCTGCGGCCCAGCCGCTACTGCCCCTCGGACCGGTTCGAGTCCTTCGTGGCGCGCGAGTTCGGAGCCCTGCACAGCGGTGAGCAGGTCAAGGCCGTGCTGGCCTGGATCAGCGCCCACGTCGACTACCGCGCCGGCGTCAGCAACGTGGAGTCCACCGCGCTGGACACCTTCGTCGACCGCGCCGGCGTGTGCCGCGACTTCACCCACCTGGCCATCTCCCTTTGCCGGGCGGCGGGCGTACCGGCCCGGGCCGTGAGCGCCTACGCCTGGGGCCTGGAGCCGCCGGACATGCATGCGGTGGTGGAAGTGTTCCTCGGCGGCCGATGGCAACTGGTCGATCCGACCGGCCTGGCCCCCGTCGACGGCCTCGTCCGCGTCGCGACCGGGCTGGACGCCGCCGACATCGCCTTCATGACCATCTTCGGTCGCGGCGAGCACGTGAGTCAGACCTTCACCATCACCCAGGCCGCCTGAGGACCAAGGCAAGGTCGGCGACAGCGCCCTACCCGTTTCGGGCTGCGCCAACGGGCGATTCCGGTGATTTCGGAGACCCGTGTTAACCGCCGCTTGAGGCGATGACGTCATTGTCGGGTCATGTTGACCGCCCCCGCTCACCGCCCCGAGCAGCAAGGCCAGCCCGATGACGGCTGGGTCGCGGCCGTTCGCGCCCTGCGCGGCGGCATGATCGCCGGGCTCGGCCCGCGCGGCGCCGCGCCCGAGGAAGATCCCCGCGACCGGCGTGGTCCGTTCCGCCCCACGCGGCTGACCCCTGTCCGGTCCCGGCTGGAGATGCAGCAGGTGACCCGCCTCTACGGCTGGGTGGACGCCATCGCCGCGGCGCTCTTCGCGATCGTACTGACCCACATCGTTACGCCGGGCGGCCTGCTGGCCGCCACCGTGGGCGAGATTCTGCCGCTGGCTGTCGGCTTCGCCGTCCTGGTCTGGGCCCTGGGCGCCCTGGGCTGCTATGCCTTCGCCCATCGCGAGACCCTCCCCCGCCATCTGCTGCGAGTCTTCGCCGCCTTCGGCCTGACCGGGGCGCCGTTGCTCGCGGGGGAGCTGCTGCTGCCGGGCGGACGCAACTCCCTGCCCTTGCTCGCGCAGTGGTTCGGACCGGTGCTGGTCGGTCTCGGCCTGCTGCATGTTATCTGGTGGAGCACGGTCCGGCGCTGGCGGCGCGACGGCAAGCTGACGCCCAACATCGTCATCGTCGGCGCCACCGAGGCGGCCCGCAAGCTGATCGAGACGGCCCTGAAGACCCGCGAAGTGGCGGTGCTGGGCGTGTTCGACGACCGCCTGGGCCGCGCGCCCAAGGAAATCGCCGGCGTGCCGGTGCTGGGCGACACCGGCGACCTGCTCGGCCACAAGGTGCTGCCCTATGTCGACCGCATCGTCATCGCGGTGAACCCGACCGCGCAGACCCGGGTGCGCGAGATCATCGCCCGGCTGCGGGTGCTGCCCAACGACGTCAGCCTGGTGCTCGACTCCGGCGGCGAGGACGGCCGTGTCCGCGCCCTCTCCCGCATCGCCGACGCACAGCTGGCCCAGGTGTCGGGAGAGCCCGCCGACGTCCGCCGCGCGGTGGTCAAGCGGCTGCAGGACATCGCCATCGGCTGGACAGCGCTGATCCTCGGCCTGCCGGTCATGGCGCTGGTGGCCATCGCCATCAAGCTGGACAGTCCCGGCCCTATCTTCTTCCGCCAGCGTCGCCACGGCTTCAACAACGAGGAAATCCTCGTCTGGAAGTTCCGCTCCATGCGCCAGGAAGCCGCCGACTTCGCGGCCGTGCAGCAGGTGCAGGCCGGCGATGACCGCGTGACCCGCGTCGGCCGCTTCATCCGCAAGACCAGCCTGGACGAGCTGCCGCAGCTGCTCAACGTCCTCGGCGGCGAGATGTCCCTGGTCGGCCCGCGCCCGCACGCCGTGGGCATGAAGACCGGCCAGACCGAGTCCGCCCGCCTGGTCGCTGAGTATGCTCACCGTCACCGCATGAAGCCCGGCATGACCGGCTGGGCCGCCATCAACGGCTCGCGCGGGCCGGTCGACAGCCCCGAGCTGGTGCGCCGCCGCGTGGCGCTGGACATCGAGTACATCGAACGCCAGTCCTTCTGGTTCGACGTCTACATCATGGCCATGACCATCCCCTGCCTGCTCGGCGACAGCGACACGGTCCGGTAGAGCCCGATGTACCGCCGCGGCCTCCTCGGCTATCTGCCCGCCAACATCACCTCCGGGCTCGTGGGCCTGCTGACCATCGTGGTGTTCACGCGGCTGATGACGCCCCAGCAGTACGGCGCCTACGCCCTGGCCATGACGGTCATGATCCTGGCCCACACCCTGCTGTTCACCTGGACCGAGGCGGCCATGGCCCGCTTCCAGGCGCGGGCGCGGGAACGGGGCGACGTCGCCGGCCACATGGCGACGATCTACCGGTCCTGGCTGGCGCTGGCGCTGGCCTTCCCGCTGGCCGCCGGCCTCGCGGTCTGGATCGCGCCGATCAGCGACAGCCTCAAGGTCGCCGTGGCGGCCGGCCTGCTGGCCGTGGTCTTCCGCAGCCTGATCAAGCTGGTGCAGGAGCGCCGCCGCGCTGACGGCGAGGTCGGCGCCGCCGCGCTGCTGGACATGGCCCAGTCGGCCGGCGGGTTCGCGGCCGGGGTGGTCTATGTCGCCATCGGATTCGGCGGCGGCGGCCCGCTTATGGGCATGGCGGTGGTCGCCATCCTCTGCCTGATCTTCACCCTGCGCCGCGAACTGACGATGATGCGGGGCGGCAAGGTCGACCCGGCGCGGCTGCGCGAGTACGCCGGCTACGGCATGCCCGTGGCGCTGTCGCTGATCCTGGCCCTGGTCATCTCCTCCACCGACCGCTTCCTGCTGGCCGGCTACCTCAATGAGGAGTCGGTCGGAATCTATCACGCCGG
The DNA here is from genome assembly GCA_030652755.1 of Caulobacter sp. GTDB lineage: Bacteria > Pseudomonadota > Alphaproteobacteria > Caulobacterales > Caulobacteraceae > Caulobacter. Next base: position 2,509 of record JAUSPV010000310.1, on the reverse strand, counting down.
CTACAGCCTCGCGAACCGCACCCTCGACGTCGTGTTCATCTGGCTGGGCATGGCCGGCGGCCCGGCCATGGTCGCGGCGCTGGAGCGGGGGGGCCGCGCGGCCCTGGCCGAAACCGCCCGCGAGCAGGCGTCCTTCATGGTGCTGCTGACCCTCCCCGCCGCCGTGGGCGTTGCGCTGGTCGCCGGTCCGCTTGCCCAGGTGATGGTCGGCGAGGCGCTGGTCGAGGGCGCCGCGCACGTCACGCCCTGGATCGCCATCGGGGCCTTCTTCTCCGGCGTCACCACCTACTACCTGCATCAGGCCTTCACCCTGGGCCAGCGCACGAAGCTGCTGACGGTGGCCATGACCATTCCGGCCGGGCTGAACCTGGCGCTGAACCTGGTCCTGATCCCGCGCTACGGCATCGACGGCGCCATGTGGGCCACGGCGATCAGCTACACGGTCGGGGCGGTCGCCTCCTTCGCGCTGGGCCGGAGCGCCATGCCCCTGCCGCTGCCGCTGGAAGCCCTGTGGAAGGGCGGCGCGGGTTGCGTGGCCATGGCGGTCGTGGTGCTGACCATCCCGGCCCTGGGCGGCATCCTCGAACTGGCGCTGAAGGCCGGGGCCGGCGCGATCGTCTACGGCCTGGTGGTCTTCGCGCTGGACGCGGCGGGCGCCCGGACGCGCCGCCATGAGCTGATCGCCAGTCTGCGGCCGGGAGCGGCGACATGACCCTCCAGCCCACCGAATGGACCGTCGAGAGCAAGGCCTGGCGCGGCGCCCCCAGACCTGCGCTGTCTGTCCTGATCCCCTTCTTCCGCGATGACCCGGTGCGGCTGCTGGCGGCGCTGGACAGCGCGACGGCTCCCGGGATCGAGGTCATCGTGCTCGACGACGGCTCGGGCGAGGCCGATCTGGCGACCCGGGTGGCCCAGACCGTCGGGACCATGGCACTGCCCGCCCGCTTCGTGCGGCTGTCGACCAACGAAGGCCGCTCCAGGGGCCGCAACCGGCTGGCCGGCCACGCGCGGGGCGGCCACATGCTGTTCCTCGACGCCGACATGCTGCCCGACCGGCCGGGCTTCCTGGCCGACTGGCTGGCGCTGGTCGCCGGACGGAACCCGGCCGTCGCCTTCGGCGGCTTCTCGCTGGATCAGACGCCGCGCACCCGCGAGCACGCCCTGCACCGGGCCATGGCGCTGAAGAGCGACTGCCTGAGCGCCGCCATCCGCGCCGAGGCGCCGGAGAAGCACGTCTTCACCTCCAACCTGCTGGTCCGCCGAGATGTGTTCGAGGCCATCGGCTTTGACGAGGCCTTCACGGGCTGGGGCTGGGAAGACGTGGAGTGGGCCATGCGGGTCGCCCGTGAGCACCCCATCGTCCATGTCGACATCCCGGCCAGCCACCTGGGCCTGGACACCGCCGCGACCATCGCCCGCAAGTACGAGCAGTCGGCGGCCAACTTCGCCCGCGTCGTCGCCGGCCACCGGTCGGTGGTCGAGACCTATCCCAGCTACCGGGTCGCCCGGCTGCTGAAGGTGGTGCCGCTCAAGGGGCTGTGGCGACCGGCGCTGAAGGCGGTCGCGGTCGCCGACCTCGCCCCCCTGCCCGCCCGGGACCTGTTCATGCGGCTCTACCGCGCCGCCCTCTATGCGGAGGCCGTCTGATGGAAGCCTACAGCGCTGATCGCTCCCTGAAGGGCAAGCTGCGGCGCCGCTTCGCGCGGCTGGCCCAACGTCGCCCGGTGCGCATGGCGCTGGAGCGGCCGATGATCAGCTTCACCTTCGACGACATGCCGGTGACCGCCGCCCTGGCCGGGGCGCGGGAACTGGAGCAGCGCGGGGCGCGCGGGACCTACTACGTCTCCACGGGCCTGGCCGGACAGACCGGGCCGATGGGGGTTTATGCGCAGGCCGAGGACGCCCGCCGCCTGGCCGCCGCCGGCCATGAGATCGCCTGCCACACCTTCTCCCACCTCGACTGCGGCCAGGCGAACGCCGCCGCCATCGTGGGGGACGTCGACCGCAACTCCGAAGGGCTGAAGGCCTGGGGCGCGGCCTACACCGAAAGCTTCGCCTACCCCTACGGCGACGTGTCGATCCCGGCCAAGCGCGTGCTGGGCGGCCGGTTCCGCACCCTGCGCACCGTGCAGGCGGGCCTGGTCGAGGACGGCGCCGACGCCAACCAGCTGCCCGCCGTCGGCATCGAGGGCCCTGAAGGCGAAGCCGCCGCCATGCGCTGGCTGGACCGGGCCGCCGAGCGCAAGGCGTGGCTGATCCTCTACACCCACGACGTGGCCGAAAGCCCCTCCGCCTGGGGCTGCACGCCCGAGGCGCTGGGGCATCTGGTCGACGCGGCAGTGGCGCGGGGGTTTGACGTGGTCACCGCGGCCGAGGGGGCGCGGAGGCTGGGGCTTTAGCTTGCGCCGTGCGTGCTTCGACACGCGCTCTGGCGAGCGCTGCTCAGCATGACGTGTATGGGTGGTTTTGAGACTACGTCATCCTGAGCAGCCGCGAAGCGGCGTGTCGA
>JAUSPV010000306.1 GCA_030652755.1 Caulobacter sp. | reverse complement strand
AGCAGGCCGACACCGGCACCAAGATGATCCACCTGGGCGCCAACACGAAGTCGCGGATCATTTCCAAGGGCATCAGCGCCGGCAAGTCGTCCAACACCTACCGCGGCCTGGTCTCGGCGCACCCGAAGGCCGTCGGCTCGCGCAACTTCACCCAGTGCGACAGCCTGCTGATCGGCAAGGACTGCGCCGCCCACACCGTGCCCTACATCGAGGCCCGCAACGGCCAGTCGGTCTTCGAGCACGAGGCGACGACGACGCGGCTGTCGGACGACCAGCTGTTCTACTGCCAGCAACGGGGACTGGACACGGAGTCGGCCGTCGCCCTGCTGGTCAACGGCTTCGTGCGCGACGTGCTGCAGACGTTGCCGATGGAGTTCGCCGTCGAGGCCCAGAAGCTGGTGGCGATCTCGCTGGAAGGATCGGTCGGCTAGTGCTGAAGGCCATCGACCACGTCCAGATCGCCATCCCCGTCGGGGGCGAGGACCAAGCGCGCCCGTTCTACGGCGACCTGCTGGGTCTGGCCGAGGTCCCCAAGCCTGCCGAGATGGCCAAGCGCGGCGGGGCCTGGTTCGAGGGCGCCGTGAAGGTCCATCTCGGCGTCGAGCAGGACTTCCGCGCCAATGTGAAGGCCCATGTGGCGTTCGTGGTGGATGACGTCGCCGCCATCGCCGCCCGCGCGGCGGCCGCCGGCTACGAGACCAAAGCCAACGACGAGATCGACGGTGTCGAGCGCGTCTTCATCTTCGATCCGTTTGGCAATCGGCTGGAATTCCTGAAAGCCATCCGATGACCCGCTGCGCATCCCATCCTTCGTCATCGTCGGACTTGTTCCGACGACCCATGAACACCGGCGAACGGTCGTGTTCATGGGTCCTCGCGACAAGCGCGAGGATGACGGTAACTTTGAAAACTCTGGCGTGAATTCAATGCTCTCCATCACCAACCTCCACGCCACGGTCGCGGACAAGCCGATCCTCAACGGGCTGACGCTCGACGTTCCGGCCGGCGAGGTGCACGCCATCATGGGGCCGAACGGGGCCGGCAAGTCGACGCTCGGCTATGTGCTGACCGGCCGGCCGGGCTATGAGGTCACCGGCGGCGCGGCGACGCTCGACGGCGAGGATCTGTTCGCGCTGGACCCGAACGAGCGGGCCGCGAAGGGCATGTTCCTCTCGTTCCAGTATCCGCTGGAAATTCCGGGCGTTCCGGCCCTGACCTTCATCCGCACGGCCCTCAACACCCAGCGCAAGGCGCGCGGCGAGGACGAGATCAGCGCGCCGCAGTTCCTCAAGCTCGCCCGCGAAAAGGCGGCGGCGCTGAAGATCGACTTCGACATGCTGAAGCGGGCGCTGAACGTCGGCTTCTCGGGCGGCGAGAAGAAGCGGATGGAGATCTTCCAGATGGCGATGCTGTCGCCGCGCTTCCTGATCCTCGACGAGACCGACAGCGGCCTGGACATCGACGCCCTGCGCATCGTGTCCGAGGGCGTCAACGCCATGCGCGCGCCCGACCGCGCCATGCTGGTCATCACCCACTACCAGCGCCTGCTCGACTACATCAAACCCGACCGGGTCCATGTGCTGAGCGCGGGACGGATCGTTGCGTCCGGCGGGCCGGAGCTGGCGCTGGAGCTGGAGCGCGAAGGCTACGACAAGTACGCGCAGGTGGCGGCGTGATGCTCTTTGCAACCTCATTGCGTCCTTCGACACGCCGCTTCGCGGCTGCTCAGGAGGACTACGTTTGTAAGGCTCCCCTCCAAGTCATGCTGAGCAGCGCCCGCAGGGCGCGTGTCGAAGCACGCAAGGCGGCGGCATGACCCTCGCCAAAGCCATCGCCACCGGCGACCTGACCCAGCTGCCGTCGCGGCGCGACGAGGACTGGCGCTGGACGGACCTGCGCGGGCTGCTGCGGAGCCTGCCGCCGAAGCCCGCCCCTGCGGATGTGACGGCCGAGGGGCCGTTCGCGGCGCTCGGCGGCGATCTCTTCCTCGTGCCCAACGGGTTCGTCGAAGGCTTCACGCACATCGAGGGCGGCCCCGACAACCCCGTCGCCCAGCTGCGTTTCGTGGCCGCCGAGGCGGGTTCGATCGCGACCACGGTGCTTGTCGCCGTTCGCGCCGGGCAGACGCTGACCCTGCTGGAAAGCTATGAGGCGCTGGCCGACGGCGCGGTGTCGGATATCACGCTCGAGATCGAGGTCGCCGAGGGCGCGTCGCTCGAACGCATCGTGCTGGCCGCCGACCGCGCCGAGAGCGTCACGGTCTCGACCGCCACCGTCTCCCTCGCGCCCGGCGCCCACTACGCCCAGACCAGCCTGACCTCCGGCGCCCGTCGCCAGCGGATCGAGACGCGGGTCAGCCATCCGGGGCAGGGCGCGAGCGTCCGCCTCGACGGCGCCTATCTGCTGCATGAGCAGCGGCACGCGGACACTACCTCCGTCGTCACCCACAGTGGCCTCGGCGGCGTCACCAGCCAGCTGACCAAGGGCGTCGTCGACGGCCAGGCGCGCGGCGTGTTCCAGGGCCGGATCGTGGTCGAGAAGGGCGCGGACCAGACCGACGCCCGCATGGGCCACCACGCGCTGATCCTGTCCGACAAGGCCGAGATCGACGCCAGGCCCGAGCTGCTGATCTTCGCCGACGACGTCCAGTGCGCGCACGGCAATACGATCGGGGCGCTCGACGAGAACGCGCTGTTCTACGCCCGGCAACGCGGCATGCCCTACGAGACAGCGCGCGCCATGCTGACCCAGGCCTTCGTCGGCGAGGTCGTGGACCGGATCGAACACGAGGGGGCGCGGGAGGTGGCGGCCGCCTGGGTGGCCGAGCAGCTGGGGAGGGGGCAATGAGTATCCCCCATTCTCCGCTCATCCTCGCGGAGGCGAGGACCCAGGATTTTTCAGGGACAGCTGCTCATCGCGGTGGTTGTCGAACAGCGTCAGCCATGAGTGCACGTTCGGCAAACCTGGGTCCTCGCCTCCGTGTTGTGTCCCGGGAGGTTGTCGAGCACTTCGGCGGGGGCTTTGTGGCCCAGGCATCGCAGTCGGGTTCGATTGTAGTCCTTCACGAAGGTGAGGAT
>JAUSPV010000303.1 GCA_030652755.1 Caulobacter sp. | reverse complement strand
TTCCTCGACCATGGCGGCGTTCTGCTGGGTGATCTGGTCCATGCGGTTGACCGCGATGTTGACCTCTTTCAGCCCGTTGGCCTGTTCGCGGACCGAGGCGCTGATCTCGGTGATCAGGCGGGTCACGTCGCCGACGCGGCCGACGATGCGTTCCAGCGCCTGACCGGCTTCGCCGACCAGGGTGGCGCCGCTGTTGATCTGGTTGCTCGACGAGGCGATGAGGGCCTTGATCTCCTTGGCCGCCTCGGCGGAGCGCTGGGCCAGGGCCCGCACTTCCTGGGCGACGACCGCGAAGCCCTTGCCGGCGTCGCCGGCCCGGGCCGCTTCGACCCCGGCGTTCAGCGCCAGCAGGTTGGTCTGGAAGGCGATCTCGTCGATGACGCCGGTGATCTGGAAGATCTGCTTGGACGAGGCCTCGATCTCGCTCATCGCCGAGACGGCGCGGCGGACGACCTCGCCGGACTCGCGGGCCTCGACGCCGGTCTCGCCGACCATCTTGTCGGCCTGGGCCGAGCCCTCGGCCGTGCGGGACACGGCGTTGGTGATCTCGTTCAGGGTGGTCGCCGTTTCCTGCAGGTTGGCGGCCTGGTTCTCGGTGCGGCGCGACAGGTCGTCGGCGGCGGCGCTGGTCTCGCTGGAGGCGGTCTCGATGCCGGAGGCGCGATGCGAGATGGTGCGCATGATCTCGGCCAGCTGGGTGACCGTGGCGTTGAAGTCGGCGCGCAGCGACTCGTAGGCCGGGGCGAACGGCTTATCCAGCCGGCAGGTCAGGTCGCCGGCGGTGAGGCGTTGCAGGCCCTGGGCCAGGCCGTCGACGACCTCGGCCTGTTCCTTGGCGGACGCCGCGCGGGCCGCTTCTTGGCTGGCGCGCGTCGATTCCTGATCGGCGGCCTGGGCCTGCTCGCGCTCATGGAGCTCGGCCAGGCGAAGCTGGTTGTCGCGGAAGATGACCAGCGACTTGACGATCGCGCCCAGTTCGTCGGCGCGCTTGAGCGCGTCCAGATTGACCCGGTTGTCGCCGCCGGCCAGCGCCTCGGTGGCGGCGGCGATGCGGATGACGCCCTTGCGGATGGCCATGACCAGGGCGCCGGCGATGACGGCGACGGACACCAGGGCGATCAGCACCAGAATCGTGGCGATGGCCCCGATGGTCTCGGCCTCGCGCACTGATTTCGCCGCGCTGGCGGCGGTCGCGTCGCTGGAGACCTTCACGGCCTTCTTGAGCGTCGCACTCATGCTCAAGTAGGCTTCCTGGAACGGCACCGTGAACTGCGCGGCGGTCGCGGCGTCTGCGTCCAGCATGCCGATCACCAGGTCGACGGCGTCCTGGTAGGCCGCCAGCTCCTTCGACAGGGCGACGAGCTGCTTCTGACTGGCAGGTTCGGCGGCCTTCGCGACCCGGTCGACATCCGTGCGGATCGCCTTGATCTCTTCAGAGAGGGCGGCCGAGCGCTCGGAAGTCTTGTCTGTCTCGATGTCGGCGAGCTTGCCGGTCGTCAGCCGGTAAAGTTCGCCATGCGCCGAGCTGATTCGCTGCGAGATCGACGACAGTTCGAGCGCCTGAGGCAGATCGGACGCAACCACATGCGTCAGGACCGACCTCTGGTTCTGGTTCATCCACCAGGAACCGCTTGCCACAAGGGCCAGCGCGATGATGGCGAGCAACGGCGCGAAGCCGATCTTCACCGCCAGAGGCGCATCATCCAGTCTCGGCATACGCATAAAGTTTCCCCGCCCGCATCAATCGCGACAGCGGCAACTTCCCTTGAATTGGGTAATCTTGAGGTTAACGCCGAAAAGGTATCGGGGCGCCTCGGCGGAGGCGCCCCGAAATCGTAGTGCCGGATCAGGCGACCGTCCGAACGGGACGGTGCGCCGGACCTGATGTCCGTCCGTGGGCCTTTAGGCGCCCGGGAAGCGGACGGGAACGCGGATGGTGCCGGTCTTGCCGGCCATCGGCAGGACTTCAGCCACGCAGATGGCCGCCTTCTCGAAGCCCGGGGAGGGCACTTCGCTCTGAACGACCTTGCAGGCCGAAAGCTTGCCGGCGTCGGCGTTGCATTCGAGCGTGATCGAGGCCGCCTGACGGGTGTTGGCGTGCTTGGTGAGGCACGTTTCCATCTTCGACTGGAGGTTGGACGCCGACGCGGGTCCGGCGAGGGTGGCCGCGGCCATCAGGCCGGCGGCGATGTAAGCGGGATATTTCATCCTGAGTTGCCCCTTCTGAGCATTGAATAACCAATACGGGTTTAGGCGCAGGGTGTTAAACAGCTCCTTACGGCGTCCCGGTTTTTGACTCTTTTGCGTTGCCCTTGCCGTCTGCCTCGCGCGCCGCCATCTAGAGAGCGTCATGTTTATCCAGACCGAACCCACGCCGAACCCCGAGGTCCTGAAGTTCCTGCCCGGGCGGGAAGTGCTGTCAGGCGGCGCCCGCGAATTCCGTGATGACGAGGAGGCCGACGCCTCCCCGCTGGCCCGGGCCCTGTTTGACCTTGGCGATGTCGTGCGGGTCTTCTTCGGATCCGACTTCGTCACCGTCACCAAGGCGGAAGGGACCGACTGGAGCCACCTGAAGGCGCCGGTGCTGGCCGCGATCATGGATCACTTCACCTCCGGCGCGCCGATCCTGACCACGGGTGCGTCAGATGGTCACGACCAGACGGTCTATGAGGGCGACACCGCCCAGATCGTCGCGGAGATCAAGGATCTGCTCGACACCCGCATCCGTCCGGCCGTGGCCCAGGACGGCGGCGACATCGTCTTCTCGCGGTTCGAGGCCGACACCGGCGTGGTCTATCTGCACATGCGCGGCGCCTGCTCGGGCTGCCCGTCGTCGTCGGCGACCCTGAAGGCCGGGGTCGAGAACATGCTCAAACATTATGTGCCGGAAGTGACGCGGGTCGAGCAGACGCTGTAATTGCGTCCTTCGACACGGCGCTGCGCGCCTGCTCACGATGACGTGCTCTTGTGTACGTCATGGTGAGCAGCGCCAAAGGCGCGTGTCGAACCACGCACGATGCCGTAAACACCTTCCATGTCCCGCCTCCTCCTTATTGTGAGCGCTTTGAGCGCCTTTGCCGTCTGCGGCTCAGGACCCCAAGCGATGCCCGCCAAGCCACTTAAGTCTGAGGGCGCCGCGCCGGTGACCGACATTTTTCTGGTGACCGAGGCTGCCATTGGCCCGGTGACCAGAACGACGCCATTCGACCGGGAGGTCATCCAGAGGCTGTTCGGCGATGCCAGCGTCAGGCTTGAGCACGCGGATCATCCGGCGCCCATGATCATGGTCGAATGGCTGGGTCGGCGGCGGGTGACGCTGTTCGGCAAGGATGGTCTGGTTGTCGGCGGCGTCGCGAGCGGCAAGGGCGTGCAGGGGCCCAATGGCGAAACGATGGGCGCCAGCATGTCTGAACTGGGTGTCGGCAGGGCCGATTGCTCGCGCGGGATCCATTCCCTTAGCTGCCGTCGCCCCGGGGTAGACGGTCTGATTTTCACGTTCGCCGAGGCTCTGGCAGGGCAATCTGGCGAGGAGCCCTACCTCGAAAGCATTGGCTGGGCGCCCTAATCGTGATCCTCGCCCTCGACACCTGCCTGACCGCCTGCTCGGCCGCCATCCTCGATGGCGACAGGGTGCTGGCCGCCCGCTCCGAAGCCATGCCGCGCGGACATCAGGAGCGACTGGCGCCAATGGTGCGTGAGCTGGCGGCCGAGGCCGGCGTCGCCTTCAAGACACTCACCCGCATCGGCGTCACGGTCGGCCCGGGCTCGTTCACCGGGCTGCGGGTCGGCATCGCCTTCGCCAAGGGCCTGGGCGCGGCGCTCTCCGTTCCGGTGGTCGGGGTCGGCACGCTGGAAGCCATGGCCTTCGGGCGGACAGGCTTCGTCGCCGCCGCCATCGACGCCCGCCGGGGCCAGATCTATCTGCAACTGTTCGGCGACGGGGCGGCGCTGACCGCGCCGGACGCGGTGACGCTGGAGACCGCCGCCGCCCGCATCGCCGAGGTCTACGCCGGCGGTCCCGCGACCTTCACCGGCTCGGGCGCGCCGCTGCTGGACGGCATCCTCGCCGGCGCCGCGATCGAGACGCCGGATGGCCCCGACCCGGTCGCCATCGCCCGGCTGGCCGCCGCCGCACCGCTCCGGCCCGTGCGGCCGTTGTACCTGCGGGCGCCGGACGCCAAGCTGCCGATATGAGCCTGCGCGCCGCCCCGCCCGAGGATGCGGCCATCCTCGCCGCCCTGCACGCCGCCGCCTTCGACAAGCCCTGGAGCGCCGGCGAGATCGCCGCGCTGATGGCGACGCCCGGCGTGTTCGCCCTGGCCATCGACCAGCAGGGCTTCATCCTGTGCCGGTCCATCGCCGGCGAGGCGGAGATCCTGACCCTGGCCGTCGATCCCGCCCGGCGGCGCGCGGGCGTGGGGCGCGGACTGGTGGAAGCCGCCGCCGGCCTGGCCGGCCAGGGCGGCGCCGAAAGCCTGTTCCTCGAGGTCGCGGCCGACAACATCGCGGCGCTCGCCCTCTATTCCGCCACGGGTTTCCAGCGGGTCGGTCTGCGCAAGGGTTACTATGCGTCCGGCGCCGACGCCGTCGTGATGCGGCGCGCGCTTAACAGCTGAGCGCTCAGCGCCTATCTTGGCGCGACTCAGGACGGAGGACTGCCTTGGACCGGCTCGAAAAACTGTGCGTCGAAAAAGGCATGCGGATGACCGACCAGCGCCGGGTCATCGCCCGCGTCCTGTCCTCGGCCCAGGACCACCCGGACGTCGAAGAGCTCTATCGTCGGGCCCACGCCATCGATCCGCACATCTCGATCGCCACCGTCTACCGGACGGTTCGCCTGTTCGAGGAGTCGGGGATCATCGAACGCCACGACTTCCGCGACGGCCGCAGCCGCTATGAAGAGGCGCCCGACGTCCACCACGATCACCTGATCGACATGAAGACCGGCAAGGTCGTCGAGTTCGTCGACGAGGAGATCGAGGCCCTGCAGCAGGCCATCGCCCGCAAGCTCGGTTACAAGCTCGTGGACCACCGGCTGGAGCTCTACGGGGTTCCGATCGAGGAATAGGGCTCGATCCCGTCTTCCCGGCGAAGGCCGGGATCCACAGGACAGCCAGAGTGGGGCGAGCGGATTTCACATGGACCCCGGCCTTCGCCGGGGAGACGGTGTTTCTTGCGAAACGCAAGCGCCAACCCCATAAACCCGGCATGACCAAGTCCGCGCCGGAAAAGCGCCTCTACATCAAGACCTACGGCTGTCAGATGAACGTCTATGACAGCGAGCGCATGGCCGATGTCCTGCGCCCGCTGGGCTATGGCGTGACCGACGATCCCGAGGGTGCCGACCTGGTGGTGCTCAACACCTGCCACATCCGCGAGAAGGCCACCGAGAAGGTCTATTCCGAGCTCGGCCAGCTCAAGCTGATGAAGCGCCGCAAGGCCGACGCCGGCGGAACCATGAACATCGTCGTGGCCGGCTGCGTCGCCCAGGCCGAGGGCGAGGAGATCATGCGCCGCCAGCCGGCCGTGGACCTGGTGGTCGGGCCGCAGGCCTATCACCAGCTGCCCGAGTTGATCGCCCGCACCCACCGGGCCACCGGCGAGCGCCTCTCCGCCGACTTCGCCGCCGACGAGAAGTTCGACGCCCTGCCGACCGAGCGCCATGTCACCGGCGTCACCGCCTTCCTCACCGTGCAGGAGGGCTGCGACAAGTTCTGCACCTTCTGCGTGGTGCCCTACACGCGCGGCGGCGAGTGGTCGCGGCCGGCCGCTGCCGTGATCGCCGAGGCCCGCGACCTGGCGGCCAGGGGCGTGCGCGAGGTCACCCTGCTGGGCCAGAACGTCAACGCCTATGACGGTTGCGACGGCGGCCTGGCCGGACTGGTGCGGCAGCTGGCGAAGGTCGATGGCCTGGACCGCATCCGCTACACCACCAGCCATCCGCGCGACATGGACGAGACCCTGATCGCCGCCCACGGCGAGGTCGAGGCGCTGATGCCCTATCTTCACCTGCCGGTGCAGTCGGGGTCCGACAGGATCCTCAAGGCCATGAACCGGGGCCACACCGCCGAGCACTATCTGCGGCTGGTCGAGCGCATCCGCGCCGCCCGTCCGGACATCGCCATGAGCTGCGACTTCATCGTCGGCTTCCCGGGCGAGCGGGACAGCGACTTCGAGGCGACGCTCAGCCTGGTCCGCGAGGTCGGCTTCGCCGGCGCCTTCTCGTTCAAGTACAGCCGCCGCCCGGGCACCCCGGCCTCGGCCATGCCCGGCCAGGTGGCCGAACCGGTGATGGACGAGCGGCTGCAGCGGCTGAACGCCCTGCTGCAGGACCAGGCCGGCGCCTTCAACCAGTCGGTCGTCGGTCGCGTCGCCCCTGTGCTGATCGAGAAGACCGGCCGTCACGAGGGCCAGATCGGCGGCCGTTCGCCCTGGCTGCAACCGGTGCATATCGACGGCCCGGGCTCGCTGATCGGAAGGATCGTTCCGGTGCGGATCGAGGCGGCGACACGCAACAGTCTGACCGGTTCGCTCGTTCTGGAACCCGCATGAGCCGTCCTCCTGAATTCCTGCCGCTGTCCGACGACGCGGCCCGCGCCGTCTACGGTCCCGGCGGTCGCCACGCCGCCCTGATCGAGGACGCCTTCAAGGTGCTGATCGAGACGCCCGGCGGCGGCGTGTCGCTGCAGGGCGACGCGCGCGGCCGAGGCCAGGCCAAACGCGCCATCGCGGCGCTGGAGGCGCTGATCGACTCCGGCTCGGACGTCAGCGAGGCCGACGTGCGCGTCGCGGTCGGCGAGGCGCGTCCCGCAGCGTCCGGCGGTCCCGCGGCCGTGGCGCGGGCGGGCGGAGGCCGCCAGGGTCCGGTGTCGCCCAAGACCGCCACCCAGGCTCGCTACATGGACATGCTGGGCCGGCACGACGTCACCTTCGGCCTCGGCCCGGCCGGCACCGGCAAGACCTTCCTGGCCGTGGCCCATGGCGCGGGCATGCTGATGCGCGGCGACGTCGACCGGCTGATCGTCACCCGGCCGGCGGTCGAGGCGGGCGAGAAACTGGGCTTCCTGCCCGGCGACCTCACCGAGAAGGTCGATCCATACATGGCGCCCGTCTGGGAGGCCCTGACCCAGATCGTCGGGACCGAACAGCTGCGCCGCCGGCGCGACAAGGGCGAGATCGAGGTCGCGCCGATCGCCTTCATGCGCGGCCGCACCCTGGCGCATGCCTACGTCATCGTCGATGAGGCCCAGAACACCAGCCGCCTGCAGATGAAGATGGTCCTGACCCGCCTGGGCGAAGGCTCGCGCATGGCGGTGACGGGGGACCCCAGCCAGGTCGACCTGCTGAACGCCGGCGACTCCGGCCTGGCCCACGCGGTGTCGATCCTGGAGGGGGTCGAGGGCGTCGGCGTCACCCGCTTCACCTCCGACGACGTGGTCCGCCACCCGATGGTGGCCCGGATCGTCAAGGCCTACGACGCCGACGCGGCGAAGCGCGCCGGGAGATGATCGACATCGAGATCGAGGACGAGGCCTGGATCGCCGCCCTGCCCGGCGCCGAGGCCCTGGTGCTGCCCGCAGCCGAGGCGGCGCTTGAGGCGCGCGGCGGGGTGACCATCCTGCTGACCGACGACGACAGCGTCGCCGAGCTGAACGAACGCTTCCGGGGCAAGACGGGCCCGACCAACGTCCTCAGCTTCCCGGCGCCGACCAATCCGGAGGATCACCTGGGCGATATCGCCCTGGCCTACGGCGTCTGCGCCCGCGAGGCGGCCGAGCAGGGAAAGCCCCTGGCGCACCATCTGCAACACCTGGTGGCGCACGGGGTGCTACATCTTCTAGGATACGACCACCTTACCGAGGCCGAGGCCGAGGCGATGGAGGCGCTTGAACGGCAAATCCTCGCCGGCCTGGGCGTCCCCGATCCTTACGCCTGACAGCAGGGACGACATGCCGAGCGACGATACCGGGACGCAGCCCGAGACGCCCCCACGACGAAGCCGGGGGCTGCGCGCCCTCTTCCGACGCCTGCGCGAGGCGGTCATCGAGCCGGTGCAGGACCTGGAGCTTCCCCAGAGCCACGCCGCCACCGCCGCCGCGACGCTGGTCGGCCAGGCGCGCGCCTTCCAGAGCTTGATCGTCGATGACGTGATGACCCCGCGCGCCGACATCGTGGCGGTGGAGATCACCATGCCCTTCGAGGCGCTGGTGGCGCGGTTCATCGAGACCGAGCACAGCCGGCTGCCGATCTATCGCGACACCCTCGATGACCCGGTCGGGGTCGTGCACATCAAGGACGTGTTCAAGGCCGTTTCGGGCAAGGGCCGCAAGCCGGCCGCCACCTCGACCCTGCTCAAGCGCCTCAAGCGCGAGACCCTTTACGTACCGGCCTCGATGCGCGCCGCCGACCTGCTGGCCCAGATGCAGAAGACCCGCATCCACATGGCCCTGGTCATCGACGAGTACGGCGGCACCGAAGGTCTGGTGACACTGGAAGACCTGATCGAGGCCGTGGTCGGCGAGATCGACGACGAGCACGACGAGGCGACCGTCAGCGGCGTGCGGGCCCGTCCCGGCGGCGTGTTCGAGGCGGACGCGCGGGCCCCGCTCGAGGATCTCGAGGCGGCGCTGGGCAACGGTGAACTGGCGCCCGCCGATCTCGAGGAAGAGATCGACACCGTCGGCGGCCTGGTCACCGCCATCGCCGGCCGCGTGCCGCGTCGGGGCGAGGTGATCCAGCATCCGGCCGGCTACGAGCTGGAAGTCATGGACGCCGATCCCCGGCGGGTGAAACGGATCCGCATTCGACCCCGGCCGGACCTGTCGGCCGTCGAAGCCCCGCCGACGTGATCGTCGCGCGGATGGCCCGGCGGGCGCTGGCGGCGCCACGCTGGCTGCTGGCCCTCGCCGCCGGTCTGGCGGCGGCGCTGGCCCATCCGCCCTTCGGGCTGCTGCCGGGCCTGCTCGGCTATCCGCTACTGCTGTGGCTGGTCGACACGGCCGACGAGGCGAGGCCGCTGCGCTCGGCCTTCTGGCGCGGCTGGCTGGCCGGCCTGGCCTATTTCGCGATCGGCACCTGGTGGATCGCCGAGGCCTTCCTGGTCGACATCGTCGCCCATGGCTGGCTGGCGCCCTTCGCCGTCGCCGCCATGGCCGGAGGGGTGGCGCTGTTCTGGGGCGCGGCCGCCCTCGCCTATCGCCTGACCGGCGCGACCGGCCTGTCCCGCGTCCTGGTCTTCGCCGGCGTCTTCGCCGCCTTCGAGTGGGGTCGCGGCCATGTGCTGACCGGATTTCCCTGGAACCTGCCCGGCGAGACCTGGCGGGCCGGGTCGGCGATGTCGCAGACCGCCTCGCTGGTGGGCGCCTACGGCCTGACCTGGATCACCCTGGCGACGGTCTCGACGGCCGTGCTCTGGCGGGAGGGCCGTCGCGGCCGCATTGCCATCGGCGGCGGCGCGGCGGTGCTGGCCGGCCTGTTCGTCTGGGGCGCGGCGCGGACCTTCGAGACCCCGCGCCCGTCGCCCGGCCCGGAAGCCCTGCGCGTGCGCATCGTCCAGGCCGACGTCAAACAGGCCGCCAAGTATGACCCGGCCCACTTCCAGCGCATCGTCGAGGCCTACACCGGCCTGACCGCCCGCCCCTACCCGGGCCGGCCCGCCGACATCGTCATCTGGCCGGAGGGCGCCATCCCCGCCGCCGTCAACGACTACCTCGCGCCCGGGACCTGGACCCGGCGGGCGATCGAGCAGTCGCTGCGGCCCGGCCAGGTGCTGCTGGTCGGCGCCTACCGCTACGAGGGGACGCCGGCCGAGGTCCGTTACTTCAACACCCTGGCCGCGGTGCGCCGCACCGCCGACGGCCTCGAGCCGGCGGGCGTCTACGACAAGCACCGGCTGGTGCCGTTCGGCGAGTTCCTGCCGCTGGAAGACCTGCTGACCCGGCTGGGCGTCAAGGCGCTGGTCAACGCGCCCGAGAGCTTCGCCACCGGACCCGAGCCCCGGCCGATGACGGTCGCCGGCCTGCCGCCGTTCCAGCCGCTGATCTGCTACGAGTCCCTGTTCCCCGGATTCACCCGGCGAGGGGCGCTGGCCTCCGGCGTGGCGCCGGACTTCATCGTCAATGTCTCGAACGACGCCTGGTTCGGCCGCACCAGCGGACCGCTGCAGCATCTCAACCTCGCCAGCTACCGCGCCATCGAGGAGGGGGTCCCGATCCTGCGTTCGACGCCCACCGGTGTCTCGGCCGTCGTCAACGCCCTGGGACAGGTGGACGCAGGTGCGTTGCGTCTCGGAGATACCGGCGTTATTGACGCGGCCCTGCCCCAGCGGCGGTCAGACACCCTGTACCGTCGCCATGGCGACCTGTCTTTCATCGTCCTGTTGCTGGTCTCAGGCGCGCTCATCCTGCGTATTCGGGTAGTGAGGGCCTTGAAAACGCGACAGAAAGGCGTGAAGGGGGGTCAGTGAAACCGGTATCTATGCTAACCAGGGCCTCATGAACGCTACCACCGATACTGACCGCTCCCCCAATCCCGTCGACCTGCATGTGGGCGGTCGCATCCGGATGCGCCGCAAGCTGCTCGGCGTTTCTCAGGAGCGCCTCGCCGACGACCTCGGCCTGACCTTCCAGCAGGTGCAGAAGTACGAGCGCGCCGCCAACCGGGTGAGCGCCTCCAAGCTTTGGGAGATGGCCCGGGCGCTCAAGACCTCGGTGGCCTATTTCTACGAAGGGCTCGGCGATCCCGCCTCCGGCGAAGGCGAGGGCGGCCGTGATTCCGTCCACGACTTCCTGCTGACGCCCGAGGGTATGGAACTGGCCACCCTGTTTCCCCGGGTCCGGCGGGCGCGGGTGCGGCGTCGCCTTCTGGACCTGGTGCGGACCATGGCCGAGGACGCCGAGCTCGAAGACATCGAACAGGACGCCCTGCAAGAAGTCTGACCACGCCGCTTGCGGGATATAAGGATTTCTTTATAGGGTTCACCGCAAGTTGCCGGCCCGCCGCGCGCGCGGCCGCCGTCGCCTGACCGGAGCCCCGATTTTGAGCCGTTCCTCCTACATCTTCACCAGCGAAAGCGTCTCTGAAGGCCACCCCGACA
>JAUSPV010000299.1 GCA_030652755.1 Caulobacter sp. | reverse complement strand
TGGGCGCGATGAGCAGCAACTTCAACGACCGCCCGGAGACGGCCAGCCGCGCCTACGACGCCAACCGCGACGGCTTCGTCATCGCCGGCGGGTCGGGCATCGTGGTGCTGGAAGAGTACGAGCGGGCCAGGGCGCGCGGCGCGAAGATCTATGGCGAGGTCGTCGGCTACGCGGCCAACTCCGACGGCTTCGACATGGTCGCCCCCTCGGGCGAGGGCGCGGTGCGCTGCATGAACCTGGCGCTGGCCGGGGCCGGCGGCCGGACCGTCGACTACCTCAACCCGCACGGCACCTCCACGCCGGTCGGCGACCTCAAGGAAATGGAGGCGGTCCGCCAGGTGTTCGGCAAGAGCGCCCCGGCCATCTCCTCGACCAAGTCCCTGACCGGTCACAGCCTGGGCGCCGCCGGCGCGCAGGAGGCGATCTACTCCATCCTGATGATGAACAACGGCTTCCTGGCCGAGAGCGCCCACATCGAGACCCTCGACCCGGCGTTCGAGGACATGCCGATCCTGCGCAACCGGGCCGACCGCCAGGTCGAGACGGTGATGTCCAACAGCTTCGGCTTCGGCGGCACCAACGGCTGCCTGATCATGGCGCGGGTGTAGCTCCTATCCCGTCATCCTCGCGCTCGTCGCGAGGACCCGTGCGTGATGAGTCAACGAGTAGGGCGTGGAGCGATCCGCGCCCTTCTTGCTGTCCGTCGTGTTCATGGGTCGTCGGAACAAGTCCGACGATGACGAGGGTGGGGAAGCGGCGGTGGGATCACGGTCTTGCCCCGAACCGCGCCTCCGTCCAGAAAGGCGCCCGACAAGCCGGTCAGAGACGCGGCGCGCGCACGACCGACCAGGACGGAGACTACCATGGCCGACGACTACAACTTCCCCAAGGGCGAGCTGATGAAGGGCAAGAAAGCCCTGGTCACCGGCGTGGCCAATCACAACTCCATCGCCTGGGGAATCGCCTCGCAGCTGGCCGCCCAGGGCGCCGAGCTGGCCTTCGCCTACCTGCCGGACATGGAAAAGCGCGTGCGGCCGCTGGGCGAGAGCATCGGGGTCAAGACCTTCGTGCCCATGGAGGTCACCGACGACGCCTCGATGGACGCGGCGTTCGGCCAGCTGGAGAAGGACTTCGGGACCCTTGACGCCTTCGTCCACTCCATCGCCTTCGCCAACAAGGACGAGCTGAAGGGCTCGTTCGTCGAGAACACCACCCGCGAGGGCTTCCTGCGGGCCATGAACATCTCGGCCTTCAGCTTCGTCGACTGCGCCAAGCGGGCGTCGCGGATGATGCCGAACGGCGGCGCGATGATCACCATGACCTACCTGGGCGCCGAGCGGGTCATCCCCAACTACAACACCATGGGCGTGGCCAAGGCGGCGCTGGAGGCGGCGACCCGCTACATCGCCCGCGACCTGGGCCCCAAGGGCATCCGGGTCAACGCCATCTCGGCCGGGGCCATGCGCACCCTGTCGCTGGCCGGCATCTCCGGCGGCCGCGGCATGCTCAGCCAGGGCCGGGCGTTCAGCGCCCTGAAGGAAGACACCTCGATGGAGGGCGTGGCCGGGGCGGCGCTGTGGCTGCTGTCGGACCTGGGCTTCTCGACGACGGGCGAGGTCGTCCACGTCGACGCCGGCTTCCACATGATCGGCCTGCCGGATGGCGAGCCGGCGGAAGGGTAGCACCCTCCGCTGTCATCCCGGCCTTGAGCCGGGACCCAGAGGCGGTCGCACGGGTTCGGCTGGGTCCCGGATCGCCTGCGGCGTCCGGGATGACAGACAGGGGGTCAGAGCGAATAGGCCCGCATGAAGATCCGGGCCGCCTCGGCGGCCAGGGTCTCGACCTCGTCGTCGGTCAGGTCGGGGCCCAGGTTCATCAGCGCCTGAGTCTGGCGCTGGCCCAGCACCATGCCGCTGAAGAACTCGGCCGCCTGCAGCGGATCGGCGACGTTCATGCGGCCGGCGCGGGTTTCCATCTCCAGGAAGGCGGCCAGCTGGGCCCGCGAGCGCACCGGCCCGGCCTCGAACACAGCCCGGGCCAGGTCGGGCATCTCGCCGGCGCTCTGGATGGTGACCCGCATCAGACCGTAGTTGCCGCCGGTCAGAACCTTGAGCACGGTCCGGGCATAGGCGCGCAGCGCGTCTTCCGGATTCTCCTGCGCGCCGGGCTCGCGCAGCGAGGCGGTGATGCTGTCCACCCGCCGGTCGACCAGCGCCCGGATCAGCTCCGCCTTGCAGCCATAGTGATTATAGACGGTCTGTTTGGACACGCCCGCCCGGCGGGCGATGGCTTCCATGGGCGCGGAAAGGCCCCGCTCGCCCAGCACCTCGGCGGCGGCGTCGAGGATGGCCTCGGTCTTGGCGAGGTCGATCTGTCCGGCGAGCCTGGGCATCTAGGGATCTTCCCCGCTGCTGGCGACCAGTTGCGGTATCGGCGTGTTGCCCGGCGTGGTCAGCAGCGACAGCGACGCCGCCACCACCGCCCCGATCGCCAGCAGCGCGAAACCGTCGCCGAAGGCCAGCACCTGGGCCTTCTGATGGATCATGTACTGGAAGGCCTTCATCGCCGCCCCCTCCGGATCGGCCACGCCCAGCTGCTGCATGCGCGCGGTCAACCCGGCCAGCATGCCCTGGGCCTCGACCGAGGCGGTGCTGACCTTGGCCGAAAGTTCACTCATGTGCACCGCCGTGCGGGTGGTCAGGCTGGTCGACAGGATCGCCATGCCCATGGCGCCGCCGACGTTGCGCGACAGATTCAGCAGGCCTGACGCATCCTTGATCAGTTCCGGGGCCAGGGTGCTCATGGTCAGCTGGGTGGTGGCGATCATGGCGATCATCACCCCCACGCCGCGGAAGGCCTGCAGCCAGGCGAACTCCCAGAATCCCCATTCGTCGGTGATCGCGTGGCCCAGCCACATGCCCCAGGCGATCATGCAGAAGCCGCAGAACATCGGGATGCGGGCGTCGATCTGACGCACCCATCGTCCGGCCAGCGGACCGGTGATGAACATGGCCAGGCCCGAGATCAGCATCGTCGTGCCGACCTCGGCCGCCGAGAAGTGCCGCACCCGGCCCAGGAAAAGCGGCATCAGGAAGGTGCCCCCGTAGAGGGCCGCCCCCGACACCGTGGACATCAGGATGCCCAGCGCGAAGTTGCGGTCGGCGAAGGCGCGCAGCTGGATGATCGGCCGGAAATAGTTGAGCTGTCGCCAGACGAACACCGCGCCGGCGACGGCGGCCAGCACGCTCAGCCACAGGATCAGGTCGTCCTCGAACCAGGCGTCCTTGGCGCCCTCCTCGACCACGTACTGCAGGCTGATCAGGAAGGTGGCCATCATCGCCAGGCCGAACCAGTCGAAGTTGCTGGCCAGGCTCTTGTCGCCCTTGTCGAAATTCCCGTAGCGCCAGACCAGCGCCAGGCTGAGCAGGCCGGGCAGGACGTTGATGTAGAACAGCCAGCGCCAGCTCAGCAGCTCGGTCAGGTGGCCGCCCAGCGTCGGCCCCACCGTCGGCGCCAGGGTGACGATCATGCCGGTCACCACATTGGCCGTGATCCGCCGCTCCGGCGGGAAGGCGGTGAAGGCGATGGCGTAGACGGTCGGGATCATGGCTCCGCCGACAAACCCCTGCAGCGCCCGGCAGATGATCATCATCTCGAAGCTGGTCGACATCCCGGCCAGCACGCTCATGACCAGAAAGCCGCTGCAGCTGACCAGGAACACCTTCTGGGTGCCCCACAGTCGCGACAGGTAGGCCGACAGCGGGATCATCACCACTTCGGGGATCAGGTAGGCGGTCTGGATCCAGCTGACCTGGTCGGCGCTGGCGCCCACCCCGGCCTGGATCTGGGGCAGGGAGGCGGCGACGATCTGGATGTCGAGGATGGCCATGAACTGGCCGATCGCCATGCCCCCGAAACCGAGGAACAGCTTCAGCCAGTTGACCGTCTGCACCGGAGCGGCGGCCGGCCCGCCGGTGAGGGTGGCGGCGGTCATCGCCCTACCGGGACTGGCCGGCGCGGACGTACTGTTGCGGCGCGGCGCCGGACTCCGCGAAGCTGACGCCGGTGCGGTCGCGCACGTCGACCCGCACCTCGACCGACAGGCCCGGGCGCAGGGCTCCGGCCAGCGGCGCGTCGCGGTCGACGGCGACCCGGACCGGGACGCGCTGGGCGATCTTGGTGAAGTTGCCGACCGCGTTCTCGACCGGGATCAGCGCGAACTCGGCGCCGGTGGCCGGGGCGAAGCTCTCGACCCGCCCGGAGATGGCCTCGCCTCCGAAGGCGTCGGCCTTGATCTCGACGGCCTGACCGATGCGCAGGCGCGACAGCTGGGTCTCCTTGAAGTTGGCGACCACATAGGCCCTGCCCAGCGGCACGATGCTCATCAGCGACATCCCTGGCTGGACCAGCTGTCCGGGACGCAGGGCGCGGGCCCCGACCACGCCGGCGGCCGGCGCGCGGATGACGGTGCGATCGAGGTCGATGCGGGCCTGTTCGACGGCGGCGCGGGCGGCCTTTGCCTGGGCCACGGTCTGGGCGCGGGCCGAGCCCAGCGAGGCGGCGCTGCGGCGCTCGGCCTCCAGCGCCGCCTGGGCCTGGGCCACCCCGGCCCTCGACTGGTCGGCGCCGGCCCGCACGGTCTGCAGCTTCTGGTCGGAGACCCAGCCCTGGCCCGCCAGGTCGCCATAGCGCTTGAGGTCGGCCTCCATGCGGCCCGCCTCGGCCTGGGCGATGCTCACCCCGGCGGCGCGCTCGGCGATGACCGCCTCCTCGAGCGAGGCCTTGTCGTCGACGGCGGCGACGGCGGCCTCCAGCGCGTTGGCGTTGGCGATCGCCTGGTCAAGCCGGGCCTGGAAGCTGGCCGGGTCGATGCGCGCCAGCACCTGGCCGGCCTCGACGTGGGCGTTGTCGGCGACCAGAACCTCGACGACATAGCCCGACACCTGCGGGCTGACCTGGACGGTGTCAGCCTGAATGAAGGCGTTGTCGGTCTTTTCCCAGGCCTGTTTCTCGATCCACCAGAGCCCGCCGCCGATCAGGATGGCGAGGCCGGCGATGGCCGCGACCGTGGCCGGAAGAATCTGCTCCCTGGGGATGAACGACATGGACGGCCCCGCGCGACGCAAGCGGGCGGATGACGGCCGCCCCTCGCACGAAACCTAAACCCTGCCCGCCGACGGCGGCAAGCGTTTTATGGACTGTTCCGTCCAGTCTTCAGGCCGCGGCGGCGGCCGGGGAGTCCAGTTCGCGGGCGGCCTGGATCAGCGCCATGGCGAGAGCGCCGGCGGCGACCTCGGTCTGGGTGGCGCCGATATCGTTCTGGCGGCGCGGGGCGGAGCGGCGGACGCAAGCTTCGGCCAGGGCGATCCGACCTTCCGGCAGCCGGGCGAGGGCCTCGACCAGCACCTCCATCACGATGAGGGCGGCGGCGCCGTCGATAGCGTTGGCGCGCAATCCCGCGCAGCCGGGCCACGGCGTGTCGACGAGATCGGAGCGGGGCGGAGAAGCAACCTGGGTCATACCGGCCAGTTAGGCGCAACCCGCGCATCCAGAGTTTAACGGCCCGGCGGCGTATCGCCGCAGCTGCGGCGGAAAACCCCGTCTCGCGCGCTTTCGCCGCACCGCGCGGCGGGATAGTCTGCGGCCATGGTGTTCGAACGAGCCACGCCGCCGGCCCTGCGCTGGGTTGTCGCCTTCCTCGCGGTCTGCGGGGCGCTGGGCCTGTGGCTCGGCTTCAAGGATCAGATCCGGCGCAATCCGCCCGCCTGGTATACCGGCGCCCCCGAGCCGGTGATCCCTGGCGTGCAGCCGGGCGACGCGGTGATCCGCGACGCCACGGCCTTTGACCCCAACGCCCCGACCCAGGCGACGCCGTCGGCCCCGACCGCCCGGCCGCAGCCGAAGGCCGCCGAGGACACCGACGACGCCGAGGGCGAAGGTGAAGCGCCGCCCGCCCCGCTGATCGCCCCGCCGATCCTGATCCCCCCGGCCCAGCCTCCCGCCGCCCAGCCGGCGACGCCGAGACCCCGGCCGGCCTCGCCCCCGCCGGTCGCCCGGCCGACCCCGTCCGAGGACCCGGTCGGCGACCTTCTCGACCCGCCGTCGCAGAACACGCCTCCGGTCCCCTACTGACATGAACACTCGTTTCGACGCCGACGTGGTGATCGCCGGCGCCGGCGTCGCCGGGGCGACCCTGGCGCTGGCGCTCAAGAGCGGCGGGCTCGAGCCGGTGCTGGTCGATCCGGCCCCCTTCGACACCCAGCTGGCGCCCGATTTCGACGGCCGCTCCTGGGCGATCGCCTATTCCTGCTTCCGCCAGTGGCGGGCTCTGGGGCTGGCCGGCGACCTGGAGCCGCACGCCCAGCGCATGGACCAGATCCTGGTCACCGACGGCCGCACGCCCGGCGCGGCGACCCCCGGCCAGACGCCGTTCTTCCTGCATTTCGACGCCGCCGAGATCGCTGACCGCGTGGCCGGCGAGCCGCTGGGCTACATGCTGGAAAGCCGCCATGTCCGCGCCGCCGTGTCCAGGGCGGTCATCGCCGCCGGCATCCGCGTCATCGCCCCCGCCCGGGTGGCCGGCGTGGAGACCGGGGCCGGCTCCAGCAAGGTGCTGCTGGCCGACGGGTCCAGCCTGACCGCGCCGCTCGTCGTCGGCGCCGAGGGGCGAGGCTCGATCGTGCGCCAGGCCGCCGGCATCGAGGCGGTGGGATGGGACTACCCGCAGACCGGCGTGGTCTGCACCGTCAAGCTGGAGCGGCCGCACGGCGGCGTCGCCCACGAGTACTTCCTGCCCGGCGGTCCGTTCGCCATCCTGCCCCTGACCGGGGACCGCGCCAGCCTGGTGTGGACCGAGAAGCGCGACCGCGCCGCGGCGCTGGGGACCGCGCGGCCGGAGGTTTTCCGGGCTCACCTGCACCGGCGCTTCGGCGAGTTTCTCGGCGCGATCGAGGTGGTCGGGCCGGTGTTCACCTATCCGCTGTCGCTGTCGATCGCCGAGCGGTTCAGCGGGCCGCGCGTGGCGTTGCTGGGCGATGCGGCGCACGGGGTTCACCCCATCGCCGGCCAGGGCCTGAACCTGGGCCTCAAGGGCGCGGCGGCGCTGGCCGAGGTGCTGGTCGAGGCCGCGCGGCTGGGCGAGGACATCGGCTCGGAGCTGGTCCTCGACCGCTACGGCGCCTGGCGACGGTTCGACACCATGACCCTGGCGGCCGGCATGGACGCCTTCGTCTGGCTGTTTTCCAACGACCATCCGCTGGTGCGGCTGGCGCGGGGCGTCGGCATGTCGGTGGTCAACCGCATCGGCCCGGCCCGGCGCCTCTTCATGCAGGAAGCCGGCGGCGCGGTGGGCGATCTGCCGCGGTTGCTGCGGGGCGAGGCGCTTTAGCTACACTGTCATCCCGGACGCCGTAGGCGATCCGGGACCCGGCCGATGCCGCGCCCGTCTCTGGGTCCCGGCTCTCCGCGCTTCGCGCTCCGGCCGGGATGACAGTTGGGTGTTACCCCTCCAGCACCCGCGCCTCGTCCGGCAGCATGATCGGCACGCCGTCGCGGATCGGGTAGGCCAGCTTCGCGGCCGCGCTGATCAACTCGCCCTTGTCGCGATCATAGGTCAGCGGACCCTGGGTGACCGGGCAGACGAGGATCTCCAGCAGGCGGGGATCGACCTTGGGGGTGGCGGCTTCGCTCATGACCGGGTTCTAGCCTCCGCGGACGGCGCCGCCAATCACTGCATTGTCCCGTGGTCGTCATCGCCGCCGGCCGCGTCGATCTCCAGCAGGGCGGTCAGGGTCGCGGCGCGGTCCTCGATCGTCACCGCCTCCAGCAGCGCCTGCTTCTCGGCCGCCTCGAACGGCAGGCCCATGGCCAGGCTGTTGACCAGGGCGTCGATCGGGGCGGCCTGGGCCGATTCCCATTCGATCCCCAGTCCGCGATGCTCGAGATAGCGACCCAGCGCGGCCAGGAAGGCGGCGCGATCCAGCCGTTCGGGCGCCTCGTCCTCGCGCAGATCGGCCTCGAAGCGGTCGAACCGCGCCCGCACCTGGCGATAGGGCGTGCGGACCGGCAGCTCCTCGCCGATCTCGAAGCGGCACAGGCCCGTCAGGGTGATCAGGTAACGTCCGTCGGAGGTCTCGGCGAAGCTGGTCACCTTGCCCAGGCAGCCGACCGGCGCCAGGGCCGGCAGGTCGCGCTCGCCGCCGCGGGTCTGGACCATGCCCAGCAGGCGGTCGCCGGCCATCACGTCGTCGATCATGTTCAGGTAGCGCGGCTCGAAGATGTTGAGCGGCAGCTGGCCGCCGGGCAGCAGCAGCGCCCCGTCGAGCGGAAACACGGGGATCGCCAGCGGCAGGTCCAGAGCCTTGCGGTATCCCGTGGGCATCGCCGTCTCCCTAGCTGAAGAGGATCGACGACAGGCGTCGTCGTCCCTGTCTGGTCACGTCCGAGGTCGCGCCGGCGGCTTCGAACACCGTCAGCAGCTGCTTGCGGGCCGCTTCGTCGTTCCAGGTCCGGTCCCGCGCGATGATCTTCAGCAGGTGGTCGGCCGCCTGGTCGAACCGGCCCTGGGCGGCCATGGCCCCCGCCAGCTCATAACGCGCCTCGTGGTCATCCGGATCACTCGCCAGCCGCTGTTCCAGCGGCGCGGTCTCGGACGAGGCGCTGTCGGCCAGCGCCAGGGCGGCGCGGGCGGCGTCCAGATCGGGGTCCTTCGCGTCGGCGGGCGCCATGGCGACGAGCGCCGTCGCCTGCTCGACATCGCCGCCCAGGATGCAGCAGCGGGCCAGCCCGCCCAGCGCCTTCACGTTCTGCGGATCCATCTGCAGCACCGCGGCGTAGCCCTGGGCCGCGCCGCCGAGGTCGCCCAGTTCGAAGGATTCCTTCGCCTGGGCCAGCACCTCGTCGATCTCCGACGCCGGCGGCGGGCCGGACAGCCGGTCGATGAAGCGGCGGATCTCGCTTTCCGGCTGGGCCCCCTGGAAGCCGGTCACCGGCTGGCCGTCGACGAAGGCGTAGACCGTCGGGATCGACTGCACGCGAAGCTGGCCGGCGAATCCGGGGTTCTTGTCGATGTCGATCTTGACCAGCCGCACTGCGCCCTTCGCCTCGCGCACGACCTTTTCCAGCACCGGCGTCAGCTGCTTGCAGGGGCCGCACCAGGTCGCCCAGAAGTCGACGATCACCGGCGTCGTCTTCGAGGCCTCGATGACGTCGGCCATGAAGGTGGCGTCGGAGCCGTCCTTGATGAGGTCTTCGCTCGCGGTGGTTTCGCCGATCAGGGTCATGCGGTGTTCCGTAGGGGGCCGCGTCGCGCGCGGCCTCGGGTCAAACGTCTTTCCGCCAAGATGGTCTCAAGCGGCGCGGTCTTCAACGTGTCAGACGACTTCCATCGCCTCGAAATCGACGATCATCGGCGTGACGTCCAGCGCGGCCAGGAAGGCGCGCAGGCCGGCCTGGGAGACGGCGGTGGTGGCGGTGTTGGTCAGCGGGTGAAAATTCACCGGATCGGCGGCGGCCAGGGCGGCGTCCAGCACGAAGCGCACGCGGCGGCCGGTGTCGTTGATCAGGCCGAAGGCGGTGACCGAGCCCGGGGTGACGCCCAGGGTCTCGACCATCAGCTCGGGACTGCCGAACGACAGCCGGGCCGAGCCGATGACGTGATGCAGCTTCTTGAGGTCGATGGCCGTCTCGCCCAGGGCCGAGATCAGCCACAGCTGGCCCCTGGCGTCCTTCAGGAACAGGTTCTTGGTGTGGCCGCCCGGCATCGCGGCCTTGATGTCCTCGCCCTCGCCGACCGTGAAGACGGCGGGGTGGTCGGTCGTGGCGTGGGCGATGCCCGCCGCGTCGAGGAAGGCGAAGAGGTCGGCGCGTGTCTTCATGCGAAGTCCCATAGCCGAAACCCGGGGCCTTGCGGAACCGGCCTCGCCGCGCCACAGGATTTGACGAGCCGTCAGCGCGAGGATCGTCGTCCATGGACATGGAACTGGAGTGCTACCCGACCAGCCTGCGTCCGCCGGACATCGTGCCCGGCCGCCCGCAGCGCGCCTGGATGGAGGGGTTCCTCGACCGCCACGCCTATCGCTGCCTGCCGCTGACGATGGCCAACACCAGCGGCTGGGAGATCCTCTGCCCGGTGGGCTTCACCGCCGAGTGGAACGGCGGCCCCGACCAGGCCGACATCACCTTCAAGGCCGACCACCCGCATCCCGACTTCCACGACCTGGTGAAGAGCCACTTCTCGCGCGGCATCATCACCTTCCACCCCGGCTACCTGTTCCGCACCCCGCCGGGCTGGTCGATGTGGGTCCAGGGCGCGCCCAACCACGTCAAGGACGGCATCCAGGCGCTGCAGGGGCTGGTCGAGACCGACTGGCTGCCCTTCCCGTTCACGATGAACTGGATCTTCACCCGCCCGGGCAAGGTGCGCTTCGAGAAGGGCGAGCCCTTCTGCTTCATCACCCTGCTGCAGGACCGCGAGCTGGGACAGGTGCAGCCGGTGACCCGTTCGCTGGAGGCCAACACCGCCCTGCGCGACCAGTACGACGCCTGGTTCCGCCAGCGGCAGGACTTCAACACCCGGCTGGCCAAGTCCGACCCCGAGGCGATGCGCGACGCCTGGCAGCGTTATTACTTCAAGGGCGAGCTGCCGGAGGACACGGGTCCGGCCCCGGCGACCCACATCAACAAGCGCCGTCTGAAGGCGCCCAAACTCGGGGTCTGAGCGAGCGGCGAGACCGGCCGCGAGAATCTCGCCGCGCGCCGCTTGCCAAGGCTATGGCCCTCTGCCATAAGCCGCCTCTCGATTTTCGGGGCGTTTCATACAAGCGTCTCTGGAGCGCGGGCGTAGCTCAGGGGTAGAGCACAACCTTGCCAAGGTTGGGGTCGTGAGTTCGAATCTCATCGCCCGCTCCATTTAGAAGATCGATCTCGTCAAAGGCCGGGCCCAGCGCCCGGCCTTTCGCGTTTCGGCCCGCCGCCGGAGTCCCCGAACCGGGCCGGACCCGTTCGCCGAACGCCAGTCCCGCATTGAAACGCTTTCTTTGGAACTGCCACCCATATTGGGCGCCTGTGAATTCTCCAGAATGGGGAGTGGGGCGTTGTTCAAAGTTTTCTCGTGTCTCGTCAACGAGCACGACTACGGCATGGTGGCCGTCGCGGCTCTGGTCTGTCTGTGCGCCTCGCTGACGGCGTTCCGGCTGTACTCGCGCATGAACGGCGCCCGGGGCCTGGCGCGCGCGGCCTGGCTGCTGTTCACCGCCCTGGTGGCCGGCTCCGGCGTCTGGGCGACCCACTTCCTTGGCATGCTGGCCTATGACCCGGGCGTGAAGACCGGCTTTACCCCCACCGGCACGATCATGTCCCTGATGGTGGCGGTGCTGTTCATGGCGGCCGGCTTCTTCGCGGCCGCCGCCAATCGCGAGCGCGACATCGCCAACCAGCTGGCCGGCGGCCTGCTGATCGGGCTGGGCGTCGGCGCCATGCACTACACCGGCATGTCCTCCTTCGTGACCCAGGGCGTCATCGTCTGGGAGGCCGCGACCATCGGCGCCTCGGTGATGCTGGGCGTCGCGGGGGCCTCGGCGGCGCTGCTGCTGGCCGGCGACTCCCGCGGCATGCTCCGCCAGGCGCTCGGCGGCGTCACCCTGACGCTTTCGGTCTGCGCCCTGCATTTCACCGGCATGGGCGCCATCACCATGGTCCCCGACGCCACGATCGTCGTGCCCGACCAGCTGTTCTCCGGCGGTCTGATGACCCTGGCGGTGACCAGCATCACCGGCCTGATCGTTCTGGCGGGCCTGGGCGCGGTGTTCATCGAATCCCAGACCACCCAGTCGGCGCTGGAGCGCATCCGCACCCTGGCCAACGCCGCCTACGAGGGCATCGTCGTCGTCCAGCAGGGGACCATCAAGGACGCCAACGCCGCCTTCTGCGAAATGGCCGGCGCGTCGCTCGAGACCCTGGTCGGCAAGCCGCTCATGGACGGCATGCTGACCTTCGACGACTCCCGCGGCGTCCACACCGACGGCGCCGACCGCCGCGAGGGCCGCATGCAGCCCATCGACGGCGGCCGCTCGATCCCGGTCGAGATCTTCGCGCGCCTGATGGACGACGGCCTCCGGGCCGAGACCCGCGGCCTGACCGTGCTGGCCATCCGCGACCTGCGCGAGCGGCGCTCGGCCGAGGAGAAGATCCGCTACCTCGCCGAACACGACGGCCTGACTGGCCTGCCCAACCGTAACGCGCTGCAGGCGCGGCTGGCCGCCACCCTCGACCGCGTCGACGCCTCCGGAGAGCGGCTGTCGCTGGTCTGCATCGACCTGGACAACTTCAAGGAAGCCAACGACCTGCACGGCCACCTGGCCGGCGACGCGGTGCTGGTGGAAACCGCCCGCCGCCTGCAGGAAAGCGTGACCTCGCCTTCGTTCGCGGCCCGACTGGGCGGCGATGAATTCGTGATCGTGTACGTCGCCGATCAGGACCATGACCAGGCCACCGCCGCCGCTGAACTGGCCGGCCGGTTGCTCGAGACCCTGCGCGAAGGCGTCCAGTACGAGGGCCAGGAGCTGGCCATGGCCGCCAGCCTCGGCGTCTCGCTGTTCCCCGACGACGGCCGCACCGGCGAGGCGTTGCTGGCCAACGCCGACATGGCCCTGTACCGGGCCAAGGAAAGCGGCCGCGGCGCCTATCGCTTCTTCAAGCGCGAGATGGACGAGTCGATCCGCGAGCGCCGCAACCTGGCCCGCGAGCTGCGTCAGGCGATCATCGACGAGGATCTGGTCGTCCACTACCAGCCCCAGGCTCGCGCCTGTGACGGCGAGATCTGCGGTTTCGAGGCCCTGGTCCGCTGGAAGCACACGACCCGCGGCATGATCCCGCCGATCGACTTCATCCCGCTGGCCGAGGAAACCGGGCTGATCGTCCCGTTGGGCGAGTGGGTGCTGCGCAAGGCCTGCGCCGAGGCGGCCCAGTGGACCAAGCCGCTCAGCATCGCGGTTAACCTGTCGCCGCTGCAGCTGAACCAGCCCAACCTGCCGGCCCTGGTGCACAGCATCCTGATCGAGTCCGGCCTGTCGCCGGCCCGGCTGGAGCTGGAAGTCACCGAGAGCGCGCTGTTCAAGGACTACCAGCGGGCGCTGGACAACCTGCGCCGGCTCAAGGCCCTGGGCGTGCGCATCGCCATGGACGATTTCGGCACCGGCTTCTCGTCGCTGTCGACGCTGCAGTCCTTCCCGTTCGACAAGATCAAGGTCGACAAGAGCTTCGTGGAGAACATCCACCGCGACGCGCGGGCCACGGTCATCGTCAAGGCCGTGCTGGGCCTGGGCCGCAGCCTCGACATCCCGGTCGTCGCCGAGGGGGTGGAGACCGACGAGCAGCTGCAGTTCCTGCGCGGCGAGGACTGCGCCGAGGTGCAGGGCTACGCCATCGGCCGCCCGGCCCCGGCCGACACCCTGTCGGCCTGGACCCATGGCGACGCCGTCGGCTTCATCGTCACCGACCCGGCGGTGGTGATCGCCAAGCTGGTCGAGGCCAAGGCGCCGCGACGCCGGAAGAAGGCGGCCTGATACTTCACCTCCGTCATAGTCGGACGTTCTCCGACCACCCATGACCACGGCGAACAGCAACAAGGGCGCGGGTCACTCCGCGCCCTTTCCATTTCATCCCGCGCCGCCCCGCTCACCCAGTCCCCATACGACCTCCGCGTAGGGAATCTCCTCAACCTCGGGCGCGATACTGCTGACCACGTCGATGCAGTGCCATTCGGTGTAGAGGGCCCAGTGGGCGAGTGGCCCGGGGTAGTCATCGCTCGCAAACGTAGTCTGTGCGACATAGCGCAGGAAGGCGGACTCCGACCGTACGCCGAGGGGCTCGTAGTCGGGCTCTCCCTCTTCTCGCCGGAAGTAACTCTCGTTCCGCACCGCGTAGGCCACGTAGTCCCACCAGGTGATCATGAAGGCCCGGCAGGTCTCGTCGGGCTTGACCGGAAAGGCCAGCCCCACCTCGGTCTCGATCGGCGTCTGGCCCCTGCGACCTTCCACGACGACGACCCTCAGGTCGTTGTTTGAAACCTCGCTGATCGAGGCAACAAACATGTGGTTCAGAGGTGGAAGGCTGAGCTTGCTGTCGGACATGATCCTCCTACCGCCTCTTCAAGCTCCCCAGCACGCCGCGCAGCAGTTCGCGGCCGACCTGGCTGGCGATGGTGCGGACCAGGGTCTTGCCGAAGGCCTCGCCCATGGTCTGGCGGCTGGAGGACCGGCGCGGAGCCGGAGCGCGGTCGGAGCGGTCCGTGCGCTCGCGGCGAGCCTGTTCCTTCTCCCAGGCCTTCTCGTCGGCCTCGCGGCGCTTGACCGTCTCCGCCTCTGCCGCGGCGGCCTCGGCCTGGCGCGTGGACTGCTCGGCGCGGGCCTTCAGAAGCTCGAACGCCGACTCCCGGTCTCTGGCGGTGTCGTACAGGCCGCGCACCGGGCTGCCGGCGATCACCGCGCCGCGCTCGGCGTCGGTGGCCGGGCCCAGCCGCGAGGCGGGCGGCCGGATCAGGGCGCGGGCGGTGACGCAGGGCGCGCCCTTTTCGTCCAGCACCGAGACCAGCGCCTCGCCGACCCCCAGCGCCTGGATAGCCTCGGCGGTGTCGAAGGCGGGGTTGGGCCGGAACGAGGACGCCGCCGCCCGCAGGCCCTTCTGCTCGGCCGGGGTGTAGGCCCGCAGCGCGTGCTGGAAGCGGTTGCCCAGCTGGGCCAGCACGGTTTCGGGAATGTCGGCGGGGTTCTGGGTGACGAAATAGATGCCCACCCCCTTGGAGCGGATCAGCCGCACCACCTGTTCGATGGTCTCCAGCAGCGCCCTGGGCGCGTCGCGGAACAGCAGGTGGGCTTCATCGAAGAAGAAGACCAGCCGGGGCTTCTCGGGATCGCCCACCTCCGGCAGCTCCTCGAACAGCTCGGCCAGCAGCCACAGCAGGAAGGTGGCGTAGAGCCGGGGGCTGCGGATCAGCCGGTCGGCGGCGAGGATCGAGACGATCCCCCGGCCCGACCCGTCGACCCGCATCAGGTCGGACAGCAGCAGCGCCGGCTCGCCGAACAGATTGGCCCCGCCCTGGGTCTCCAGCGTGAGGAGGCCGCGCTGGATGGTGCCGATGGTGGCGGCCGAGACGTTGCCGTACTCGACATCGATCGCCTTCTCGTTGTCGGCCACGTACTTGAGGGCCGCCTGCAGGTCCTTGAAGTCCAGCAGCAGCAAGCCTTCGGTGTCGGCCACCTTGAAGACGATGTTGAGCACGCCTTCCTGGACGTCGTTCAGCTCCAGCATCCGCGACAGCAGCAACGGCCCCATCTCCGAGACCGTGGTGCGAACCGGGTGGCCCCGCTCGCCGAACAGGTCCCAGAACACGGTCGGCGGCGCGTCGGGGCGCAGCTCCAGGTTCATGCCGGCGGCCCGGGCCAGCATCTTCTCGTTGGGCGTTCCGGGCTGGCAGATGCCGGACAGGTCGCCCTTCACGTCGGCGGCGAACACCGGCACTCCGGCGTCGGAGAAGGCCTGGGCGAGAATCTGCAGGGTCACGGTCTTGCCGGTGCCGGTCGCGCCGGCCACCAGGCCGTGCCGGTTGGCGCGGTCCAGCCGCATCGTCTCGGGTTTGTCGGAGAAGCCGACGAACAGAAGCCCCGGATCGTTCGCGCCGTTCATTTCGTTCTCCATGCCGCCGTGGAGCCGAAGCTAGGCCGGGCCGCCTGCTTCGCCAAGCTGGCGCATTGACGAGCCTTCGGGCGAACGCGACAGTCCCGCCCGCTTCAAGAGGTTTCCATGGCCAAAGCGCCCGCCAAGCCCTCCGCCGCAAAACCCGCGCCCGCGCCGACGTCCGCCGCGGCGGCCCGACCCGCCGCGGTCGGCGACAAGATCACCCGCAACGCGGTGGTGATCATCGCCGTGATCGCCACCGGCTGCGCCCTGTGGCTGATGCGCGGGATCCTGACGCCGCTGGCCCTGGCCATGTTCATGGCCATCATGGTCGACAGCTTCGCGCGCCGGCTCGGAAGACAGTGGCCCCAGCTGCCGGGCCCGCTGGCGCTGCTGGCCGCCATTGTCATCTCACTGGCGATCTTCGGGCTCACCGTCCTGGTGGTGGCCGAGAACGCGCGGAGCTTCGTCGACAAGCTCGTCGGCTACGGTCCCCGGCTCGATGGTCTGATCGCCCAGGTCTACGGCCTGTTCGGCATGCAGGCGCCGCCTTCGCTGACCGACCTGATCACCGACCTCAATCCCCAGCAGTATCTGGGCGAGTTCGCCACCGGCCTGCAGGGCGTGGCCTCCGACGCCTTCTTCGTGCTGATCTATCTGGGCTTCATCATCGCCGCCCGGCGCGGCTTCCGGCGGAAAATCGTCGCCCTCTTTCCGCGCAACAACGATCGGGACGAGGCGATCCTGGTCTTCAACCGCATCCGCTACGGCGTCGAGCGCTACCTCTGGGTCCAGACGGTCACAGGCCTGATGATCGCCGGCGGGTCGTGGCTGGTCATGATGGCCCTGGGGCTGGAGAACGCGCTGTTCTGGGCCTTCCTGATCTTCCTGGCCTCCTACATCCCGATCATCGGCGGCTTCATCGGCGTCGTGCTGCCGCCCGTGTTCGCGCTGGTCCAGTTCCCGGAGATCTGGCAGGCGATCGTCATGCTGATCGCGCTGCAGGGCATCCAGTTCGTGGTCGGCAACGTCGTCCAGCCCAAGATGCAGGGGAACAGCCTGAACATCGACCCGGTGGTGGTCCTGCTGTCGCTGGCCGCCTGGGGCCTGCTCTGGGGCCTGCCGGGCATGTTCCTGTCCACGCCGCTGGCGGTGATGGCGATGATCATCCTGGCGGAGTTCAACGGCACGCGCTGGATCGCCATCCTCATGTCGGAAAACGGCGACCCGCAGGGGCTGGACGACGACGGCCGCCGCCGCCGCGGACGGCTGTTCGGGGAATCGCGCGAGAACACTTGAACCCCCCGAAAGGGCGCCTATCTGAAGGCTTGTCCGGGACGCACTCCCCTGCCCGCCCGGACGCCCCGGCGCCCCGCCCTCCCCCCGAACGGGCGCCGCGAAGAAAGCGCCGCGTCATCCCCCCTGACGCCGCGTCTGGAGCGCCGCCGGACCCCCCTCCGGCGGCGCATTCCGTTTCAGGGCCCCTTCGCCAGGCCATAGCCAAACCGACAGGGGCGACGTAACGGAAAGTTCTTGCCTAAAGCGGCGGGTCAAGGTTGATCCGCGACCCAAGCGGGCTAGGCTCGCGGGAACGATCCACGGGGAAACGCCATGAAAGGCGAAAGCCTTCACCCTGCCTCGCAGGGCCTCGACGCCGCCGGCCTGACCAACGCCTTCGCCGCCGCCCTCGGCCGCAAGCCGGGCGCGCTGAAAGCCGACGAAGCCGCCTTCATGGAGCAGATCGCCGCCGACGCCGACGTCGAGGAGCTGCCGCAGGGCTCGCTGGGCGATTTCGCGTCCGCGCTGGCCGACTTCTGGGCCTTCGGCGAAAAGGCCGGGCATGACGGCCCCGCCATCCGTATCCGCGCCTGGACCGGCGCCGACGGGGTCTGGGGCCGCGACTTGCTGGAGATCGTCCAGCCTGACCGCCCCTTCCTGGTCGACTCGATCATGGGCGAGATCGCCGAGTCCGGCTTCCCGATCCGCGCCCTGTTCCATCCGGTGGTCGAGCGCGGCGGCCGCCGCCTGTCGATGATCCAGGTGCATCTCGACCCGCTGGGCGACGACCGGGAGCAGGCGCTGATCGCCGCTCTCCAGATCACCCTGGCCGATGTGCGCATGGCGGTTGAGGACTTCGACGCCATGCAGGCGCTGATGCGCCGCACGATCGAGGAACTGGCCGCCGCCAGGGTCCCGACCACGCGCGAGGAGCTGGACGAGGACATCGCTTTCCTCAAGTGGCTCGAGGGCGACGAGTTCGTGTTCCTGGGCGCCCGCGTCTACGAATACCCGCGCACCGCCGACGGCGGCTATGCGTCGGAGGAGCCGCTGTACCAGACCGAAGGCAACCTGGGCGTCCTGCGCGATCCCGACCAGCGCGTGCTGCGCCGGGCCAGCGAGCCGGCCATCCTGTCCAGAACGCTGCAGAGTCACCTCGAAAGCACGCCGCCGCTCACGGTGGCCAAGTCCAATCTGCGCTCGCGGGTCCATCGGCGCGGCTACATGGACTACGTGGGGATCAAGCGGTACGGCGCCGACGGTCGGCCCTCCGGCGAGGTCCGCTTTGTCGGCCTGTTCACCGCCGAGGCCTATGACGCTCCCGCCCGCGACGTGCCCCTGATCCGGCGCAAGGTGGCCGGCGTGCTGGCCAGCGCCGGCGTCAGCAGCGGCGGACACAGCGAGAAGCGCCTGCGCAACATCCTCGAGACCTGGCCCCGCGACGAGCTGTTCCAGACCTCCGAGGCGGAACTCAAGACGCTGGCGCTCGGCGTCATGCACCTGCACGACCGGCCGCGGGTGCGCATCTTCGCCCGCCGCGACCCCTTCAACCGCTTCGTGTCGGTGCTGATGTTCGTGCCGCGCGAGCGCTATGACTCCGGCGTCCGGGAACGGGCGGGCAAGATCCTGGCCGAGGCCTTCAACGGCCGGGTGTCGGCCTGGTACCCCAGTTTCTCCGACGCGCCGCTGGCGCGCGTCCACTTCATCCTCGGGCTTCAGCCCGGCGCGCGGGCCGAGCCCGACCTTCTGGCCGTCGAGGCCGAGATCGCCGAGGCCGCCCGGACCTGGGGCGACCGCTTCGACGCCGCCGTTCGCGCCGCGCCGCCGACGGGCGGCGTCGCTCCGACCCTGGCCCGCTGGGCCGGGGCCTTCAGCGCCGGCTATCGCGGCTACTACCCCGCCGACGAGGCGCTGATCGACCTGGCCGAGATCGACGCCATGGGCGAGGACGGCTTCCGCACCCGCGCCTTCCGCAATGTCGGCGACTCCTCGATCCGGTTCCGGTTCAAGATCTATCGGCGCGGCGAGTCCGCGCCGCTGTCCGACGTCATGCCGATCCTCGAGCACATGGGTCTGAAGGCCCTGATCGAGGACGCGTTCGAGCTGACGCCTCTGGCGGCGGGCGGCGCTCGCGAAACCGTCTGGGTCCACGAATTCCTGCTCGAGGACGAGGGCGGCGAGCATCTGGTCTTCGCCGATGTGCAGGACGCCTTCGAGGCGGCCTTCACCGCCGTCTGGACCGGCCGCACCGAAAGCGACGGCTTCAACCGGCTGGTGCTGGAGCTGGGCGTTTCCTGGCGCGAGACGGCGTTGATCCGGGCCCTGGCCCGCTATCGCCAGCAGTCGGGCCTCGATCCCAGCCAGACGGTCCAAGAGCAGGCGCTGAAGGACCATCCCGGCGTCGCCCGGCTGATCCTCGACCTGTTCCGCATCAAGTTCGACCCGGCCATCGCCGTCGATCTCAAGGCGCGCGACACCCAGTCCGCGGCGGTCATGGACGAGATCGTCCAGTCGCTGCAGGCGGTCGAGAGCCTGGATCACGACCGCGTGCTGCGTCGCCTGGCCCTGCTGGTCGGGGCGGTGAAGCGGACCAACTTCTACCAGACCGGCGAGGACGGCCGGCCCAAGCCCTACATCTCGTTCAAGGTCGCCAGCCGCGAGCTGGACGATCTGCCGGCCCCCAAGCCCTACCGCGAGATCTTCGTCTCGGCCCCGCATGTCGAGGGCGTCCACCTGCGCTTCGGTCCCGTCGCCCGGGGCGGCCTGCGCTGGTCGGACCGTCGCGACGACTTCCGCACCGAGGTGCTGGGCCTGGTGAAGGCGCAGCAGGTCAAGAACGCCGTCATCGTGCCGGTCGGCTCCAAGGGCGGCTTCTATCCAAAGCACCTGCCGCGCGGCGGCGCGCCCGAGGCGGTGCGCGCCGAGGGCATCCGCGCCTACCGCACCTTCCTGTCGGGCCTGCTCGACATCACCGACAACATCGACGCCGACAACAACGTCGTGCGGCCGGCGGCGGTGATCGCCCACGAGGCGGACGACCCCTACCTGGTCGTCGCCGCCGACAAGGGCACGGCCACCTTCTCCGACATCGCCAACGGGCTGGCCGAGGACTACGGCTTCTGGCTGGGCGACGCGTTCGCCTCAGGGGGTTCGGCCGGCTACGACCACAAGGTCATGGGCATCACCGCCCGCGGCGCCTGGGAGGCGGTCAAGCGCCACTTCCGCGAGGCCGGCAAGGACATCCAGACCACCGACTTCACGGTCGTCGGCGTCGGAGACATGTCGGGCGACGTGTTCGGCAACGGCATGCTGCTGAGCCGCCACATCCGGCTGATCGCCGCCTTCGACCACCGCCACATCTTCATTGATCCCAACCCGGACAGTGCCGCCTCGTGGGAGGAGCGTCAGCGGATGTTCCTGCTGCCGCGCTCGTCGTGGGAGGACTATGACAAGAGCAAGATCTCGGCCGGCGGCGGCGTCTTCGCGCGCAACCTGAAGTCCATCGTGCTGACGCCGGAGATCAAGGCGGCGCTCGAGATCAAGGCCGACGCCGTCTCCCCGGCCGAGCTGATGACCGCCATCCTGAAGGCGAAGGCCGAGCTGCTCTATCTCGGCGGCATTGGCACCTATGTGAAGGCCAGGGGCGAGAGCAACGCCGACGCCGGCGACAAGGCCAACGACGCCATCCGCGTCAACGGCGCCGACCTGCGGGTCAAGGTGGTCGGCGAGGGCGCGAATCTCGGCCTCACCCAGGCCGGCCGCATCGAGTTCGCCCGCTCCGGAGCGGGCGGGACCGGCGGCCGGATCAACACCGACGCCATCGACAACTCGGCCGGGGTCGACAGCTCCGACCACGAGGTCAACATCAAGATCCTCACCGGCATGGTCGAGCGGGCCGGCAAGATCACCAACCGGGAGGACCGCAACGTCCTGCTGGCCTCGATGACCGACGAGGTCGCCGAGCATGTGCTGGCCCACAACTACGACCAGACCCTGGCCATCTCGCTGCTGGAGCAGGACGCCCCCGGCGAGTTGGAGAACCACGGCCGGTTCATGACCGAACTGGAGGCCAGCGGCCGCCTCAGCCGCAAGGTCGAGGGCCTGCCGGACGCCGCCCAGATGGCCGAACTGGCCGCCAATGGCGCCGGCCTGACCCGGCCGGAGCTGGCCGTGCTGCTGGCCTACGGCAAGCTCGACCTGTTCGACGAGATCGTCGCCTCCAAGGCCCCCGACGATCCCGCCTTCGAACAGGTGCTGGAGGCCTATTTCCCGACGGCGCTCGGCCAGTACGACGACGAGATGAAGCGCCACCGGCTGCGGCGGGAGATCATCGCCACGGTGATCGACAACGAGCTGGTCAACATCTGCGGCCCGACCTTCCCCTCGCGCCTGCGAGCGGCGGCCGGCTGCGACACCCGGGCCCTGGTCACCGGCTTCGAGGCCGCCCGGCGGATTCTCGGCTTCGGCGAGACCTGGGACGCGGTGGCGGCGCTGGACGGCAAGGCGCCGGCCGAGGGCCAGCTGGCCCTGTTCCGCGCCCTGGCCCACACCCTGCGCAGCCAGACCTACTGGATGTCGCGGCGGGCCGGCGAGGGCGGTGTCGACGCCCTGACCGCCCGTTACGGTCCCGGCATGGACGAGCTGCGGGCCCTGACCCCCGGCATCCTGTCCAGCTTTGAGCAGAAGACCGTCGCCCGCCGGGCGGCGACCTTCGTCAAGGACGGCGCGCCCGAGGTCCTGGCCCAGCGGATCGCGGCGCTGCAGCCGCTGACCACGGCGACCGAGCTGGTCGACCTGGCCAGCGGCATGGCCTGGCCGGTGGCGGCCGCCGCGCGGCTCTACCACCAGGTCGGCGCGGCCTTCAGCTTCGACCGGCTGCGGGCGGCTGCGGGCGAGAAGCGCGGCGGCGACCATTTCGAGCGGATGGCCGTGCGGCGCCTCGTCGAGGACATGCTGGCCGAACAGGCGCAGGTGACCCGCGCGGTGATGTCCTTCGCCGGCTCGGCCGACGCCGCCGGCACGCCGGACCAGGCGAAGTCGACCGTCGCCTCCTGGGCGCAGCTCCACTCCGGCCCGGGCCGGGCGGTGAAGCGCACCATCGAGGAGATCGAGCAGGCCGGCGGCGGCTGGACCTTCGCCAAGCTGACCATCGCCAACGCCGCCCTGCGCGAACTGGCCGGCGTGGCGGCGGCGGGGTAATCCTCGGCCTTCCTCCCCGGAGCGCAGCGAGGGGGAGGTGGCCTCGCGGAGCGAGGTCGGAGGGGGCTGCGCCGAGCTATCGGAACTGGGCGCCGTGCAAGGCGGTCAGTGGGCAAACGCGGCGCTACCCCACCACCATGCTCCGCATGGTCCCCCTCCCCGCAAGCGGGGAGGATCAGGCGAGGGCAGCCCGCAGCGCCTGCACATAGAACCCCCGCGCCTGGGCGCTGAGGTCGGGGCGGTAGCGGGTGCGCGGGTCGTTGGCGTCGTCGTCGTCGAAGGCGTGGGTGGCGTCGGGGAAGACCAGGGCCTCGACGCTCAAGCCATCCCGGCGCAGGCGGTCCAGCGCCGTCTGCGGATAGCGCACCCCGACCACGGCGTCCTTGCCGCCCAGCACCGCGAACACCTTGGGCCGCCCGCCCTGCCAGCCCCGCGCCGAGGTCAGCGACGGGAAGGCCGCGTAAGGATAGACCAGAAAGGTCCCGCGCACGCCCTTCAGCAGCTCGGGGCCGGCGTCGCGCAGGCCGGTCATCCGGGCCGCGCCGTCGCCCTGGGCCATGGCGTCCATGATCGTCCAGCCGCCGTGGCTCCAGCCGGCCGCCACCACGCGCGAGGCGTCGGCCCAGCTCTGCCCGCGCAGCCAGTGCATGACCGCATAGAGGTCCGCCGCCCGCTGGGCCCCGCGCAGGGTCGCGCCGGTGCAGACCAGCAGGCTGCCGTCCATCCGCGACATCCCGCGCGGCCGGAAGCTGTCGACGATGACCACCGCGAACCCGGCTTTCACCGCCTCGGCGGCGTAGGTTTTCTGAAACGGCTGGGCGCCGGCGCAGCCGTGCAGCTGCAACGCCACGGGAAACGGCCCCGGCCCGAACGGCCTGGTGACCGAAAAGCCCGACGCCATCCGCTCGGCGTGTCCGGCGACGGTGGTGGGAAGCGCTGCCATGACGGCAGAATGTGAGCAAATGCTCACACGGTCAAGGGGCAGGCTCGATGCGTCCATCTTCTCAACCCGTCATCCTCGCCCTTGTGGCGAGGACCCCTCTGTCGGTTCGCACGTGAGAGCGTGATCACACTCTCACGTGGAGGCTGAGCGAGGGGTCCTGGGCACTGTTCAGACCGGAGACAAGGTGGACGCCTGTTCGGGGACATGGTGGACGGTTTTGACGGTGTTCTGGCGCAGGTCGACCTGCGCCAGAACATGGCTTCGATAGCATAGGTCGTAGACGCCGTCGGTGTCGGTGGTCCGCAGGGCGACGCGTCGGCCTCTGACGGCGTGGGGGCAAGGGACGCGACGACCCTTGAAGTTGATCCATCCGCCGTCGTGAACGCTGCGCACCTGGGCCTGTGGTTCGTAGTCCGGCGGCGGGATGCTGTCGGGCATGGACCGCTGGCTTGGGCGGTAGCGACTGGCG
>JAUSPV010000293.1 GCA_030652755.1 Caulobacter sp. | reverse complement strand
CGCCGCCGCCGCCGCCGCCGCCGCCGCCAACGCCGCCGGAGCAGGCCAGTCGACCGTTGTCGTTGATGATCTCGCCGCGGCAGGTGTCGTACCGCAGGGTCGAGGCGGCCGTGCTCCCCCCGCGCTGCGTGCATCGCGCCGACAGCACCTTGCCGCCGCCCTGGGCATAGGCCCGGGCCTCGCCGCAGGTGGCGCGCCATTGGCCGGGCGGCAACGGGAGCGCCTGCGCCCAGGCCGTGGCCGCGCCCAGCGCCAGCGTGGCGCCCATGGCGGCTGCCGCCGCCCAGATCATCTTGTTCATGGCTTTGTTCCCGAGCAGCGTATCCGGCGACACCATTGCGCAATGTCGCCTCCCCACAAAGAACCTTGATCGCCGATCCCGGTTCCCGTTGCCCTGCGGTCACCGGCATGCATCCTCCCCCGAACGACTGAGGGACGCGACATGACTCGGCAGATTGCGCTCGGCGCGGCGCTGCTCGCCGCTCTTCTTCTCGCCTGGACGGGAACCCGGACGCCCGCGCCGGCCGGGCCGGAAGCGTCGGCGAGCGCCTTCTCCACCGCGCGAGCCGTGGTTGATATCGCCGAGATCTCCAGGGCGCCGCACCCGGTCGGCTCGGCCGACCATGCGCGGGTTCGCGACTATGTCCTCGGCCGGATGACGGCGCTGGGCCTGTCGCCGTCGATCCAGGCCAGCGCCGCGGTGGAGACGCGCCGGTCCGGCGGCGACACCTTCGTTTTCGGCGGCCAGGTCGAGAACCTGGTCGGCGTGCTGCCCGGGCGCAATCGGACCCTGCCCGCCCTCGCCCTGATGGCGCACTACGACAGCGTTCCGGGCTCGCCCGGCGCGGCCGACGACGCCACCGGCGTGGCGGCCATCCTGGAGACCATCCGCGCCATCAAGGCAGAGGGCGTCACCGAGCGCGACATCATCGTGCTGATCACCGACAGCGAGGAAGCAGGACTGCTGGGCGCCCGCGCCTTCTTCGCCGAGCATCCGCTGCGGACGCGCATCGGGCTACTGATCAACCTGGAGGCCCGCGGCAACGGCGGCCGGGCCAACATGTTCCAGACCGGCCCGGCCAACGGGGCGATCATCGCCGGTTTCGCCAGGGCCGCCAGCGCGCCGATCAGCAACTCCCTGGCCGTGTTCCTCTACGAGAACATGCCCAACGACACCGATTTTTCGGTGTCCAGAGAGGCCGGTATTTCGGGCCTGAACTTCGCCTTCATCGGCCGGCAGTTCGACTACCATTCGCCCACCGCCACCCTGGCCAACCTCGACCAGGGCTCGGTGCAGCATATCGGCGACCAGACGCTGGCGGCGACGCGGCGGTTCGCCGGCGGCGACATGCCGGGCAAGGCGCCGGACGCCGTCTACAGCCAGACCTTCGGCGACCACATCCTGGCCTACCCGGCCTGGGGCGGCTGGCTGCTGTGGCTGGCCACGGCGGCGGTGATCGCCGCCGCCCTTCGCCGGGTCCACGTGACCGGTGAGCCATGGCCTTGGAGAGGCATGGCGCGCGGCGCCGGGGCGGCCGTGCTGCTGCTGACCGGCGCGGCGCTGGCGCTGCACACGGCGCGGCGCGTCACCGGCGTGGACTTCGGCTTCCTCGAGCAACGTCCCCTGCTGGCCCAATGGGCGCTGTGGGAGACGACGCTGGCGGTCATCGCCGTGGGCATGCTGCTGCTGGTCCCGGCCATGCTGGGGCGGGGCGAGCGGCGCTGGCCGCCGGTGCTGTCGGCGCTGATCGGCGGGCTGCTCTGCCAGCTGTTCGGCGGCTGGGACCTGGTCGGCGGCGGGCTGGCGCTGGTCACCGCCGGTCTGGCGGGCGCGGTGTTCGGCAAGCCGGTGAAGATCGAACAGGCCTGGACGGGCGTGCTGGCGGTCGGATTGTCGGCGGCGCTGGCGCTGCAGGCGCTGCTGCCGGGCGTGGCGATCATCGTCGCCTGGCCGCTGGCGCTCGCCGCCCTGGCGGCGCTGGCGACCGACCTCGGGCGCGACGCGCGGGTCGGGCGGGTCATCCCGCTGGCCGTGCTGGCGGCCCTCAGCGGCGGCTGGCTGGCCGTCTACTTCCACGGCGTGGCCCAGGGCCTCGACCTGCCGGCCATCCTCGGGCTGTTCGTGATGCTGGCCGCCCTGGTCGCCTGGCCGCTGGCCGCGCGGGACGGCCACCGGGCGCTGTGGCCGGCGCTGGCGGTGCTGGCCATCGGCGTCGTGCTGGTCGGCGTGGTGCGGGTCCGCGAACCGTGGACCGAGCGCCACCCCATGGCCACCAGCGTCTTCCACGTCAGCGACACCGCCACCGGCAAGGCCTGGCGCATCTCCACGCCGCCGGAGCTGGATGCGTGGTCACGCGCGGTGCTGACGGCCGAAGGCGGTACGGTCGTCCGGCGGGACTTCCGGCCCTTCCAGCGCCGCGACGTCTGGGCCGCGCCGGCCCGGGCCTCCGTCCCGCCGCCGCCCCTGACTGTCGCGCGCGCGCCGGACGGCTCGGTGGTGGTCGAGGGCGAGGCCGCCGGCCGCCTGGTGATGATCGACATCCAGAGCGGGCCGGTCGCCTCGGTCATCGTGAACGGCAGGGCCGTGGAACTGAAGCCTTCGGCGACGCCGGGCCGCGCCACGCCGCCGGGCAAGGTCTGGACCCGCCTGCGCTGGCAGGCCGACCCGGGCCCCATCCGGCTCGTCCTCCCGGCGTCCGGCCCGGCCGAGGTCCGCTACGCCATCGTGTCGGAAGGCTGGCCGGAGGCGACCACGCCCCTGCCGCCCCGGCCGAAGTCGATGATGCCCTTCGATGTCTCCGACTCGACGGTGGTGACCGGCGCGGCGACCCTGCCCTGACGATCAGAGCGCCAGTGCGAAACACCTCTTGACGTCCCGCTATATTTCTATATTTCTCGAAATATGGATTTAAAGGAGATCGCCATGCAGCGCCTGCACCTTCACATCGCCGTCGACGACCTGGACCGTTCGATCGGCTTCTACTCCACCCTGTTCGGCGCCCAGCCGGCCGTGGTGAAGGACGACTACGCCAAGTGGATGCTGGAAGACCCCAGGGTGAACCTGGCCATTTCAAAGCGCGGACGCGCCGCCGGCATCGACCATGTGGGCATCCAGACCGACACCGCCCTCGAACTGTCCGACCTGGCCGTCCGCCTGAAGAGCGCCGGGGAGACGACCTTCGACCAGGAGGCCACAACCTGCTGCTACGCGAAGTCGGACAAGAGCTGGGTCGTCGATCCCTCCGGCGTGCGCTGGGAGACCTTCCACACCCACGGCGAGGCCACCACCTACGGCGAATCCGAGCCGGCGGCCCTGCTGGCCGCGACCGGAGCCGCCGCGCCGGCGCCCCAGGCCGCCTGTTGCGGCTGACGGGTCGCGACGGCGTCATGAAATTCCGATATTCCCGAATGATGGAACAGACTGACGCCGTCGCCGCCCTCTCCGCCCTGGCGCATGCCGGGCGGCTGGAGGTCTTCCGCCTGCTGGTGAAGGCCGGCCACGCCGGCATGGCGGCCGGCAAGATCGCAGAGGCCACGGGCACCCTGCCCAACACCCTGTCGGCCAGCCTCAACATCCTGACTCACGCCGGCCTGATCCACTCGCGTCGCGAGGGGCGATCGGTGATCTACTCGGCCGACTTCGAGGCGATGAGCGGGTTGCTGACCTTCCTGATGGAGGACTGCTGCTCGGGCGAGCCTGCCATCTGCGGGCCGGTGGCCGATCTGGCCCGGGCCGGGACCTGCGCGACCGAGGGCTGCGCGTGATCCCCTCTCTCCTCCTCGCCGATGGCGGACGCCTCTGACATGTCGATCTTCGAGAAGTTCCTGAGCCTCTGGGTCGCGCTGTGCATCCTGGCGGGCATCGGACTGGGACAGCTGTTCCCGGACACCTTCCAGGCGATCGGCGCCATGGAAATCGCCAACGTGAACCTGCCGGTGGCGGGACTGATCTGGCTGATGATCATCCCCATGCTGATGAAGGTCGACTTCTCGGCCATGCGGCAGGTCGGCCGCCACTGGCGCGGCATCGGCATCACCCTGTTCGTCAACTGGGCGGTCAAGCCGTTCTCGATGGCCCTGCTCGGCTGGCTGTTCATCGGCATGCTGTTCAGGCCCTGGCTGCCGGCCGGCCAGATCGACAGCTACATCGCCGGGCTGATCCTGCTGGGGGCCGCGCCTTGCACGGCCATGGTGTTCGTCTGGAGCAACCTGACCAGGGGCGAGCCTCACTTCACCCTCAGCCAGGTGGCGCTCAATGACGCGGTGATGATCTTCGCCTTCGCCCCGATCGTCGCCCTGCTGCTCGGCCTGTCGGCCATCGTCGTGCCGTGGGAGACCCTGCTGCTGTCGGTCGGGCTCTACATCGTCGTGCCGGTGATCATTGCCCAGGTCCTGCGGAAGGTGCTGCTGGCGAAGGGCGAGGCCTCCTTCCAGGCGGGCCTGGCCTGGCTGGGTCCGGTGTCGATGGCGGCGCTGCTGGCCACCCTGGTGCTGCTGTTCGGCTTCCAGGGCGAGCAGATCCTGGCCCAGCCGCTGATC
This sequence comes from Caulobacter sp., assembly GCA_030652755.1. GTDB lineage: Bacteria > Pseudomonadota > Alphaproteobacteria > Caulobacterales > Caulobacteraceae > Caulobacter. Next base: position 227 of record JAUSPV010000293.1, on the reverse strand, counting down.
ATTGTGCTGCTGGCCGTGCCGATCCTGATCCAGGTCTATTTCATCGCCGCCCTGGCCTATCTGATGAACCGGGCGGCGCGGGAGCCGCACAACATCGCCGGGCCATCCGCGATGATCGGGGCCAGTAACTTCTTCGAGCTGGCGGTCGCCGCGGCGATCAGCCTGTTCGGGCTGACCTCGGGCGCGGCGCTGGCCACGGTCGTCGGCGTGCTGGTCGAGGTGCCGGT
>JAUSPV010000288.1 GCA_030652755.1 Caulobacter sp. | reverse complement strand
ATCCTGAGCAGCCGCGCAGCGGCGTGTCGAAGGACGCACATCGCCCGGCCCTTCCTCCATTGAGGAGGACGGGAGATAAGACTCCCATGACCGCGCTGGAAACCGCCTTCGCCGTGTTCGACTACGCCGCCGTGGCGGTGTTCGCGGCGACCGGCGCGCTGGCGGCGGCGCGGCAGAAGCATGACATCGTCACCTTCGGCTTCTTCGCGGCCATCACCGGGGTCGGGGGCGGCACGCTGCGCGACCTCCTCATCGACGCGCCGGTGTTCTGGATTTCCAGCCCCGGCTACCTGATCGTCTGCCTGGCGGCGGCGGTCGCGGTCTGGCTGGTCGGCGAGCGGACCTGGCGGATGGGCGCCCTGCTCTGGCTCGACGCGGTCGGCATGGCCGCCTACGCGGTGGTCGGGGCGGCCAAGGCGCTGAGCCTGGGCGTGGGGCCCATCCCGGCGACGATCATGGGCGTGTTGACCGCCTGTTTCGGGGGAATCATCCGCGACGTGCTGGCCGGAGAGCCGTCGGTGCTGTTGCGGCGGGAGATCTATGTCACCGCCGCGCTGCTGGCGGCGGCGGTGTTCGTGGGCCTGGCCAGCCTGGGCGTCGACCGCCTGGTCGCCGGCGGCGCCGGCTTCACAGCGGGCCTGGCCCTGCGCGGCGCCGCCCTGCGCTGGGGCTGGAGCCTGCCGGCGTTCGGGAAGGGTTAGCCCCTACGCCTTCACCGGCCACACCGCTTCCTTCGCCGCGAACGCCATCAGCGTCAGCCAGCCGATCGTCAGGCCCAGGGTCATCAACCCGGCGCGCGTATCGGGATCGGTGGCCGCCGCGACCACGCCCAGCATCGGCAGCACCATCGCCGCGCCGACGATCCAGCGCCGCGGCGTGACCCGGAAACAGACCGCCGCGACCAGCAGTCCGTGCACCCCGAGCGCGAAGAACTTGATCCAGGCCGCCGTCGAGGCGCGCACGGTCATGGCGTCTGTCGCCCTGTCGAGGTCGGCCGTGATGGCCAGCAGGGTGGTGGTCTCGACATAGTCGGCGACCAGGGCGGTGATCGCGGCCAGGATGGCCAGCAGCGCCAACCGGGGCCGGGCCCCGCGCGCCGCGAAGAGGGCGCCGAAGACGCCGAACAGGGTGTAGGCCGGGATGTAGGCGGCCATGTCGAGGCGGTTGATGGCGTCCATGGCGGTGATGGTCATGGCCCGGCAGTCGCCCGGCCCGAACAGCGCCGAGGCCTGGTTGACCGTGCGGGCGAACTCGAAGGCGATGACCGGCGGCGCGGCGTAGCACTCGGCGGCGCGCCCGGCGGCGACCTCGGGCAGGGCCTGGAACAGGGCGGTCACCGCCAGGGTGGCGAGGCCGGCGACGGTGGTGAGGATCGCCCAGAGCCGTGTGGTGTTGCTCATGGTCATCGCTCCGCCCGGATACCGATGTTCAGCCTACTCCCTTCCCCTGGAGGGGGGAAGGATCAGGTGTCGTGGTCCGGGTGCTGTCTCGACTGGATCGTCTCGTAGTAACCCTCGGGCGGCAGCACGTGCTCGAGCGCCGGAATGCTGTCGGTCCAGGTCATGCGCGACCCGACCTCCAGCTGCACGGTCGGAACCGCCAGCGACGGATCGTCCAGCGAGCCGATCGAGACGTCGATCCAGGTGTCGCTGTACTCGAAGGTCAGCGGCGTGCCGCAGTCGCCGCAGAAGCCCCGCTCGACCCTGTTGGAGCTGGCGAAGCGTTTCCGCTCGCCCCGGGTCCAGGTCAGCTCGGCGATGCGGGCCGAGACCAGCGGACCGAACGGACCGCCGAAGGCCTTCTGGCACATGCGGCAATGGCAGATGGACGCTCGCCCCAGTTCCCCGTCGATCCGGTAGCGGACCGCGCCGCACTGGCAGCCGCCGGTGATGCTCATGGCGTGATCTGGCCGACTACCTGACCGCCAGAGACGCCAGTTATCCGTATGCGGATGATCTCGCCCACAGGCGCCTCGCCGCTGAACGAGATCTCGGTGAAATCATCGGCGCGCGCGAAGCCGTCGCGTTCGACCAGGCCGTTGAGCACCCGCCCAAACTGACGCTGCAGATGCCGTTGCAGCGCCGCGTCGCCGGCCTCGCGCAGGCGGCGGGCGCGGTCCTTGATCACTGGGCCCTTCACCGGGGGCATCTTGGCGGCCGGGGTGCCCGGGCGGGCGCTGTAGGGGAAGACGTGCAGGAAGGAGAGGCCCGCCTCCTCGACCAGCTTCAGGGTGTTCTCGAACGCCGCCTCGCTCTCGGTCGGGAAGCCGGCGATCAGATCGGCGCCGAACGCCGTGTCGGGACGCACCGCGCGGACATCGGCGATCAGCTTCAGCGCGTCGGCCCGCAGGTGGCGGCGCTTCATCCGCTTGAGGATCAGGTCGTCGCCTGCCTGCAGCGACAGGTGCAGGTAGGGCATCAGCCGGGGCTCTTCGGCCAGGCACCGCATCAGGTCGGGGTCGATCTCGGCCGCGTCGATCGACGACAGGCGCAGGCGCGGCAAGTCGGGCGCGAGCTTGAGAATCCGCGCCACCAGCTGGCCCAGCGTCGGCTGGCCCGGCAGGTCGGCGCCCCAGCTGGTGATGTCGACGCCGGTCAGCACCACCTCGCGATAGCCCTCGGCCGTCAGCCTGCGGACCTGTTCGACCACCTCGCCGGCCGCCGCCGACCTGGAGTTCCCGCGACCGTAGGGGATGATGCAGAAGGTGCAGCGGTGGTCGCAGCCGTTCTGGACCTCGACATAGGCCCGCGCCCGGTCCTTCAGCCCGTCGACCAGATGCCCGGCCGTCTCGCGCACCGACATGATGTCGTTGACCCGCACCCGGGCCGACGTATCGCCCAGGGCGCCGGGGGCGGCCTTCTCGGCGTTGCCGAGCACCAGGTCGACCTCCGGCATGGCGGCGAAGGCGGCCGGATCGATCTGGGCCGCGCAGCCGGTGACGATCAGCCGGGCGCCCGGCCGCTCGCGCCGCGCCTTGCGGATCGCCTGCCGCGCCTGGCGCACGGCCTCGTTCGTCACCGCGCAGGTATTGAACACCACGGCGTCCTGCAGCCCGTCCGCCGTCGCCCGCGCCCGGATGGCCTCGCTCTCATAGGCGTTCAGCCGGCACCCGAAGGTGACGACCTGCACGTCCTCGAGCTCGGCGGGGATGGGGAGGGTGGCGGACATTGGCTCAAACGACGACGGGCGGCCGATGGGGCCGCCCTTTGGGTGGGGATATAGCATGGGAGGGGGCGTCCCCCAATCCCGCGTCCCCGGCGAAGGCCGGGGCCCACGCCACAAGCGCCGGCGCAGAGCCGATGGATCCCGGGACACAACACCTGCGCCGGGAAGACGGAGTATCTCTGCACACCCCGCCCTGACGCCTTGGCGGAGCATGGCGCGGGCGGGCGTCCTGCTCAAGGACCGGCTTCGCCGGCCGCGTCGCGGCGGGTCCGCAGGACCCGTCCTTGACCAGGCCGACCGCTCCGCGCTCCCATTCCATCAAGGCCGAAGGGCGATCCCTCGCCATCCTCCCCCGCTTGGGGGAGGGGGACCACGCGGAGCGTGGTGGAGAGGGAAGCGCCGCCGGTTGACAGCTAACCCCCGCCGCCTGCGCATCCCTCACCACCAGCCTTCGGCTGGTCCCCCTCTCCCAACAGGGAGAGGACCCGCTAGCCATCGCCGCGCCAGTCCGGCTAAGACATTCCGCAACAAGAACACGGAACCCCGCGCCTCCCATGACCGACCGTCCCCGCCGCAGCGCCCTGTACATGCCCGCCTCCAACGCCAAGGCGATCGAAAAGGCGCGGAGCCTGCCGTGCGATGTGGTCATCCTCGACCTCGAGGACGCCGTCGCGCCCGACGCCAAGGACATGGCCCGCGAACAGGCCATCCAGGCGGTCAAGGACGGCGGGTTCGGCCGGCGGGAGCTGGTCATCCGGGTCAACGGCGCCGACACCCCCTGGGGCGAGGCCGACCTGCGGGCCGCCGCCGCCGCGCGGCCCGACGCCATCCTGGTTCCCAAGGTCAACAGCGCCGCCGACGTCGCCGCCTATTCCGCGCCGCTGCATGAGGACACCGCCCTCTGGGCGATGATCGAGACCGGCCGCTCGCTGTTCGCGCTGGACAGCATTGCCGCCGCCGCCGCGACGACGCAGCTGACTGCGTTCGTCATGGGCACCAACGACCTGGCCAAGGAGACCCGCGCGCGGATCACCCCGGGCCGCGAGCCGTTCTTCGCCGCCCTGTCGCTGGCCGTGGCGGCCGCGCGCATCCACGGCCTGACCATCCTGGACGGCGTGCACAACGACATCGAGGATCAGGCCTCGCTGGAAGCGGTCTGCCGCCAGGGCGTCGACTTCGGCTTCGACGGCAAGACGCTGATCCATCCCAAACAGATCGACCTCTGCAACCTGGTGTTCTCGCCGGCCCCGGCCGAGGTCGCGTTCGCCCGCGCCGTGATCGCCGCCTTCGCCCTGCCGGAGAACCAGGGCAAGGGCGCCATCCGCGTCGAGGGCAAGATGGCCGAGCTGCTGCATCTGGAGCAGTCCCGGCGGCTGGTCGCCGTGGCCGACGCCATCCGCGAGGCGGAGGCCGCTTGATCCGTCCCGGCGTCCTCCTGCTGCTGCTCGCGACCCTGGCCCTGGCGTCTCCCGCCGGGGCGCAGGTGTTCTACGAGGCGCCGGTGACGCCGACGCAGGCGGAGCCCCGGCCGACCGCGCCGACGCCCTACGATCCCATCGCCGACCTGCTGTCGAGCCTGCCGCCGGACCAGTCCACCGACTCCGCCGAGGCCGAGCCGGAGGTGACCCCGCGCGAAGAGCAGGAGGCCCTGCTGACCGCGCCCTTCACGCCCGGCGCACAGCCGACGGCGCCGATCCTGCTGCCGCAGACGCCGCAGGCCATACCGCCGATCGCCACGCCGCGCCGGCCCACGCCCGGGCGGCCGACGCTCGACCGCCCCGTGATGATCGACGAGACCGACCGTTCGCCCGACAGCCCGCCCACCCAGATCGACCTCGGCTATGAGGCGCGGGTCCGCGGCTCGGCCTCCAGCGCCCAGGGGCTGCAGGGCCCGCTGGACGGCGGCTGGACGGTGCGCGGCCCCGACGGCGCGGCCCTGTACGGCCTGCAGCTGGTCGACCGCAGCGGCGGGGCGCTGGAAGGCGCCTGGCGCGCCCTGGGCGGCTCTGGCCGCGTCGGGCTGATCGAGAGTCTGGAGCGCTCGGGCTCAATGCTCACCGTGCGGATCAATCGCGGCTACGGCCGACCGCTGACGGTGCTGAGGCTTTCGGCGGCCAGCAACGGCGGTTGGGTCGGGGACATCACTGACGAGGCGGGAACGCGCGCGGTGACGATGCGGAGGAACTAAAACACTCCGTCATCCTCGGGCTTGTCCCGAGGACCCCTCGCTCAGCTTCATCGTGAGAGCGTGATCGCAGCTCACCTGCGAACCGACACAGGGGTCCTCGCCACAAGGGCGAGGATGACGACAGCTTTAGATATCCAGTCGCCCGCGCACAGCCGCCACGGCGGCCTCCAGCGCCTCAGCCTCATACGCCTCCGCCACGCCGACACCCCACACCGGCCCCGGCCAGGCCGCGTCGCCGGCGCGTCGTCCCACCACATGCACATGCAACTGGGGCGTCACATTGCCCAGGGCGCCGATGTTGAGCTTCTCGACCGTGAAGCCCGTCGCCGCGCCGATCGCCCGCACGGCCTGGCCGGCCAGCACCGTCTCCTCGATCAGCCGCGCGCGGTCGGCCGCCGAAACGTCCTCGACCTCCCGCAGACCGGGTCGGCGCGGAATCAGGATCAGCCACGGCCAGCGCGCGTCGGTCTGCAGGCGGACGTGGCAGAGCGGCAGGTCGCCGACCGCGATTGAGCCGCCCTCGAAGGCCGGATCGAGGGCGAACTCAGCCACGCTTCGGAACCGCCGCCCAGTAGTCGAAGTCGAGGATGATCTCGGCCGGATAGGCGCCAGCCTCATCCTTGTCGGGGAAGTCCGCGCACGGACGATCTTTTGTCGCCACCAGCCGCAGCCTCAGCGCGCCGACACCGTCGCCGAGGTCCGCCTTGTCCCGCACCTCGCTCCAGGCGAACACCGTCGCGCCGGCGAAATAGGGGTTCACGTGGCGCCCGCCGTTGATGGCCAGGATCAGCCCGGCGTTCTGCAGGCCGTTGAAGCTCAGCGCCTTGGCCGTCGAGATCACCACCCCGCCGTAGACCAGCCGCCGGCCGGTCGGGTCCTTGGCGCGCTCATACTGGTTGAAGTGGACCTTGGCGGTGTTCTGGTAGAGGCGCGTGGCCATCTGGTGCTCGGCTTCCTCGACGACCATGCCGTCGACATGGTCGATCTTCTCGCCGATGTCGTAGTCCTCGAACGCGTGCGGCGCCCCGGCCAGCGCGAAATCGTACTTCGAAAAGTCCAGGCCTTCAGGCAGCAGCAGGTCGCTCGCCGCGACGGCGGTCGCCAGCTTCGGCGTCGCCTGCTCGCCGACCTCGGCCTCTTCGCTCCGCTTGCGGACCATCACCCAGCGCACATAGCTCAGCACCGTCTCGCCGTGCTGGTTCTCGCCGGTGGTGCGGACGTAGACGACCCCGGTCTTGCGGTTGGAGTTTTCCTTCAGCCCGATGACCTCGCTGGTCGCGGTCACCGTGTCGCCCGGATACAGCGCCTTGAGGAACAGGCCCTCGGCATAGCCCAGGTTGGCCACGGCGTTCAGGCTGATGTCCGGCACCGTCTTGCCGAACACCATGTGGAAGGCGACCAGCGGATCGACCGGCGCCGCCGGCAGCCGGCAGGCCCGCGCGAACTCATCCGAGGACGTGAGCGCGAAACGCGGTCCGTACAGCGCATTGTACAGCGCCACGTCCCCGGCCGTGACCGTGCGCGGCGTCGCGTGGCTGAGCACCTGGCCGAGGCGGAAGTCTTCGAAGTAGTTGCCGGGGTTGGTCTTGGACATGGTGGCGCTCCGTGAGTTCGCTCGCTTCTAGCCTTCCGGTAGACCGCCGCAAGGGGTTGAACGACCACAGCCGCGCTGCTCAAAGGCGCCTATGGACAAGGTGCGCATTTCGAAGACGCTGTCATTCTGGCTCCGCCACAAGCCGGAAGCTGCGGGGCTTTCGCTGTCATCAGACGGCTGGGCGGATATCGACTCGGTCCTGGGCGCGCTGGCTGGTGAAATCGAAGGTTGCGGCTGGGAACAACTCGTCGAGGTCATCGAGACCAGTGACAAGCAGCGCTTTGAGCTGTCGGCCGACGCTGGGAGGATTCGCGCGCGGCAAGGTCACTCAGTCGTCGTCGATCTTGACTGGCCAGAAGCGGAGCCGCCTGAGCAACTGTTCCATGGAACAGTCGCCCGCTTCCTCGATCCCATCCTCGCCGAGGGGCTGCTGCCGATGGCGCGGCATCATGTGCACCTATCAAGCGACCGGGTGACAGCCGAGAAAGTGGGCACCCGTCGCGGGAAGGCTGTGATCCTTGTTATTGACGCCCGACGTCTTCACCTTAGCGGCCAGCCGTTCCTGCTGACGAGCAACGGGGTCTGGCTCACCTCGAAAGTGCCTGCCGACTATCTCTCGATCTGCGATGGCGCTTCGCCCTCCCTCAACAGACCGTAGTATCGATCCGTGAAGCCTTTGTCGGACAGCGATCCGGCCTCATCGAGCCAGTAGTCCGCGACCGCGCACGGAACGACTCCGTTGATTGCCGCCAACCCAGCGGCCAGCGCCTCCAGTTCAGTCGGGTTAGAAGCTTCGGCCTGAAACCAGATCGAATGAACGTAGGGTTCCCGCGTTTCGATCTTGATGAAGCACCGACTCCCGAAGCCGAAGCAGACCGCATCATCGTTGTATGACCCATAAGGGTCTCGATCGGCGGAACCGGGATTGTCTCTCATGTAGCTCCCGATTGTGGCGTAGAACCGCTTAACTTGGGGCATGATCGGCGTAAGCACATCGACGATCTGTTGCACCGACACATCTAGGGTCTCGAACGATGTCGTAGGCTGCTCGATGGCATGAACGTCGGTCCAGCCGGACCCGTCAAAGTTCTCCTCTCCCTTCCTCCGTGCAGTCTCCACATCGGCCAGGACGTCGTCGAGCGCGGCGAGAGGGTAGATGTTGCGCATGCCCCAATCGTCCTCGTGAATGTGGATCAGAGGACCATCGCGTTGGCCTGCGACTTCAACCTTCTCCTTGGCGGAGACCTTCTTGGTCGTGGCGTCCCTCCGGAGCCACTGAAGTAGCTTTGCAAACATCGTCCAACCCTGCCCTGCGACTTGTCGCGAGCGCAATGCCGGTCTAGACCGCCCGCGCACAATTCCTCCCCAGCGACCACCCGGAGAATTCAATGGCTCGCGCGAAGATCGCCCTCATCGGCGCCGGCATGATCGGCGGCACCCTGGCTCACATCGCGGCGCGCGAAGAGCTGGGCGACATCATCCTGTTCGACATCGCCGAGGGCACGCCGCAGGGCAAGGCGCTCGACATCGCCGAGGCCAGCTCGGTGTTCGGCAAGGACATCGTCCTGAAGGGCGCCAACGACTACGCCGACATCGCCGGCGCCGACGTCTGCATCGTCACGGCCGGCGTGCCGCGCAAGCCGGGCATGAGTCGCGACGACCTGCTGGGTATCAACCTGAAGGTCATGAAGGCCGTCGGCGAGGGCATCAAGGCCCATGCCCCGAACGCCTTCGTCATCTGCATCACCAACCCGCTCGACGCCATGGTCTGGGCCCTGCAGCAGTTCTCGGGGCTGCCGAAGGAGAAGGTCATCGGCATGGCCGGCGTGCTCGACTCGGCGCGCTTCGCCTGGTTCCTGGCCGAGAAGACCGGCGTGTCGGTCGAGGACATCCACGCCTGGACCCTGGGCGGCCACGGCGATGACATGGTGCCGATGGTGCGCCACTCGACGGTCGGCGGCCTGCCGCTGCCGGAACTGGTCAAGCAGGGCTGGATGACCCAGGAAGAGCTCGACGGCATCGTCAAACGCACCCGCGGCGGCGGCGGCGAGATCGTCGCCCTGCTGAAGACCGGCAGCGCCTTCTACGCCCCGGCCGAGTCCGCGATCGCGATGGCGACGTCGTATCTCAAGGACAAGAAGCGCGTCCTGCCCTGCGCCACCTTCCTGACCGGCCAGTATGGCCTCAAGGACCTCTACGTCGGCGTGCCGGTCGTCATCGGCGCCGGCGGCGCGGAGAAGGTCATCGAGTTCGAGACCAACGACGAGGAAAAGGCGATGTTCGCCGCCTCGGTCGCCTCGGTCCAGGGCCTGATGGAAGCCTGCAAGGCCATCGACCCGTCGCTGGTCTAGGCTTTCCAGTGATCGTAACTTGAAGGGGCGGCTCCGGAAACGGGGCCGCCCTTTTTCGTTGCGCCCTCCCCTCTATCCACCGCTTTCCCGGCGAAGGCCGGGATCCACGGCCCGCCCCGAGCCCTTGCCCTGTATGGACCCCGGCCTTCGCCGGGGAGACGGAGATAGGGGGATAGACGAAATTCTATCCCCACCCTCGCGGCCAACCCCAAACTCACCTCGGTCCGGTCGCAGGG
>JAUSPV010000287.1 GCA_030652755.1 Caulobacter sp. | reverse complement strand
CTCTAACCAGCTGAGCTACGGCGGCATTTACCAGAATATTGAAGTTGGCAGTTTCAATTGCCGCGCAACCTAGCCCCACAGCGCGACAATTTCAAGTGGCAGCTATTGCAGGACCACTCCGCCAGGAAAAACCCGTGCGCGCAGTTTTGCAGCCATTTCTTCATCTGCACCGGCGCGGCCCCCCTGCCCCATCTGATGACGCAGCATGGCGCGGACGGCATAGGCCTCCGCCCTGCCGGGATCGTTCTGGATGGCGGCGTCCAGATTAAGCAGCGCGGACTGCAGATTGCCCTGCGCCATAAGGGCCTGACCGCGCGCCAACAGGCCATCTGCATTGCCGGGAGACAGGCGCAAGGCACGATTAAAATCAATTTCCGCCGCCTTGAATTCCCCTGCGGCCACGCGCAACCGGCCACGGCCAATCAGCGCGTCCACATCATCCGGGAACGCCGCCAAAACCTGCTCATAATCTGCATGGGCCGCCGCCATTTCGCCGGATTGGGCGTGGACCAGCGCGCGTCTGCGGTAAAGATCCAGCTCTAGCGGAAATCTCTGCACCAATATATCCAGATCGACCAGCGCAGCGGCAAGATCGCCTCGCTGGATGTTGGCGATGCTGCGATTATATGTCGCCGCGCGGCTATTGGCCTGGTGCTTTAAGGCGATATTATAATCGGCCAACGCTTCGGGTATTAAGCCCAATAGATGACGCACCGCGCCACGGTTGATAATGGCGCCCACATGAAGCGGTTCATGTTTGAGCACAAAATCATAATCCTCAAGCGCCGCCCCTAGCCGCCCGATCTGGCGATTGGCATTGGCGCGATGATAGGCAATGTCGCTGCGCCCGCCAGTTAATCGCCAGGCCTCATTCAGATCACTGACCGCCTGACGCGGACGCCCGATCAGGCCATAAATCCGTCCGCGCGCATAATAGGCATCCACCGCTACGGGATTAAAATTCAGCGCTGAATCCAGATTTTCGATCGCGGCCAGATAATAGCCGTTATGCACATGCGCGACCGCACGATTGACCAATGCGCCAGTGGAAACCGGATAGAACAGATAGTCCGGGCGAATGCCCTCGATTGGCCCGTCAAAATCCTCCAGCACCGGATAGAGTGTGATCCGGTCGAGTAAAGATATATTGGATTTATCTGTACGCCGGGACAGCGCAGCGTCGGGTGAACAATCGGCATACAGCAGACCGGATTTCAGATCCTCTCCGCTGCATGCGCCGCGCAGCGGCCTTGGCGCATCACAGGCCGCCAGCAGCATAGCCGCTATCAGCAAAATCACTCTTCCCGTGCGCATGGCGTACGGCCTTTGTTTGCCGGGCTAAATTTCCGGAACCACTATTTCATTTTGCCGGCAGGCCGCAATTAATGTCGCGCGCAACAGACATGCAATGGTCATGGGGCCCACACCGCCCGGCACCGGCGTTACAGCACCTGCAACCTCCAGCGCCTCCGCAAAACAGACATCGCCCACCAGCCGGGTTTTTCCAACGCCCTTTTCCGGGGCAGGCAGCCGGTTTACGCCCACATCAATGACCGTTGCGCCGGGCTTTATCCAGTCGCCGCGCACCAGTTCCGGCTGGCCGACGGCGGCAATCAGTATATCCGCCCGGCGGCACACCGCCGCCAGATCGCGGGTGCGTGAATGCGCGATTGTAACGGTGCAGTTTTCGCGCAGCAATAATTGCGCGACCGGCTTGCCTACAATATTGGAACGCCCGATAACGACCGCCTCCAACCCCGACAGGTTATTGCCGCGTATATGTTTGATCAATAGAATACAGCCCACCGGCGTACAGGGCGCGGCCCCGTCCAGACCGCTTGCCAATAGACCCGCATTGATCAGATGAATACCGTCTGCGTCCTTGGCAGGGTCGATGGCCTCGAGTATTTCCGCCTCGGGCAGATGTTTGGGAAGCGGAAGCTGCACCAGAAATCCGTGCACAGATGGATCGGCGTTGAAAGCCCTTACTGCGCCCAGCACCTCTTCAAGGGTGGCGTCCGCTGGCAGTCTGGTTTCAAAACTGCGCATGCCGGCCTGTACTGCCTGTACGCCCTTATTGCGCACATAAATCTGGCTGGCCGGGTCATCGCCCACCAGCACGACGCCCAGTCCCGGCGTCAGCCCATGCGTGTTGCTCAGAATCTGCACGTCACGCGCCACGCGTGCGCGCAGGCCTTCCGCATAGGCCTTGCCATCGATGATTTGGGCTTTATCCATCGATCAGGTTCCCATTATAGGCTGGTGGACATTTGCGGCATTGGCTCAGAAGGCCATGGACCGCGACAGATCAAATAATAGTTTCTGCACGAACATGATGCCCAGCAGTAATATTACGGGCGATATGTCGATGCCGCCCAGATCGGGCAGGAAACGGCGTATCGGGCGCAAGACGGGTTCGGTCAGCCGATAGGTAAAGTCCAGGACCATAGCGATAAAACGGTTGCGTGTATTGACAACTTCAAACGCCACGAGCCAGCTTAAAACCGCTCCGATGATAATCACCCACCAATAAAGGTTAAGTAATTCGTTTATTAGCCAGAAAACTGCCTGCATGATACGCCTTGTCCGCCGGTTTGCCCCGCAACATGTACCCGCGCCCGGCGAGTCATGCAAGCGCCGAACAGAGCGGAGCGCTTGACACGGGACGTTCGCGACCCTAAAACCCTGCCTGACCCTTGACTGGCGCGCAGCGGCGCATCCAGAAAGGCGTTTATGGGGCTGTAGCTCAGTTGGGAGAGCGCGTCGTTCGCAATGACGAGGTCAGCGGTTCGATCCCGCTCAGCTCCACCAGTTTTCGTTGGCGCGCAAAGCGCGCCGTAGCTCCATAGGAACGAAGGCGGACTTATCGCTGCTTCGGCTTGGCAACCCTGTTTGGTTCGATGTTAGGCTCAAGCTGCACCTGAATCTTGTTCATGCAGCGCAAGCATCATCCGCTTTACTTCATCGTTCTGCTTGAAAACTTGGTCCGTTAGCCAGTCCCTGTAGTGCCTCTGCTTACCATATTGCATCAATGCGAGCAGCACGTGCTCAAGCCAAAGCTGGAGATGGTCTGACGCTAGCGGTAACGCGCCAGGCGCGAAGCGCATCACAGAGCCACCATGTGCAATTTCGTTTCTGAGCCAATACAGACTCTTTTCGTCCTTACCTCCGCATACCGGCCACAAGCCGCCAATCTGTACTGGATAGGTCTGCACCATGGCGCTGAAACTTGAGCAAAAGTGTCCGCCTTTTCCCCAGCGCTTAGTCAACCCCTCCAGCGCCGTGAACAAACTCAAGAACCGAGATTCAATATCTGAGTCCATAATTGGATTTATTGCGAAAACCGCCAGCCGAACGGAGTCCTGTTGAATATCGGTCAATCCGGACCACCAACGCGTTGCATGTTCAAAATAACATTCAAGTTCTTCTTCACCGATCAGTGGTCCGCATGCTTCCTCTTCGGTGATTGCCCGCACACGCTGTAGCGGGTATCGCCATTCTTGCGCGTGCGTTGAGTCAGTAAAACTGTTGATTGTGTGAACAGCAACCCGGTGACGCGCGGCAAGCGACAACAAAACGCAAGCATCATCTCCCAGATGCACGAGTTCCTCCCGCGCTAGCGAAGTAGCGCAATGATCCTTGAAATCTGTCCAATGAAGGATAGGAAAGCTCGTTGCACTGATCTCGTCTCGTGTGATCCGTGCCCAGCGCCAGTGTCGCTGCAATTCCCACGCACACAAGATTTCTCCAGAGGAATTAGCGAACCGCAGCACCCGAGGGGGATCCAATTCCTCAACTGTCCTGTTGCCCTTGCAATCGACAGGAACTTGCGGTTGTGCGTAACTCAATGAACTGAGAACCAGATCAACGGATTTAACGATAGTATCCTTAGCGCTGGCGTCAGCATTATCTGGCGCTGTTGTGTTCCCCAGCCGCATTTGCTCTATTGTCCAGCTTCCAACGTGCGCAATGGTAAGCTTGGCGCCTCCCGCCTTTCTTCTAAACGATTGAGAGGTAGCGCGGCGTATCAAGACTTCCTTTGCTGAAAAACGGAACCCTTGGGCTTCAAGTAATTTGTCGCTTGTCAAACTCACCAAGCCTTGAGGCAGGTCATGCGCAATAACTCCCATTACTACCACTTGCACCTTTGCGTCCGCAGATGGTGACCGTGGCAACCACACTTGAATATCGCAAAGTAAATTTTGGCCGTCTTTTGTATGGAGGCATCCATCAAATTCGTGATCTGGATTTTCACTCACTGAAATGACCTCTTTAACTTTATTGTGCGGTAACACGCCTCACGCCCCGGCTATCGCCAATGACACCGCTGTTTCCGGGAAAGCCGTCAGCACCTTCTTGTCGGAGGTAACCAGTTTGACGCCAAGCGCCTTGGCGAGCGCAACAAATTCGCAGTCATAGGCAGAGCAAGCGCTTTCATGCACGAGTTGCAGTATTTCCAGGGACGGGACATCAAACTCGGAAGCGGCAAGCAGCGTCTCGGCAGAGTTCTGTATGCGGCATGCCTGTTCAAATGTGATCAGTTCCTTGCGGATATACAGACTGAGGGCGCTGCGCATTTCACTGCGCCATAGTCTGGGGACCGCCCAATCCGGTTCTGTTGCACGCAATTTTACAGCCTCTGGGGTGAAGGCCGTCGGCAGATAGAGATACACCACGACATTGCTGTCAACGACAATCACAGGCGGCCCTGGTCAATAGCCTTTTCAATATCCGCAACCTTGAATTTCTTGCCCTTGAGTTCATCTCTAATTTGTTGGGCGACGGCCAGGTGCGTATCGTTGCTGATTTTCGCGGGCGTCAATACGCGCTCCAGGCAGGCAATAACTTCGCTGTTCAGACTCCGCCGATGCACTTTGGCAGCACTTTTGAGGCCAAGATAGATGTCCTCTGGGATGTTCTTCAAGGTAATGGTCATACCCATAACGGCAACCCTTATCAAAACCAATTTGGAACCATTATGGGTTCTTTCCAATAACCGGTCAAGCCCGTTACATTGCCAGTCTTACCTTTAAGTCAGATTTCCGTTAAGGATCACCATGCTTCACATCTTTGCTACGATCCTCCTGCTCATGCTATCCACGTCAGCGCAAGCGGATGGGCGTGATAATCTCATGCAATTGGATGCCACAAACCCCATGCCGCCCGTGCCATGGCGGGTTGTGCGGTTTGACGAGGATATTCCTGCCACCCAATACCGCGTCCGGGAATGGGACGGGGTGAACGCCATTGAAGCCACGGCGGATCGCAGCATGGCGCTGCTGGCGCGCCCGGTCACTGTTGATCTTGCGGCAACGCCAATGCTGTGCTGGCGCTGGCGGGTGGATGCGCCGTTGAGCAGCGCGGACATGACGACGAAGGCCGGTGATGATTACGCCGCCCGGGTTTATCTTGCCTTTAAGCTTGCATCCTCGGATCTGTCCATAGGCACCCGGATAAAGCTGAAACTTGGCCGCACGATTTATGGCGCCGACACACCCGACGCCGCGCTGAATTACGTCTGGGATAACCGCTATCCGGTTGGGACGATGCGCTGGAACGCCTATACGGATCGCGCCCGCATGATTGTCGTGCAGTCAGGTGCGGCAAATGCCGGGAAATGGGTTGCCGAACAGCGCGATATTCAGGCGGATTTTGTCGAAGCCTTCAAAATCAGACAGCCGCAGCTTACCTCCCTGGCCATCGCATCCGATACCGACAATACCGGTGAATCCGCCCATGCGGGCTTTGCTGATTTCCATTTTGTACCCCGTGGGCAGGCATGCAGCTTTCCCTGATTTGGGAAAAACTCGCCATATTCTGTTTCATCATCGGGCATTATGATCTAAAAAGCTGTTCAAACCGCAGCGTCGCTGCCCCTCAGCGTGCCCTAATCCGGATAAATCCCGCATGTGGCGTTTTGCCAATCCTGCAATATTTTACGATCTGGCGGCAAAGGCTTCGCCGTGGGCGGCGGGGATCAGTTTGCTGCTGCTTGGGCTGGGGGCATATCTGGGGCTGTTCCTCTCGCCGCCGGATTATTATCAGGGCGAGATCATGCGCATCATGTATGTGCACGTGCCCGCCGCCTGGATGGCGATGTTCTGTTATGGGGCGATGGCGATATCCAGCGGCAGCGGCCTGATCTGGAATCATCCGCTGGCCTATGTCGCGGCCAAGGCCACCGCGCCCATCGGCCTGGTGTTTACCGCCATTGCGCTGGTTACCGGATCAATCTGGGGCAAGCCGACATGGGGCACCTGGTGGTCGTGGGATGCGCGCATGACGTCGGTACTGATATTGCTGTTTATGTATCTGGGGTACATTGCGCTATGGAACGCCATTGAAGAGCCGGTGCGCGCAGCAAAGACAACAGCGATTCTGGCTCTGGTTGGCGCGGTAAATCTGCCGATCATCAAATTTTCGGTGGATTGGTGGAATACATTACATCAACCTGCCTCACTGATGCGGGCCGATGCGCCGGCCATCCATGCGTCCATGCTGGTGCCGCTGCTGCTGATGGCGCTGGGTTTCACGGCGTTTTATGTGTGGCTGCTGTTGCTGCGCATGCGCGGGGAAATTCTGGCGCGCCGGGTCCGTGGCCTGCGGCTTGCGCGCGTACAGGCAGGACAGAACTGACATGACGGAATATTTTTTGATGGGAAGCCATACTGCCTATATCTGGGCCGCCTGGGGAATTGCGGGCGTGTTAATGCTGGCCATTTGGTCCGCCAGCGCCGCGCTGTTGCGCCGGCAGGCAGCCCTGCTTGCGGCGCTGGAAGCCGCCGGACAAACCGTGACCCCAAAATCATGACCCGTAAACAAAGGCGGCTTTATTCCGTGATCGGCGCGATGGCGCTGCTGGGCAGCGCCGTCGGCTTGGTGCTGTTCGCGGTGCGCGATACGCTGGTATATTTCTACAGTCCCACTGAAGTGGCGCAAAAGCATTTGCCGCCCGATCGCAATTTCCGTATTGGCGGCCTGGTCGAGGAAGGATCGCTCGTGCGGCACCCGGATGGGACGAATATTGATTTCGCGGTGACTGACCTGCAAACCCGCATCATGGTGCGCTATACTGGATTGTTACCCGATTTGTTCCGCGAGGGCAAAGGCGTGGTCGCCGAAGGCAAACTGGATTCGGATGGAAAATTTATCGCCAGTTCAGTGCTGGCCAAACATGATGAGAATTACATGCCGCCAGAGGTTGCTGACGCATTGAAGAAATCCGGCCAGTGGGTAGAAGGTGAACCCACGCACTATGATCCACCCAGGGAAAAAGAATGATCATTGAACTTGGCCATTTCGCGCTCATACTGGCGTTTGTGCTGGCCCTGACCCAGGCCAGCCTGCCCCTGATTGGCGCGGCGCGCGGCAATGCGGCATTGATGGCCGTGGCCCGGCCTGCCGCATTCGGGCAACTGATTTTTCTGCTGCTGGCGTTTGCCGCGCTGATGTACGCCTTTGTCACATCGGATTTTTCCGTACAGGTGGTGGCGGCCAATTCCCACACCGCCAAGCCGATGCTGTATAAAATTGCCGGTCTGTGGGGTAATCACGAAGGCAGCCTTCTGTTGTGGGTGCTGATCCTGGCGCTGTTCGGCGCGGCGGTCGCAGGTGTTGGGGATAATCTGCCGGCAACATTGCGCGCGCGGGTGTTGAGCGTTCAGGCAATGATCGCCACCGGCTTTTTATCGTTCATGCTGGCGACGTCAAACCCGTTTACGCGGCTGATACCGGCGCCCCTGGATGGTAATGGGCTTAATCCGTTGTTGCAGGATCCGGGCTTGGCGTTTCATCCGCCCTTTCTGTATCTGGGCTATGTCGGGTTTTCGATGGCGTTTTCGTTTGCCGTTGCGGCCCTGATTGAAGGCCGCGTCGATCCCGCCTGGGCGCGCTGGGTGCGGCCATGGACGCTGGCGGCATGGTGCTTTTTGACCATCGGCATCGCCATGGGGTCCTGGTGGGCCTATTACGAACTGGGCTGGGGCGGCTGGTGGTTCTGGGACCCGGTCGAGAACGCCTCCTTCATGCCGTGGCTGATCGCGACGGCGCTGCTGCACTCCGCCGTCGTCACCGAGAAGCGCGGCGCGCTGTCCGGCTGGACGCTGTTCCTGGCCCTGGCGGCCTTCACCTTCTCGATGCTCGGCGCCTTCCTGGTGCGGTCAGGCGTGCTGACCAGCGTGCATGCGTTCGCGGTGGACCCCACCAGGGGCGCGCTGCTGCTGGCCATCCTGGGCGTCGCGTCCGGCGCGGGCTTCGCGCTGTTCGCCTGGCGGGCGCCGGCGCTGCAGCCGGGCGGACTGTTCGCACCCGCCAGCCGCGAGAGCCTGATCGTGCTCAACAACATCATCCTGACCGCCGCCACGGCCACGGTCCTCCTCGGGACGCTCTATCCCCTGATCCGGGAAGCGATGGACGGCGACGCGGTTTCCGTCGGCCCGCCCTACTTCAACCTGACCTTCACGCCGTTGATGGCCGTGGCCTTCCTGATCCTGCCGTTCGGACCGCTGACCGCCTGGAAGCGGGGCGATCTGACGGCGGCGGGTCAGCGGCTGATGCTGGCGGCCGCCGCGGCGATCATCTTCGGCCTCGCGACCTTCGCGCTGGTCAGTCCGCGCAAGGCGCTGGCGGCGGCCGGCGTGGCGCTCGGCTTCTGGCTGGTCTTCGGCGCCCTGGCCGAGGTCGCCGAGCGGACCCGCGCCTTCCGCGCGCCGGGCGCCGAGGTCTGGCGGCGGCTGGTCGGTCTGCCGCGCGGCGCCTGGGGCATGACGCTGGCCCACCTGGGACTGGGCGTGTTCACCCTTGGCGCGGTGTTCGAGACCGCCTGGAAGATCGAGGCCGCCGAGGCGCTGTCGCTGGGCGGCCGGATCGAGGTCGGCGCCTATTCGCTGACCCTCGACAGCGTCCGGACCGGCGAAGGACCCAACTACATCGCCGAGCGCGGCGTGATCACCGTCAGGCGCGGCGGACGCGAGGTTTGCACGGCGAGGCCCGAACGCCGCTTCTATCCGACCGGCAAACAGACCACCTCCGAAGTGGCGCTGTGCAATCGCGGCCTCGACCAGATCTACATCGTCCTTGGCGAGCGCCGGGCCGGTGAGGGCGGGCGTCCGGCCTGGCTGGTGCGCGGCTACTTCAATCCCTGGGTCCAGCTCATCTTCCTTGGGCCCCTGCTGATGGCCGTGGGCGGACTGGTCTCCGTGACGGACCGGCGGCTCCGCATCGCCGCGGGGACGAAGGCGACATGAGGCGGGGCCTGGTCGTCATCGCCGCCGCCCTGTGCATGGCCGCCGCGTCCGATCCGTCCGAACGGCTGCCCGATCCGGCCCAGGAAGCGGCGGCGCGGGAGATCTTCCAGGAGGTTCGCTGCCTGGTCTGCCAGAACGAGTCGATCAACGACTCCGACGCCGAACTGGCCCGAGACCTGCGCCGCGTCGTTCGCGAACAGGTCGCCGCCGGCCGTGACCCGAGCCAGGTGAAGGCCTTCCTCACCGACCGGTATGGCGAGTACGTGCTCCTGAAGCCGGCGTTCAGCCTCGGCAACGCCGTACTCTGGCTGGGACCGTTCCTGGCGGTGCTGGCCGGGCTGGCCTTTCTGGCGTTGCGCGTGCGGCGTCGTGACCTATCTGAAGGTCTGACCGTGGACGAGGAAGCGCGGCTTGCGCGACTGCTCGAAGACCGCGACGCTTGATGCCGTCGCGCCGGCGCGCCCTAGAAACGCCACGGTGCATGACGGAAAGATAACTTGAGGGCCGAGAGGCTCTTTGGCATCGACATCACAGTCTCTCAGATCCCGCCTCGCCGGGGACAGGAACGGAACACAGATGGTCGCGAAGAAGACCGGGTTTTTTGTTGGCGCCGTAGCGGGCGCGGGCGTGGCCGCGGCGGCCCTGGCAGGCGTCGGCCTGCGCATGTCGCCGGCCGAGGCCGCTCCGCCGCCGGCGGTGATCAAGACCGCCTCGACCGGACCGATGATGTTCGCGCCGCCGCCGGGCGCGCCGATGTCGTTCGCCGACATCTTCGAGAAGGTGTCGCCGGCGGTGGTCTCCATCGACGTCAGCACCCGGGTCAACGCCCGCTCGCTGCGCTTTCCGGGTCTGCCGTTCAACTTCGGTCCTCCGGGGCGGAACGAGCAGCCCAACGGCGAACCGGGCGGTGAGGGCGAGCAGGGCGCCGACGGCCTTCGCCCCCGTCAGCAGTCGTCCGGCTCGGGCTTCTTCATCAGCGCCGACGGCTACATCGTCACCAACAACCATGTGGTCGCGGGCGCCGACGAGATCACCGTCACCCTCAAGGACGGCCGCGAGCTGAAGGCCACGGTCGTCGGCCTTGACGAGAACACCGACCTTGCCGTGATCAAGGTCCAGGGGACCGGCTTCACGTTCGTCAGCTTCGAGACCGTGGCCAAGCCTCGCGTCGGCGACTGGGTCATCGCCGTCGGCAACCCCTTCGGCCTGGGCGGCACCGCCACGGCCGGCATCGTCTCCGCCTATGGCCGGAACCTGAACGACGACTCCTCGCAGTTCGTCGACTACCTCCAGATCGACGCACCCATCAACCGCGGCAACTCCGGCGGCCCGACCTTCGACCTGTTCGGCCGGGTGATCGGCGTCAACAGCGCCATCTTCTCGCCCACGGGCGGGTCCGTGGGCATTGGTTTCGCCATTCCGGCCGACACGGCCGCCGGCATCACCAAGCAACTGATCGCCAACGGCAAGGTCGTTCGCGGCTACATCGGCGCCCAGATCCAGAACTTCACGCCCGAGATGGCCGAGGCGCTCGACCTCGCCGGCACCAAGGGCGCCGTGGTGGCCCAGGTCACGCCGGGCGGTCCCGCCGACAAGGCCGGCCTGCTGCGGGATGACATCGTGCTGTCGGTCAACGGCGTGGCCATCGACTCCTCGACAGCCCTGACCCGGCAGGTCGCCCGGGTCAGCGCGGGTGAGAACCTGCGGCTGGAGATCATCCGTGGCGGCAAGAAGCGCTTCATCGACATCCGCTCCGGCGTGCGGCCGTCCAATCAGCAGCTCGCCGATGTGACCGGCGGCAGCGGCGACGACGAGGCCGACGGCAAAGAGTCCAAGCCGCAGAAGGCCGCGCCTGCGCGGGTCAATGTACTCGGCATGGGCCTCATCCCGCTCGATGCCGCCGCCCGCACCCGCTACAGCATCGCCGCCGATGTGAAGGGTGTCGTGGTCGAGTCCGTCCGCGGCGACTCCGACGCCGCCGAGAAGGGCCTGACCCAGGGCATCGTCATCACCTCGGTGAACCTGAAGCCGGTCTCGACGGCGTCCGACCTGACCGCCGCCGTCGAGGCGGCCAAGAAGGCCGGCCGACCGACGGTGTTGCTGGGCTTCGCCAACCGCCGGGGACAGACCGGCGTCGTGCCGGTGAAGATCGACTAGGTCCCGCCGGTCGGCCTGGACGGGCCCTCGGGGGAGACCGTCCGCGACCTGTCGCAGGTCGTGGATCACGCTAGAGTAGCAGCGGCCGGCGCCGAGTCGTCGCCGGCCGCTGATGACTGTGGGAGGGGCCCAGATGCGTATCCTGATCATCGAAGATGATGTCGAGGCGGCCGAGGCCATGGTCCGCGGTCTGAGCGACAACGGCTATGACTGCACCCACGCCGCCGATGGCGAACTGGGCCTGGCCGCCGCACAGAAGCGCGACTTCGATGTGCTGATCGTCGACCGGATGATGCCCAAGCTCAACGGCGTGCAGGTGGTCGAGACCCTGCGCCGCGAGGGCGACGCCACGCCGGTTCTGTTCCTGTCTGCGATGGGCGAGGTCGGCGATCGTGTCGACGGGCTGAAGGCCGGCGCGGACGACTATCTGGTCAAGCCCTACGCCTTCGCCGAGCTGATCGCCCGGGTCGAGGCCCTGTCGCGCCGCCGCGAGACCGGCGCGGTCGCGACGACCCTCAAGGTCGGCGATCTGGAAATGAACCTCATCGCCCGCACCGTGCACCGGGGCGAGACCGAGATCGACCTGCAGCCGCGCGAGTTCCAGCTTCTGGAGTTCATGATGCGCCACGCCGGCCAGTCGGTGACCCGAACCATGCTGCTGGAGAAGGTCTGGGAATATCACTTCGACCCCCAGACCAACGTCATCGACGTCCACATCTCGCGGCTTCGCTCGAAGATCGACAAGGGCTTCGAGCGCCAGATGCTGCAGACCGTGCGCGGCGCCGGCTACCGGCTCGACCCCTAGGATCAGCCGCCCATGCGCCTGCCGCGCATCTTCCGCACGACCACGTTCCGGATGACGCTGTTGTTCCTGGCGGTGTTCGCCATGTCGGCGGCGGCGTTCCTGTTCTACGCCTGGTTCGCCACGGCCGGCGAGGTGACCCGCCGGGCCGACGCCGAGATCACCCGCGAGATGAACTCGCTGGAGGCCGTCTACCGGCGGGGAGGCGCGGACGCGCTGAACCAGGCCCTGATCGAGCGGGCCAGCGGCGAGCGGCCGTTCCTCTATCTCCTGCTCGACAAGGACGGCAAGCGGATGACCGGCTCGATCGCCGAGTCCCCCGTCGACGTGCCTGGACCCGGCGAGACCTGGGCCAGCTTCTCGGTCACCGACATCGACATGGACGGCGGCGAGGTCAAGCGCCCGGCGCGCGGTGTGCAGGAGCAGCTCGAGGGCGGCGAGACCCTGTTCGTCGGCGCCGACGTCGGCGAGTCGCGCGGCTTTGTCAGCGGCATCGTCAACGCCCTGTGGGGCGCGGGCGCCCTGGTCATCCTGCTCGGCCTCGCCGGCGGGGCCATCGTCAGCCGCAATGTCAGCCGGCAGATGGCGGGCCTGACCGACACGGTCGCCGCGGTGCGCGGCGGCGACCTCAAGGCCCGGGCCCGGATCCGGGGGGTTCAGGACGAGTACGACGAACTGGCCGAGGGGCTGAACGAGATGCTCGACCGGCTGGAGCGCTCGATGGGCGGCCTGCGCCATGCCGGCGACGCAATCGCCCATGATCTGCGCTCCCCGCTGACCCGGCTGCGGGCCCGGATGGAGGCGGCCCTGATCGAGGTCGAGGCCGGCAAGGGCGACCCCAAACAGGCGCTGGTCCAGGCCCTCGACGACGCCGACGGCGTGCTCAGCACCTTCAACGCCGTGCTGGCCATCGCGCGCCTGCAGGCGGCCGGGCAGGCGCCGGACCAGACCCACTTCGACCCCGGCCAGCTGGCCGCCGACATCGCCGAGCTCTACGAGCCGCTGTGCGAGGACAAGGGTCTCGACTTCAAGGCCGAACTGACGCCGCAGCTCACGGTCAAGGCGGCGCGGCCGATCCTGACCCAGGCCCTGACCAACATCATCGACAACGCCATCAAATACACCCCGCCGGGCGGGGCGGTGATGCTGCGGGTCCGCCGTCGCTCGTCGGGCGAGATCGAGTTCTCGGTCACCGACACCGGCCCTGGCGTGCCCGAGGAGCACCGCGCCCGCGTCGTCCAGCGCTTCGTGCGCCTGGAGAACAGCCGCAGCGAGCCGGGCAGCGGCCTTGGCCTGTCCCTCGTCGCCGCCGTGGCCGAAGCCCACGGCGGCCGGCTGGAGCTCGACGAGGGGCCGGGCGCCTACAAGGGCTCGGGTCCGGGATTGCGCGTGGCGCTGGTGCTGCCGCGGGTAGAGTAGGCTTCGGCCTTGAACTTCCATCGACGTGTGCGTATCATCTCATGATGCGCCCACAATCCGCACACATGCTCGGTGATTTCCTGGAGCGGGTGGTCGATCCCCAGGGCGGCGGCCTGTCGCCCGACCGCGTCGGCGATGCGCTGAAGATGTCGGTCGCCGACATGTCGCGAGTCACCCGGCTGCACCGCAACACCCTGACCCGCACGCCAGGCTCGCCTTCGGTACAGGCGCGGGTCGGCGAGGTGGCGCGGATCGTCGCCCAGGCGGCGGAGATCATCGGCGACGACGCGCGGGCCGTGGTCTGGTTCCGCCATCAGCCGTTGACGGCCTTCGATGGCGCCACCGCCGAGGAGCTGGTCTCGGCCGGGCGAGGCGGCGCCGTCCTCAAGCATCTCGATACCCTGGCCGACGGCGGCTACGCTTGACCTCAGCGCCGCCGCTGGCCGGCCGGTACTGGCGCATCGTCAGTCCACGCTGGATCAGTGAACCGCTCAGCGGCGCCGGCGCGGCGCGGCATGGCGGCCGCTGGAATCGACCCGGGCAACCGGCTCTGTACCTTTCCGTCGAGGTCGAGACCGCCTTCGCCGAATACCAGCAGGAGATCGGCACCCGGCCGGGGACCTTCATCGCCTACGATGTGGCGGGAGCGCGGGTTCATGACCTGACTGACGCCAAGACGCGGGACCGGCTCGCCGTATCCGAACCGTCGATGCTGAATCCCTGGAAACAGGTCGCCTTCGTCGAAGGCGGTGAGCCGCCGACATGGCGCCATGCCGCGCGGCTCTCGACCGCCGCCGATGGCCTGCTGGTTCCCTCCGTCATGCGTCCCAATGGCGTCAATCTGGTGCTGTGGCGCTGGAATGAGGGGCCGGTTCAGGTCAGGTTCCATGATCCCAAGGGAGACCTGAACCTGGTGCGCACGTGACCCCCCTCGCCGAACGCCTCACCCCCTGCGGCCCCGTCATCGACGCCAAGGCCGCCGAGCGCACGCGGGATATCCTGACCGAAAAGACGGGCGGCGCCCCCGTGCTCGAGGCTGCGTGGCCGGCGCTGGCGCCGGTGTTCGGGTCCTCGCCCTATCTCTCCGGCCTCGCGCGACGGCGGCCCAGGGCGTTGCTGCAGACGCTGGAGAGCGACCCTGATGCGCGGCTGGCCGGCATCCTGGCCGACGCCGAGGCGGTCGGCGCCGAGCCGGACAGCGACGAAGGCCGCAAGCGCCTGCGGGAGCTGAAGGCCGACCTGCATCTGCTGACCGCGCTGGCCGATCTGGGCGGCGTCTGGGACCTGGACCAGGTTACCGGCGCCCTGGCCCGTTTCGCCGACGCCGCTCTGCACGCGGCGGTCTCGCTGGTGGCGCGCGACGAGATCGGGCGCGGACGGCTGGTCGCCGTCCCCGACGGACCGGCCGGCCCGATCCCGGGGCTGATGATCATCGCCATGGGCAAGCACGGCGCCTTCGAACTCAACTACTCCAGCGATATCGACATCACCTTCTTCTACGAGCCCGACCGCCTGCCGCTGGCCGAGGGGGTGGAGCCGGGCGACGAGGCCGTGCGTATCGCCCAGGGAGTCGCCCGGGCCATGCAGGACAGGACGGCGGACGGCTATGTCTTCCGCGTCGATCTGCGGCTGCGGCCCGACCCCTCGTCGACCCCGCCGGCGATCCCGGCGATGGCGGCCTTCACCTACTACGAGTCCGTCGGCCAGAACTGGGAGCGCGCGGCCTTCATCAAGGCCCGGGCGGCGGCGGGCGACATCCCGGCGGGCGAGGCCTTCCTGGAGGAGCTGCAGCCCTTCATCTGGCGGCGCAACCTCGACTGGGGCGCCATCTCCGACATCCATTCGATCAAGCGGCAGATCCACGCCTTCAAGGTCGATGAGCGGATGACCGCCAAGGGCGCCGACCTCAAGCTGGGCCGGGGCGGCATCCGCGAGATCGAGTTCTTCGTCCAGACCCAGCAATTGATCCTCGGGGGGCGGCATCCGGAGCTGCGTTCCAACCGCACGCTGGAGGCGCTGCAGGCCCTGTCCGCCGCCGGCCATGTGGCGCCGGACGCGGCCGAGGAGCTGGCGCGAGCCTACGTCGATCTGCGCGCGCTGGAGCACCGGGCCCAGATGCTGGGCGACGACCAGACCCACAAGCTCCCCGAGTCCGACGCCGAGCGGAAGCGGGTGGCGGCGCTGTGGGGCCATGACAAGCTGAACGTCTTCGACGCCGTCGTCGGCAAGATGCTCAAGGCCGTCAACGCCCGCTACGGCGAGCTGTTCAAGGGCGAGGAAGAGCTGTCGTCGCGGTTCGGCAGCCTGGTCTTCACCGGCGTCGAGGATGATCCCGAGACCCTGAACACGCTCAAGCGGATGGGGTTCTCCAATCCGCCGCAGGTGTCACAGACCATCCGCGGCTGGCACCATGGCCGGATCGGCGCGACGCGCACCGAGCGCGGACGCGAGCTCTTCACCCGCATGGCGCCCCGGCTGCTCGACGCCGCCCAGGCGACCGGCGCGCCGGACGCGGCCTTCAACCGGTTCGCCGACTTCTTCGGAGCCCTGTCCTCGGGCGTCCAGGTGCAGTCGCTGTTCCTGGCCCAGCCCCGGCTGTTCGAGCTGGTCGTCCAGGTCATGGCCTTCGCACCCCAGTTAGCCCAGACCCTGGCGCGACGCCCGGCGGCGCTGGACGCCCTGCTCGACCCCGCCTTCTTCGACCCGGTGGAGAGCCAGCAGGGCGAAATGGCCCTGCGCTACGCCTTCGACCAGGCCGGCGGCTTCGAGGAGGCCATGGACGCGGCGCGACGGGTCCACCGCGAACAGGCCTTCCGCATCGGCGTCCAGGTGATGAGCGGCACAGCCAGCGCCCAGGCCGCCGGCGCGGCCTTCGCCGATCTGGCCGACATCTGCATCCGGGAGCTGGCCGACGCGGCGCTGACCGAGACCGTGCGTCAGGGCGGCGCCTTCGACGGCGAGGTGGCAGTGGTGGCGCTGGGCAAGTGCGGCGGTCGCGAGATGACCGCCCGTTCTGACCTCGACCTGATGACCCTGTACCTGGCCAAGGACCCGGCCGGGATGTCGGCGACCAAGGGCTGGAGCGCCGACACCTTCTACGCCCGCTTCACCCAGCGGCTGATCGCGGCCCTGTCGGCGCCGACCGGGGAGGGCGGTCTCTACGAGGTCGACATGCAGCTGCGTCCGACCGGCAGCAAGGGGCCGGTGGCCGTCTCGATGCGGGCGTTCGACGACTACTACGACCGCGAGGCCGAGACCTGGGAGATGCTGGCCCTGACCCGGGCGCGGGTCGTCTGGTCGTCCTCGGAGCGGTTCGCGACCGACGCGGAGGCGGCCGTCGAGCGCGCCCTGCGCCGCCCGCGCGACAAGGGCGCGACCGCCGCCGACGTGCGGGACATGCGGGCGCTAATGGCCCGCGAGCGGCCGCCGTCCGGCGACTGGGACCTGAAGCTGTCGCCGGGCGGTCTCGTCGACATCGAGTTCGCCGCCCAGTTCCTGCAGATCATCCATGCCGCCGAGGGCGGTCCGCTGGCCCACAACACCGGCGAGGCCCTGGCGGCGATCGGCGCGGCGGGCTTCGCGCCGGCGGCGGCGCTGGAGCAGCTCGCCTCGGCCTGGCGGCTGCAGCAGGACCTGTCCCAGCTCCTCAAGCTGGCGCTCGATGATCGCGCCGATCCCGCCCAGGAGCCGAAGGCGCTGCAGGCCCTGCTGGCGCGGGCGGGCGGCGCGCGGGACCTGAAAGGTCTGCGGACGCGGCTGGCGGCGGCGCGAAAGGCGGCGCATGCGGCCTATGAGGCGGTGGTGTCGGTCTAGATCCCCGGCGATCGTCGATCTACAGCCGGGCGGCGGCGTCCGTCGCCCGGATCAGGCCATCGATGATGCCGGGCTCGGTTGAGGCGTGGCCGGCGTCCCAGACGATGTCGAACTGAGCCTCGGGCCAGGCCTTGTGCAGCGCCCAGGCGGTCTCCGGCGGCGTCACCACGTCGAACCGGCCCTGAACGATCCAGCCCGGAATCTTGCGGATCTTGTCGACGTTCTTCAGCAGCCAGCCGTCCTCTTTGAAGAAGCCGCGGTTGGCGAAGAAGTGGCACTCGATGCGGGCGAAGGCGATGGCGAAGTCAACCTCGTTGAACTTCGGCGGCCGCGCCTCGGGGCCGCGGATCGAGATGGTGTCGCCCTCCCACTGGCTCCAGGCGGCGGCGGCCTCGGCCTGGACCTTGCGGTCGGTGTGGGTCAGACGGCGATGATAGGCGGCGATCATGTCGCTGCGCTCGCCGGCCGGGATCGGCGCCTTGAACCGCTCCCAGGCGTCCGGGAACAGATAGCTGGCGCCGTCCTGGTAGAACCACTTCAGTTCGCGCTGGGTGAGCAGGAAGATGCCGCGCAGCACCAGACCCGAAACCCGCTCGGGATGGGTGATGGCGTAGGCCAGGGCCAGGGTGGAGCCCCAGCTGCCGCCGAACACCGTCCAGGTCTCGACGCCCAGATGCTTGCGCAGGCGCTCGATGTCCTCGATCAGCGACCAGGTGGTGTTGTCCTCGAGGCTGGCGTTGGGCCGGCTCTTGCCGCAGCCGCGCTGGTCGAACAGCACGGTCCGCCATTTGTCGTGGTCGAAGAACCGCCGCATGGTCGGATTGACCGCCCCGCCGGGGCCGCCGTGCAGCACGAGGGCGACCTTGCCCTTCGGATTGCCGCACTCCTCGTAATAGATCTCGTGTGGTCCGCCGGTCGCCAGCCAGCCGAAGTTGTAGGGGTCGATCTCCGGATACAGGCCCCGGCGTGCTGAGGTCTGTCCGACGGCGGGCGCATAGGCTGAACGGTCCATGGCCCCGTTCTACCGCCGGGGCGGCGTGGGGGCCAATGACAAAGCGGTAGGGGGACATGCACTTCAGTGCGTGTCCCCATCAGCTAAGCGGCGGGGGACACGTACCGAAGACGTTACATGTCCCCGGCTACAGCGGAAACCGACGCCCCAGCCAGTCGAGCATGATCCGGTTCACCTGCTCGGGCTCCTCCTGCTGGGTCCAGTGGCCGGAGCCCAGAACCAGCTGCTTCTCCAGGTCCGGGATCAGCGCCTCCATGCCGTCGGCCGAGGAGGGCGGCAGGACGGCGTCCTTCTCGGCCATGATCATCAGGCTGGGCTGGCGGACGCGATGCTCCAGGCCCTCGGACGCCTGCCAGTTGCGGGTGAAGTTGCGGTACCAGTTGATGCCGCCGGTGAAGCCGGTGCGCTCGTAGGTCTCGACCAGCGCCTCGAACTCCTCCTCCGTCATCAGCGTCTCGCGCGGGTCGGTCGCCGGGTCGTAGGCCTCCAGCATGTCGACGATGGCGAAGACGCTGGGGTCGCCCGGCTTGCGCTCGGTGGCGAAGCCGGCGCTGGGCGCGGCGGGCATGTCCATGGGCCGTTTCATGAAGAAGTTCATGGCCTTGCGGACGTTCGCGTTCAGCACGGCGTCGGCTTCGCCCGCGGTCTGGAAGTGGACGATGTACATCCGCTCGCCCAGCCGGGCCCGCATGATGGCGATGGGATCCATCGGCGCGCGCTCGCTGAACGGCGTGTTCAGGCCGATGACGCCAGCGACCCGGTCGGGGTGACGGATGGCCATGTACCAGACGACAAAGCCACCCCAGTCGTGACCGACGAAGATCGCCTTCTTGATGCCCTTGTGGTCGAGCAGCGCGACCAGGTCAGCGCAGAGGTTCTCCAGCGCATAGCTCTCCACCTCGGCCGGGGCGTCGGTCAGGCCGTAGCCGCGCTGGTCCGGCGCGATCACCCATCGCCCGGCCTCCGAGAGACCCTTGATCTGGTGGCGCCAGGAAAAGGCCAGCTCCGGCCAGCCGTGGCAGAAGACCAGCGGCACGCCTTCGCCCTCGGGACCGGCCTCGTAGTAGGCCATGCGGATGCCGTTGACGTCGGCATGGCGGACGGGCGGCATCATGGTCTGGATGGCGGACATGGACGTTCCCCTGCGTGTTTTGTGGCTACGGTGAACGGTGGTCGCGGGGGAAGGCAAGGGGGACGCATATTGGCAATAATTGCCAATAACAGTAGGGTGCTTCCATGGCTACGCGGAACGTGAACCTGACCGACACCCTGGACGCCTTCGTCGAAGAGCGCGTCAGCAGCGGCGACTATCAGAACGCCAGCGAGGTGATGCGGGCCGGTCTTCGGCTGCTGAAGGCCGAGGAGGACGAACGGGCGGCCAAGCTGGCGAGCTTGAACGCGGCGATACAGGTGGGCATTGACGCAATCGAGCGCGGCGACTTCGAGGTTGTCGACGATGTCGAAACCTGGATGGTCGCGCGCGGGCGGCGACGGGGCGCTTGAGAGCGCTTCACATCGCGGCTGACGCCGCCCACGACGTCGATGACATCCTCGCCTTGAGCGAGGACCGGTTTGGTCTCCCTGTCGCCGGGGCCTACCGGGGACTGCTTGTCACCGCGTTCCAGGATCTGCTGCGGGATCCTTCCCGGCCAGGTGTCGCATCCCGCGTCGGCACGCGACCGGGCATCCTGCTCTACCACCTGAGGCACAGTCGAAGCCGTGCAGCGGAGGGCGGCGTGCGAATCGCCAGGCCAAGGCATTTCGTGGTGTTTCGTGTCACGGCGGCGGCCATCGAGATCCTGCGCATCCTTCACGACGCGATGGACCTGCCCGTGCATCTGGGCGACGAAGACTGACTATCGTCGGCGTGAGTCTCGGCCTAAACAACCCCACCTTGAGCCAGCCTTCCGACATCGCGGCCCGTCCGCCCGCCACGCCCTGGGGGCTGGTCATCCTGCTCGGCGCCCTGACGGCGTTCGCGCCGATGTCGATCGACATGTACCTGGGCGCCTTCCCCGAAATCCGGACGTCCATGGGGACGACGCAGGAAGCCACCCAGCTGACGCTGTCGACCTTCCTGCTCGGCATGGCCATCGGCCAGTTCCTCTATGGTCCCGCCTCCGACCGCTTCGGCCGCCGCGCCCCGATCCTCGTCGGCATCGCCGTCTATGTCGCGGCCTCGGTCTGGTGCGCCCTGACCACCTCCATCGAAGGCCTGCAGCTGGCCCGCTTCGTCCAGGCCCTGGGCGGCTGCGCCGGCGCCGTCGTCGCCCGCGCCGTGGTCCGCGACCAGTTCAACCACACCGAGACGGCCCGGGTGCTGTCGCTGCTGACCCTGGTCATGGGCATCGCGCCCATCGTGGCCCCGGCGCTGGGCAGCTGGGTGCTGCTGGTCGCCGACTGGCGGATGATCTTCTGGATTCTGGCGCTGTTCGGCCTGGCCTGCGGGGCGGCCGTGTTCCTGCGCCTGAAGGAGTCGCGCTCCGACGAGACCGCCGCCCAGGCGCGGTCCGAAAGCCCGGCCCAGGCCTTCGCCGCCCTGCTGCGCGAGCGCCGTCTGCTCGGCTACGCCCTCGGCGGGGCGCTGAACGGCGCGGTGCTCTTCACCTACATCTCCAGCTCCTCGGAGCTGGTCATCAGCATCTACGGCCACACGCCCCAGGCCTTCGGCTGGATTTTCGGCGTCAACGCGGTGGGGGTGATCGGGGCCAGCCAGGTCAACCGCATGCTGCTGCGGCGGATGACGCCCGACGCCGTGCTGCGCCGGGCCAGCCTGGCGGCCATCGCCTTCGGGCTGGTCCTGACCCTCGCCGCCGCGACCGGCTTCGGGGGCCAGTGGACGGTGCTGCCGCTGCTGTTCTGCTGCCTGGCCAGCTACGGTCTGATGGCCGGCAACACCATGGCCGGCGCCCTCAGCGTCGACCCGCGCCGCGCCGGCTCGATCTCGGCCCTGATGGGCGGCCTGTCATTCGGCGCCGGGGCGCTGGCCTCGTGGGCGGGCGGCGCGCTGCACAACGGCACGGCGCTGCCGATGGCGGGCGTCATGCTGGGCTGCCTGTTAGGATCGGCCGGGGCGCTGTGGTTCCTGGCCCTGCCGAAAGCCGGTCAGCCCTCGATCTGATCAACCTTCCGCGCCGACCAGGCCATCACCGCCCAGCCGGCCAGGAACAGCAGCCCGCCGACCGGCGTCACCGCGCCCAGCCAGCGCGGCGCGCCCAGGGCCATGGCGTAGAGCGATCCCGAGAACAGCACGATCCCGGCCAGGAACAGGGCCGGCGCATGCCGCGCGCCGCGCGCCCCGACGTTCATGAAGGTCGCGCAGGCCAGGATCGCCATGGTGTGCATGAACTGGTAGCTGGCCCCGGTCTTCAGCCATTCCTTCGCCTGGGGATCAGTGATCCCGTGGGCCGCGAACGCGCCGATGGCGACCGCCAGAAAGCCGCTGATCGCGGCCAGGGTCATCCAGGTTCGCCGGTTCCAGATCACGCTTCCCCTCCGTCACGGTTGCCTAGTCAGGTTGTCATCGTTCACTTTAGCGGCCTGTAGGCTTGAAACGCTCGCGTGAGAAGCGTCGGCGATACGGGAGGAACCAGCATGGCGCTTACCAAGGGCGACGATTTCCCCATCCACCAGACCGCCGAGCCGATCGCCTATTCGGGTACGGACCGGAACTTCTACGACCGGTATTTCTTCAACGGCTACCACCCGGTCGAGGGCGACGACTTCTTCGCCGTGGCCTTCGGGGTCTACCCGCACCTGAACGTCGCCGACGCGTCGTTCGTGGTGGTGCGCAACGGGGTTGAGGTGGCGCTGCACGCCAGCCGCTGGCTCGGCGACCGCATGGACCTGACGGTCGGGCCGGTGAAGATCGAGATCCTGGAGCCGCTCCAGAAGCTGAAGGTCACCGTCGACTCGCCCGAGCACGGGCTGAAGGGCGAGGTGATCTTCGACGGCCGCGCCTTCCCGATCGAGGAGCCGCGATTCGTCCGGCGCCAGGGTACGCGGACCTTCATGGACTACACCCGCCTGACCCAGAACGGCCGCTACACCGGCTGGATCGAGCTCGACGGCGAGCGGCGCTCCATCGACGGCTTCGTCGGCACCCGCGACCGCTCCTGGGGCGTGCGCCCCGTCGGCGCCCGCGACAGCCAGGATGTGGTCCCCCAGCAGCTGCCGCAGTTCTACTGGCTGTGGTCGCCCAGCAGCTTCGAGGACGGCAGCTTCTTCTTCCACAGCAACGAGGACGGCGTCGGCCGGGCCTGGAACACCCGCGCTGTCTGGTGCCGGGACGGCGACGGCGAGGATGATTTCGAGCACATGAACGGCGAGGCCGACGTGCGCTGGAAGCAGGGCACGCGTCACGCCCAGTCGGCGATCATCAAGCTGACCGACGACTTCGGCAAGCCGGCCGGGACGGTCGAGTTCGACCCGATCTACGAGTTCCAGATGATGGGCCTGGGCTACACCCATCCCAAATGGAGCCACGGCCTGCTGCATGGCGAACTGACCGTCGAGCGCGAGGACATCGTGCTGGCGCAGGTCAATCCGCAGCTGCCGCACAACCTGCACGTCCAGGCCCTGTCCCACGTCACCTTCACCGACGCCGCCGGCAAGGTGCGCAAGGGCCGGGGCGTTCTGGAGCAGCTGGTCATGGGTCCGCACGCGCCGTCGGGCTTCAAGGCGATCCTGGATTTCGCCGAGTGAGCCTGCAGACCCAGCTCGAGGCCTACCTCACCCGGACGCTCGGCGCGCCCGCGGTGGTCACCGACCTGTCCCGGATCCCGGGCGGGGCCAGCCGCGAGACCTATCGCTTCGATGTCGAGGTCGGTGGTGAGCTCAAGCGCCTGATCCTGCGCCGCGACCCGGTCGGCAGCCTGATCGACACCGACCGGCGGCTGGAATTCCTGGCCTTCCGCTCCTTCTTCGGAGGCGGCCTGCCGGTGCCCGAAGCCGTGGCGCTGGAGGAGGAGGGGGCCGAGCTCGAAAGGCCCTTCTTCATCATGGGCCGCATCGACGGCGGCAAGGCCCAGAGCCCGTTCAGCATGCCGCCCTACGGCGAGCACGCCGAGAGCCTCGGCCAGCAGTTCTACAGCCACCTGGGCGCCATCGCCGCCGCCGATCCTGTCACGCTGCCGATCGCCGAAGTCGCGCCGATCCCGGCTCTGGACGGCTGCTGGAAGAAGGAGCTCGACTACTGGGAAGGCGTGATCGACGAGGACGAGCAGCATCCGCAGCCGATCGTCCGCGCCTGCATCCGCCGCCTGCGCGCCAATCCGCCGCCGCCGGCGCAAAAGCTGTCCGTGGTCCATGGCGACTACCGGACCGGCAACTTCATGCACGACGGGGTGGGCAGGATCATTGCCCTGCTCGACTGGGAGATGGCCCACATCGGCGACCCGCTGGAGGACCTCGGCTGGGCCATGGAGCCGCTGTGGTGCTACGGCGAGACCGACCGGGTGTCGGGCATGGTCCCCAGGGCGCGGGCCATCGCCATCTGGGAACAGGCCAGCGGCCTGACGGTCGACCCGGCCGCCTTCGCCTGGTGGGAGCTGTTCGCCTCCGTGAAGGGGCAGGCCATCTGGACCTCGGCGGCCAGGGAGTACCGGGCCGGCGGCTTCAAGGATCCGGTGCTGGCCCTGTCGGGCTGGTACACCGCCCGTCGCCAGGACGTGATCCTCGCCGACCGGCTCGCCGCCCTGGAGGCGCTGTCATGACCCCGACCGTTCCCGAACTGCTGATGGGCAACTTCCTGGCCATGCTGGACCCGACGCCGGCGGAGTCGGCCGGCGACTTCATGCAGGCCAGGATCGGCGTCACCGGCATGATCTCCCTGCTCTGCGCCCAGGAGGCCGAGCGCGGCATCGAGGCGCGCGGCTGGGAGAACACGGCCATCCGGGCGCTGCTGGCCGGAGCGGCGGGCCGCTATGGCGAGCGATTCGCGCAGGCCGCCGTCGGGGTCGACACCGACCTGTCGCTGGCGGCCATGGACCGGGCCAACGCCGCGCTGCGTACGGCGTTGATCGATCTGCACATCGCGGTCGAGGAAGCGCGCGACGCCGCGCTCGATACGCAGATCCGCGCCCTCTACGTGAAGATGGCCGACGCGCGGCGTCTCGACCTGCCGCCGATGCCGGCGAGCTGATTTCCGCGTCCGTGCATCGCCTGCTCGACTCTGCTAGCGCAGGCCATGCCTCGCGCCCTTCAACTCGGCCTGTTCTACTGCGCGGTGTTCGCCGGCACGGGCGTCAGCCTGCCGTACATGCCGCTCTGGTTCGAGGCGCAAGGCCTGACCGGGGCGCAGATCGGCCTGATCCTGGCGGCGCCGATGCTGGCCAGGATCGTCATCGCGCCGGGGCTGGCGATCTGGGCCGACGGATTCGTCCTTCGGCGGACCCCGATCATTCTGTTCGGCGTGGCGTCGGGCCTCAGCTACGGGTTGATCGGCGTGACGCACGGCTTCGTCGCCTGGCTGCTGTGCTGGCTGGCCGCCACCTCCTTCCTGGCGATGACAACGCCCTTGGCCGATGTGCTGTCGCTGCGGCGGGCGAGGGCGGAAGGCTTCAGCTACGGCCATGCCCGCGGGCTCGGGTCGGTGGCCTTTGTCGCCGCCAACGTCGGCATGGGCGCCATGCTCGCCTGGGTGAAGCCGGACCTGATCCTGGTCTGGACGACGGTCGCGGCGCTGGGCGTCGGCCTGGCGGGGCGGTTCCTGCTGCCCGCCGATCCGGTGCATGAGGGCGGCGAACGGCCCGGCCGCGGCGCCCGCTGGCGCGGCATGTCCGACCTGCTGCGAAACCGGGCCTTCCTCCTGGCGATCGTCGCCACGGGCCTGATCCAGGCCACCCACGCCTTCTACTATGCCTTCTCCTCGCTGCTCTGGACGGCGCAGGGACTGCCCAAGGCGACCATCGGCCTTCTCTGGGCGACCGGCGTGGCGATGGAGGTCGCCTTCATGTGGTTCCTCGAACCCTGGCGCCGACGGATGGGGCCGGAGCGGCTGGTGATCATCGGCGGGCTGGCGGCCGTGGTGCGGTGGACCGCCCTGGCCTTCTCGCCGGGGCCCTGGCTGCTGTTCCCGCTGCAGGCGCTGCACGCGTTCAGCTTCGCCGCGGTGTTCATGGCCAGCCTGCAGCTGATCGAGCGGTCGGCCCCGGCCCACAGCGCATCGGCCGCCCAGACCATCAGTTCGTCCCTGGCCGGCGGGCTGTTCATCGGCCTGGCGACCCTGGCGAGCGGCCCGCTCTATGACGCGGTCGGCCCGCGCGGCTATCTGGCCATGGCCGCGCTCGCGGCCGTTGGGCTGGTGTTCGCCGTCCGCCTCGCCCGCGGCGCCGGAACGGCCGCCCGAACATGACCAAAACTTCATCCGCCGCCTGATTGCGAACGGTGTTCGGCGGCGGCATAAGTGGCGTGCGTTACCTCGGGGGGAGGACCCGTTGCAGATCATCGCCGAGATCCTGATGGCCGCCGCGGTGTGGATCGCCGCTGTCGTGCTGGCGCAGTTCGGCGTTCAGGTTGATCTGTCGCGCGACGCCGTTCCGACCGTCGAGCGCGTCGCCGAGCGCGACCCTTCCGTCGGTCCCGTGACGCCCA
The DNA here is from genome assembly GCA_030652755.1 of Caulobacter sp. Taxonomy (GTDB): domain Bacteria; phylum Pseudomonadota; class Alphaproteobacteria; order Caulobacterales; family Caulobacteraceae; genus Caulobacter. The sequence continues at coordinate 12,665 of JAUSPV010000287.1, read as the reverse complement.
CGTCGACGGCCTGCCCGGACGCCGCGCGAGCCCCGGCAAGGGCCTCTCACCACGCCGTCTGATCCTTCCGTCCGGGTTCGTCCGTTCCCGCACGTTAACGAAACCTTTCAAGCCCCTTTGCGCGCGCGAGTTTCGTCGCTAGGTTTCACCTCGTACGCGAGGCGACGGGGCTGGCGCCGCGCGCGTAGAACATTCGCTTCGGTCCCGGGCAGGATTTACTCCGCGTATGACGTCCAGGAAGACCAGCGCCCCCTTCGACTTCTCGCGCCTGTCCGATGGCGATGACGCCCCGCGCGAGCCGCGGCTTGAAGCGCAAGGCGGCGAAGGCGCGCCCGAGGCCCCGCCCGAGGCGGAGCTGGACATCGTCCGGGCGCCCGCCGTGGAGATGGCGTCGACCGAGTCGACCTCGCCGCCGCCGGCTCGCCCGGCCGCTCCGCACGCCGAGCCGCCGCTGACGCCGGCCGTCATCGGCTCGACCCAGCGCCTGGCCAAGGAGCCGGCCGGCTGGCCGGTGTGGGTCGTGGCTCTGTTCGTCTGCGCCCTATGGGCCGCCGCCCCGGTGGCGTTCGCCCTGGGCTGGCGCGTCCGTGTCGCGCCGCTGGACAATGACCCGGTGGCGCTGGCGCTGTTCGGCATCCTCGCCGTGGGACCCGCCGCGCTGGTGCTGGTCGCCGCCTATTTCGTGCGTCAGGGCCAGAAGCTGGCCAACGAGGTCCGGCGTATGCAGGACCTCTCGCAGCGCATGCTGGCGCCCGCCGCCATGGCCGCGATCGAGACCGGCTCGGCCGTGGAGTCGGTTCGGCTGCAGATCGACAGCGCCGCCGGCGCCGCCCATGAGGCGCGCGAGACCATGCTGGCCCTTCGCCAGGCGCTGGCCGAGGAGACCGAACGCCTGACCGAGGCGGCCGCCATCGCGGCCCGCACGGCCGCGGACCTGTCCCTCACGCTCGGCTCCGAGCGCGAGCAGCTCAGCGAGCTCAGCGGCCAGCTCGACGCCCGCTCCACCGCCGTGGCCGACTCCATCACCCAGCAGGCGCGGATGGTCGCCGAGGCGTCCGATCTCGCCGAGACCCAGCTGCGCGAAGCCGAGGCCGCCTTGGCCGCCCGCGCCGCCGACCTGGCCGCCGCCGCCGGGGAAGCCAGCGACGCCGCCCGCGTGGCCGGCGAGGATCTGGCCCGCCAGGTCGCCAGGCTCGAGACCGCCGGCGTCGGCGTCGGCGACCAGATGCGCACCGTGGAAGAGGGGCTGACCCAGCAGCGCGCCGCGCTGGTCACCGTCGCCCACGCCCTGCGCTCGGACCAGGAAGACTTCGCCGCCATGGCCGAGAGCCGCTCGGCCCAGTTGGCCGAGTTCATGGTCCAGGCCGCCGAGGGCGCCACCCATGTCGGCGAGCATGCGACCCGGGGCGCCGATGCGTTGCGGTCCCTGATCCATGAAGCGGCCGAGCGCTTCACCCAGCTGACCGAGCAGGCCAGGGCCGAGCGCGAGGCGCTGGGCGCCGAGGCCGCCGACGTGGTCGGCAAGGTCGGCGAGGCCGCGGCCCGCGAACGGGCGATGCTGACCTCGGACCTGCAGGTGTCGATCGACCGTCTGGCCCAGGCCGCCGACGAAGCCCGTCAGGCCGCGGAGTCCCATGCCGGCGCCGCCCAGGCCCGCGTGGACCAGCTCAGCGAAGCGGCCTTCTCGGCCCATCAGAAGGCGGATGGCATCTTCGAGTCCCGCCTCAAGGACGCCCGCGACCTGATCGAACAGTCGGCCCAGATGGTCGAACAGGCCGGCGCCGCCACCGCCCAGCGGCTGGAGCAGGGGGCTGAGGTCGCCCGCGGGGCCCTGGCCGACCTCGAACGCCTTCTGGACGAGGTGGACCGCCGCGCCGCCCAGCTGCCGGAAATGGCCATGGGCCGGGTCGAGGAGGTCCGCGTCTCGGTCGAGCAGAGCATGGAAGACCTGATGGCCTCCGCCCGCCGCGCGGCCGACGAGACCCAGACCATCGACGCCGCCTTCCAGGAGCGCGTGCGCCGCAACTACGACATGCTCAGCGAGGCCGTGAAGGTGATGGGCGTCGTCGCGGGCGCCGCCGGTACGGCCGCTCCGGCCCTGGCCGCGTCGTCCCGGCCGTCCAGGTCCGCTTCCGCGCCCTTGCCCGCCGCCGAGCGCCCGCCGGTGGACGAGCCGCGCACGCGACTCAAGCTGACCCCGACCGCCACGGACGAGGAATTCCGCAGCGTGTTCGACACCGCCGGCGGACGCGGGCCCGCGGCCGCGCCGGCCGGTGCGGGGGCCGACGGCGGCTGGAACTGGCGCGACCTGCTGACCTCCATCGACGGCGATGAGAGCGATTCCGAAACCCTGGCCGAACGCATGGCGGCCGAGATCGCCGGCATGGGCATCGACCCCGCCGCCCTGCTGCCGCGCGGCCGGATCGACGAGATCGCCATGGCCGTACAGACCCGCGACGCCCACGGCGCCCGGGAGATCGTCCGCCGCCTGGCGCCCGCCGCCATCCGCCGCCTGGTCCGCCGGCTGTTCTCCGACGCCGCCATGCGCGGCCAGAGCGACCGGTTCCTGCAGCGCTTCGGCGGCATGATCGAGGAAGCGGCGGAGCGTGATCGCAGCGGGCTGCTGGTGGCGACCCTGCTGGCCTCCGACGGCGGCCGGACGTGGCTGCTGCTCGACGCCGCGGCAGGTGATCTGGGATAACCTGAGATTGAGGGCGTGACACCGGTGTCACGGCGCTATGCCAGAGGCTGGCGTTGATCTAGAAGTTGGTCATGGCCAACCCCCTCTCGCTACGCATTCCCAGGTCCGGCTCCGGCCAGACGAGCCGACACGTCCGCGCCAACGTCAAACTGATGGACGCCCTGCTCGACGAGGCGATCAGGTACCTCGACGGCGAGGAGGCGGGCGACCTGGTCGCCGCCGCGCGCCGGGCGGCGTCCAAGGACGACTCGCGGCCGCACCTCGACTTCCTGTTCAGCGCCGTGAAGGCCGACGAAGCCATGCTGCTGGCCCGGGCCTTCACCTGCCACTCGATGCTGGCCAACATCGGCGAGGACGTCGCCGGCCGCCGCCGCGACGCCGAGGCTGAAAGCCGCGCCGGCGCGGCGCGCACCCTCGCCGGCGCGCTCGAGGCGCTGGAGCTCGGTCCCGACGCGCTGGACGCCCTCGACATCGTACCCGTGCTGACCGCCCACCCGACCGAGGTCCGGCGCCGGGCGCTTGTCGACCGCGAGGCGGAGATCTCGCGCCTGATGGCCCTGCGCCGCCACAGCCTGCCGCCGGATCTCGACGCCCGCATCCGCGAGGGTCTGTTCCGCGAGATCGCGCTGCTCTGGCGCACGCGCCTGCACCGGCCGGTGAAGATCACCGTCGCCGACGAGATCCGCAACGCGCTGTCGATCGTCCGCACCTCCATCCTGCCGGCCATGGTCGATCTGTACGAAAGCTGGACCGAAGGCCTGGCCGCCGGGGCCGACGTGCCGCCGATCCTGCGCATGGGCAGCTGGCTGGGCGGCGACCGCGACGGCCATCCCGGCGTCACCGGCGACACCCTGCGCCTGGCGCTGAAGTCCCAGGCCCGGGTCATCCTGGACTTCTACGCGGGCGAGGTGCGCAAGCTCTGGGGCGATCTGGCGATCTCCGACGTCTACACCGGCGCGTCCGAGGCGCTGCTGGTCCTGGCCCGCTCCTCCGACGACCAGTCGCCGCACCGGGCCGACGAGCCCTATCGCCTGGCGCTGGAATTCATCTTCGACCGGCTGTCGGCGACCTCCCAGAAGCTGGCCGGCCAACCGGTCTCCTATGCGCTCGGTCCGTCCACAGAGGGCGCCTACGACAGCCCCGCGCAGTTCGTCGCCGACCTTGAGACCGTCCGGTCCTCGCTGTCCGCTCACGGCGGCGCGCGCCTCGTGGGAAGCCGGATGACCACCCTGCTGCAGCTGGCCCGCGCCTGCGGCTTCCACCTGATGGCCATCGACATGCGCCAGAACGCCGACGTGCATGAGCGGGTCGTCGCCGAGCTGATCCAGCGGTCCGGCCAGGACGTCGACTACCTGGCGCTCGACGAGGAAGCCAAGGTCGCCTTCCTGCTCGCCGAGATGACCCACCAGCGGCCCCTGCGCTCGCCCTTCGCCGACTACAGTGAGGAGACCACGCGGGAGCTGGCCACCATCGACGCCGCCGCCGAGGCCGTGAAGCATTATGGCCAGGACGTTATTGGCGGCTACGTCGTTTCCAAGACCGCCACTCTGTCGGACATCCTCGAGCCGCTGGTTCTGCTGGCCCAGTCGGGCCTGGCCTGGGGCGGCGCCCAGCCCCGGGCGGCGGTGCGGATTTCGCCGTTGTTCGAGACCATCGAGGACCTCGACCACGGCCCGGCCATCCTGCGCCGCTGGCTGGAGCTGCCGCTCACCCGCTCGCTCCTCGGGGAGACGCCGGTCCAGGAGGTGATGGTCGGCTATTCGGACTCCAACAAAGACGGCGGCTATGTCGCTTCCCGCCGGGGGGTGGCCCGGGCGGCCTCGGCCCTGGCGGCGGAGTGCGACCAGCTTGGCGTCGGCCTGCGCATCTTCCACGGCCGGGGCGGCTCGGTCGGCCGGGGCGGGGGACCCGCCGCCGAGGCCGTGCTCGCCCAGCCGCCGGGCACCGTCCAGGGCCGCCTGCGGATGACCGAGCAGGGCGAGATGATCGCCCGCCGCTACGGCGACCAGGTCACCGCCCGCCGCAACCTCGAAAGCCTGACCGCCGCGGTGCTGACCGCCACCCGCCAGGCGCCCGATCCCGAGCCGTCCGACGCCTCCAAGGCGGCGATGGACGCGCTGGCCGCCGGCTCGTTCTCCGCCTATCGGTCGCTGGTCTACGAGACCCCGGGCTTCACCGACTTCTTCTGGTCGGCCACCCCCATCGGCGAAATCGTCCAGCTCAACATCGGCAGCCGGCCCGCCTCGCGGACAGCCAGCCGCCGGATCGAGGACCTGCGGGCCATCCCGTGGGTGTTCAGCTGGTCGCAAGCGCGGTTCATGCTGCCGGGCTGGTACGGCTTCGCCGGCGGGGTCGAGCGGGCGGGCCTGACCGTGCCGCAGCTGGCCGACCTCTCCGAAGAGTACGAGTTCTTCGCCGCCCTGTTGTCGAACATGGAGCTGGCCCTGGCGCAGAGCGACATGGCCATCGCGGCGCGTTACGCGGCTCTGGCCGCCGACGTGCCCGGCGCTGACGCGATCATGGACGCCATCCGCCGCGAGCACGACCGCGCCATCGACCTGGCCCTGTCGATCCGCGGCGGCCGCAAGCTGCTCGACGACCGGCCGGACCTGGCCGAATCCGTCGAACTGGCCGCCGCCGCCGTCGATCCGCTGAACCACCTGCAGCTCGAACTGCTGTCCCGCCGCCGCAAGGGCGACCAGGACGAGCAGCTGCGCCTGGCCATCCAGCTGACCGTGGCCGGCGTGGCGGCGGGATTGCGGAATACGGGCTAGGGGCGCCTGCTCGCGGGACCGCATCCGTCTGCCGCTCTGTCGCGCCCACCTCGGGATCAAGTCTGATATGACGTTGCGGTAGGCTTCCCCTGCCGCCCCGCCTCCCTTACTGCATCTCGCCAACAATGTTTGAAGGGGACGCGCTGCCATGGCTCTCGACGCCGAAACCCGGGACCAGTTCATCGACACGCTGCGGCGGTTCGTGAGCGAACAGCTCCGCCCGCTGGAGGCCCAGGTGGCCGCCGACGACCAGGTGCCCGAGAGCGTCATCCAGCAGATGCGCGAGCTGGGCCTTTTCGGCATCTCCATCCCCGAGGAATACGGCGGCCTCGACCTCTCCATGGAAGACGAATGCCTGGTGGTGTTCGAGCTCGGCCGCGCCAGCCCGGCCTTCCGGTCGGAGATCGGCACCAATGTCGGCATCGGCAGCCAGGGGCTGGTGATGTTCGGCACCGATGAGCAGAAGGCCAAGTGGCTGCCCGGCATCGCCTCGGGCGAGACGGTGACCAGCTTCGCCCTGACCGAGCCGGAGGCCGGCTCCGACAGCGCCGCGGTCCAGACCCGCGCCACGCTGGACGGGAACGAGTACGTCCTCAACGGCTCCAAGCGCTACATCACCAACGCCGGCAAGGCGGGGCTGTTCACGGTAATGGCCCGCACCAATCCGGACGTGAAGGGCGGCGGCGGCGTCTCCGCCTTCGTGGTGCCGTCCGACCTGCCCGGCATCACCGTCGGCAAGCCGGAAAAGAAGATGGGCCAGCACGGCGCCCAGATCCACGACATCACCTTCGACAACGTCCGCGTTCCGGCCTGGAACCGGCTGGGCGGCGAGGGCGAGGGCTTCAAGGTGGCCATGCAGGTGCTCGACAAGGGGCGCCTGCACATCGCCGCCCTCTGTGTCGGGGTTGCGGAACGGCTGATCGCCGACAGCGTCGCCTATGCCGGCGAGCGCAAGCAGTTCGGCCAGGCCCTGGCCCAGTTCCAGCTGATCCAGGGCATGATCGCCGATATGAAGACCGAGGCCATGGCCGCCCGCGCCCTGGTCATGGAAGGCGCCCGCAAGCGCGACGCCGGCCAGAACATCGTGCTGGAAGCCGCCGCCGCCAAATACTTCGCCTCGGAGATGGTCGGTCGCGTCGCCGACAAGGCCGTGCAGATCTTCGGCGGCGCCGGCTATGTCGCCGACTACGGCATCGAGCGGCTGTACCGCGACGTCCGCATCTTCCGCATCTACGAAGGCACCAGCCAGGTCCAGCAGATCGTCATCGCCCGCGAGACGATGAAGCGCGGCGGGTAGAGTCCGGCCGCACGGACGGCTGTCCGCGCGGCCGGGGAATCAGAAGCTGAAGCGCAGTCCCGCCGACAGGGTGCTGGTCTTGATCGTGCCGATCTCGAAGCCCGAGTTCGCGTCGTAGGCGATGTCCTTGCCGTCCGCCGAGCGGTAGCGGTAGTCGACCGTGATCGCGATGCTCGGGCTGGCCTGGAACGCGACGCCGGCGCCCACCTGCCAGGCGAAGGTAACGTCTCCCTCGCCATCGGCTTCGAAGCCGACGAAGCCCGCGCCGCCGCCGATGTAGGGCGTGATGCGGTCGGTGATCGGGTGCTCGTACCACAGATTGGCCATGGCGCTCAGCTGACGGACCTTGCCGCCGTCGCTGAAGGCGATCCGGTTGCCCGAAGCGGTGCAGCTGCTGATGCCCAGATAGAGGCAGACATCGTCGGCCTCGGCCGGAGACAGAGTGACCGGCGCGCCGTTGAGTGACTCGACGGTGATGGCTTCCAGTTCGTTGCGGTTGTAGCCGATCTCGACATCAGCGCGGATGGAGCCGAAATCGTAGCCGACGGCGCCGGCGAAGGCCGCCGCGTTCTTCAGTTCCACCGACGTCTGAACGGAATCGGTCGCGCCGGCCCCGCCAAACGTGCCGCCGACGTCGTAGTAGCGGAGGTCCGTATCCTTCACCGACGCGCTGCCCGCCGAGACGCTGATGTAGACTCCGCGGTCCTCGGCCAGAGCCGGCGCCCCGATGAGGGCGCTCGCCACCCCCGCCATGAGAATTAGCTTTTTCATCGTTCCCCTCGCGCCGCCACTCGACTGAGACCTGACACGGCCGGTGCGGCGCGAACGTGCGAGGTCGTCGCTGCGCGCCGGGGACAACCCGGCGCTTGCTCAAGGTCGAAACTACTGTAGGGGTTGGGGGTCGGCATCGGCCGGTTGGCCGAGCCGTTTGGGCGAGTGTGCAGTACGGGCTTAGCGTTGAAGATGCCGGTCGCAGGCGACAGGATCGACCCATTGGCGCTCATCGACGAGTTGCGGGCCGGCCGCGTCACGGCCTGGATCGGGGTCCTGCTGCTGGCCCTGGTGATCGCCTACATCACGGTGATCTTCGCCAGCCAAGTGAACCCCGTCGCCCTCGGGCTCTGGTCCGGCGCCTTCGTCATGGTCCTGCTCGTCTGGTGCGGGGCCATGGCGCTGGCCATGATGCGCGACCCCGGGGAGCAGGAAATCCTCGGCGTCTGGATACCGGTGTTCAAGGGCGCGGCGCTGGCCGCCAACCTGCTGATCGCCGCCAGTGTCTGGCTGTTCCTTCCCGCCGCCGGACCTGAACTCTTCGCTCTCCTGCTGGTCATGTACGTCTGGTTCATCCCTATCCAGATGATAGCGGAGAACCGCGCCACCCGGGTCTCGGCTTCGGCGACCCTGATGGTCTTCGGATCGCTGACCCTGTTCGTGCTGACCCACCCGGCGCCGTACAGCACCGCGCTCGCCGCGTTTCTCGTGGTCTTCACCGTCAGCGTCCTGGCCATGAGGCGGGTGATCCACCGCGCGCTCGCCGAGGCGATCGTGGCCAAGCTCGAGGCCGAGCGCGCCGGACGCGCGCTCAACGCGGCGCTGACGGAAGTCGGCGACCAGCGCGACGCGATCACCCGCTTCCTCGCCGCCGCCTCTCACGACCTGCAGCAGCCCGTCCAGGCGGCGCGGCTGTTCTTCGACCAGGCCATCGAGACGAAAAGCGCCGAGGCCCGGGATCGCGCCATCCGCGGCGCGCGCCGGGCCTTCGCCTCCACCCAGTCGCTGCTCCAGGAAATGCTCGAGCACCTGCGGCTGGAGAGCGGCGCGGCCAAGCCGACGCTGGCCAGCCATGCCATCGGCCCGATCCTCCAGGACATCGCCCTCGAACACGAGGCCGTCGCCAACGCGGCCGGTGTGACGATCCGGGTCGCTCCCACCGGGCTGACGGCGCTGGTCGATCCGCGGCTGGCGCGGCGCATCGTCGGCAATCTGGTCGCCAACACCTGCGGCCACGCGGGCGCAACGCGTCTGCTCATCGGCGCGCGCCGGCAGGGGGCGAGGGTGCGGATCTACGCCGTCGACAACGGTCGCGGCATAGAGCCGGCCCGGGCCGCCACCCTGTTCGGGGAGTTCGCTGCCCCCGGAAGCGGGCGCGCGAATTTCGGTCTCGGCCTCTCGACCTCGCGACGGTTCGCCCGGGCGATGGGCGGTGAGCTGACACTGGACCGGCGCTGGGCGGCGGGCGCGTGCTTCGTGCTGGATCTCCCACGCGGACAGGGCGAGGCCTGGCCGGCGGACGTCGCGGTCGGAAAGGGCAGGGCGCAACCGTGCGAAGCTGCCTGATCTGCGATGACCACGAACTGGTCAGGGAGGCGCTGGCGGGGGCTGTCGGCGGGCGCTGGCCCGACGCCCAGGTGGCCCGGGCCGCCGACTTCAACGAAGCCTGGGCGCTGGCCCGGTCCGGTCCTGACCTTTGCCTCGTTGACCTCATGATGCCGGGCGCCGGTCCCGTGGAGGGGGTCACGGGCGTGCTCGACATCGCGCCAGGGACACGCCTGCTGGTGGTCACCGGCTCGCATGATGACGCGCTGTTGCTGGAGCTGCTGGGGCGGGGGGTTCACGGCTTCGTTCCGAAGACATCCTCCGGCGAGGTCATCCTGGCGGCGATCGAGCTGGTCCTGGCGGGCGGGCGCTACCTGCCGCCCAGGGTGGCGGAACTGGCCGGCGCCCGTCCGGCCGCGCCCGCCGCCTCGCCTTCGCCCGAGCCCGGCTCCCGCGTCGTGACCGACCGCCAGAAGCAGGTGCTGACCCTGATCGCCCGCGGCCTGTCGAACAAGGAGATCGCCCGCGTCCTGGGTGTGTCGCCGGCCACGGTGAAGACCCATGTCACCAACGCCATCGGCTCGGTCGGCGCGGCCAATCGCACCGAGGCGGCCATGCGGGCCAGGGCGCTCGGGCTGATCTGAGGGCCGTTCTAGAGTCGCCTGGCCACAATGAAGGGGCGCGTATCCTTGCCCCTGGAGGCGTGGTGCGCCACTTCGACAATGTTGAATCCCGCAGCGGCGATGGCCGCCTGCAGGTCCCCGGATGTGAAGATCAGCACGTTCGGGGCCTTGCCGAAGAAGCGCATGACGGGCAGGGCGGCGAGGATCAGCGGGTTCATGTCGCCCAGACACGGGGTCTTGGAAATGAACAGGCCGCCGGGCTTCAGAAGGCGATGAACCTGGACCAGACCCTCCCTTAGATCAGGGACCAGATGGACGGCGCTGAACCCCATGACCACGTCAAAGCTTTCAGCAGGACAGGTCAGGGTCTCCAGGGCGGATTGGACGAACGCAAGCCTGCCGGCGTCATTCACCGGACCGGCCGCGGCCTGCTTTTCCCGGGCGATCGCAATCATCTCTCCGGAGATGTCCGAGGCGGTGAGGGAGCCTGCGGACGGGGCCAGCCGAAGGGCGGTCGTGCCGGTGCCACAGGCGAACTCGAGCGCGTTGTCGGTGGGCTTGAGGTAGTCAAGACACCGCGCCAGCGTGCGTTCATAGCCCGCCTCGTCGGCGATCTTGTCCGCCGCATACTTGCGGGCGATGCGATCCCAGAAGCGGCCGCCATCCTGGGTGTTCGACATCTGGATCTCCATGCGGGCCTCGGGGCGCGTCCTGACTATCGCCAGAAGCTGCGTCCCGCTACCGCGAGAACCCCGCCTCGGCGAAGTCCAGCATCCGGGCCAACAGGGCGTCGACCTCGCCCTCGCGGGTCTGGCCGCTGGACAGCACGTGCAGCCGGTCCAGCTCCATGAACCGGTTCTGGTGGATCATGCCCAGCACGAAGTGGAGCCGCCAGTAGACCTCCTCCGGCGGCAGGTCCGGCCGGGCGGCCAGCAGGGCGTCGGCGAAGCGCTTCAGATGGCTGACGTCGCTGCCCAGCACCTCGCGGATCTCGGCGGTGCCCTCGCTGCGGGCGCGGATCAGGAACTGCAGCGAGATGCGGCGGTCGTTGGACGGGTCCAGCCATCGCAGGGGCGGGGCGAACAGGGCGGTCAGGATCTCGCGCACGGGCGGCTTGCCGGCGTTGCGGTCGGTGGCCTCGTGCAGCATCCGGGCGCGTTCGCGGTTCAGCTCCTGGGTGCGCCGGCGGAAGATCTCGAACAGCAGCGAGTCCTTGGACCCGAAGTGGTAGTTGACGCTGGCCAGGTTGACGCCGGCCTCGGCGGTGATGTCGCGCACCGACACATTCTGGAAGCCGTGCAGCGCGAACAGCCGCTCGGCGGCGTTGAACACCAGCTGCTTGGTGGCGGCCTCGGCCTCCGGGGTCTGGGACTCCGCGCCTGGATCGTCAGTGAGACTCAAAACGCAGCCCTTCCGTTCCGTGAAAGGCAGCTTTACGGCCGTTCGATCTGTACGCAAGCGTCAATAAACACGCGTTCGAATGGCGGCGCGCGATGCTGCATTGCGATGCGGATTTCAGTCCGGATGCCAGTCGGCGATCGACGGACGCACCCAGGGCGGAAACAGGTCGACCATCGGCTCGTACTTCTCCCGCGCCGCCTTGTGCCGGGCCTTCAGATCCTCGACCACATCGGGGTGCAGGGACGCGACGCTGTAGTTCTCGCCGGGATCCCGGACGATGTCGAACAACAGCGGATAGTTGAAGCGACCGAGGTTCACGTGCCAGCCGCGGGTGTGAACGCGGGTGACCAGCTTCCAGGCCGGGGTGCGGATCGCGGCCACCCTGGTGTTGTCGAACAGCAGGATCTGCTCGTGCGGCGTGGCCGCCCCGTCGTGGATCACCGGCCCGATGTCCTTGCCGTCCAGCTCCAGGTCCTCCGGCAGATCGGCGCCGGCAAGGGCCGCGAATGTCGGCAGCAGGTCGAGGTTGCTGGCGATGGCGCCCGTCACCACGCCGGCCGGCACGGTCCCCGGCTGGCGCAGGATGAAGGGCACGCGATAGCCGCCGTCGAAGCCGGACTGGCCCTTGCGCTCGCGGAACGGGCCGGACGAGCCCTCGAACCACGGACCGTTGTCGGAGGTGAAGATGACCAGGGTGTCGTCCTCGAGGCCCAGCGCCTTCAGTTGGTCCAGCAGCAGCCCGACATTGCGGTCGATCTCCTCGACCACATCCCCATACGCCCCCGCCGGCGAGTCCCAGGCCGCGTCGTCGTTGCGGACCAGCGGCACATGCGGCGCGGTCAGGGCCAGCAGCACGAAGAACGGCCTGTCGCGGTTCGCCTCTGCGAAGGCGGCGGTCTCGCGGAAGAAGGTCTGGGTCAGCTTCGGGAAGTCGACCGGGCTCTCGGTCAGGGGCGCGTCGCCGTCCTTTTCGAAATACGCCAGCGGCTGCATGTCGTGGCTGTAGGGCAGGCCCTTGAAGACGTCGAAGCCGTGGACGTTGGGCGGCCAGTACTGGCCCCGGTGGCCCAGATGCCACTTGCCGATCAGGGCGCTGGCGTAGCCGGCCGGCTTCAGCGCCTTGGGGATGGTCAGCTCGGAGAGCGGCAGGCCGCGATCTTCCGGCGACTGGATCACCTCATGCGCCAGGTTCATCCGCACCGGATAGCGGCCGGTCAGCAGCCCGGCGCGCGACGGGGTGCAGAGGTTGGCGCTGGCGTAGAAGTCGGTGAACCGCGTGCCCTCCGCCGCCATGCGGTCGAGGTTGGGCGTGCGGATGATGGTCCCGCCGTCGCAGCCGAGGTCGCCGTAGCCGAGGTCGTCGGCCATGATGACGATGATGTTCGGCTTGCGGGGCATGGCGCGGTTCCTCGTTTCGAACCGCATCTGAGCCGCTCAGTCGCTGGAAGCGCAAGCCCTTCCCCAATCCGTCATGGCCCGACTTGTTCGGGCCATCCATGAACGCTGCCTAGGCGGTGCGTCCTTCGACACGCCGCTGCGCGGCTGCTCAGGAT
>JAUSPV010000283.1 GCA_030652755.1 Caulobacter sp. | reverse complement strand
ATCCTGAGCAGGCCCGAAGGGCCGTGTCGAAGGACGCAGGGCGATCATGCTGTCGCCCGTTCGTGATGTTGGGCCCAGCTGAGGGCCTGTTCCAGACGGTCGTTGCCCCAGAAGAGCTCGCCGTCGGCGGTGATGAAACTGGGGGATCCGAACACGCCGCGCGCGGTGGCCTGTTCGACGTGATCCTTGAGGCGGGCCTTAACGGCCGCACCGTTCGCGGCCTCCAGCACGGCCAGCGGCGCGGCGCCGACCTCGGCCAGCAGGGGCTCGAGCACTTCAGGCTTCGAGATGTCCTGGTCGGCGACGAAGTTGGCCTCGTAGACCTTGCGGGTGAAGGCCGGCGTCCAGCCGTCCTCCAGCCCGGCGATGGCCACGCGGGCGGCCAGCAGGGTGTTCCGCGGGAACTGGCTGGGGTGGGTGAGGGGCAGGCCCTGCTCCTCGCAGACCCGCTCCATGTCCCGCCACATGTACTTGCCCTTGACCGGCACCACGTTGAACGGGCTGTCGGTCATGCCTTGCTGACTGTGCAGCAGCGGGCCGAGCAGGAACGGACGCCACACGACCTCCACGCCCGCCGCCTCCGCCAGCGCCTCGATGCGCATGGCGGCGGGGTAGGAGTAGGTCGAGGCGAACTCGTACCAGAACTCGATCATGACGCTGCGCTCCGCCCCGGACTACTGGTGGTCCAGGAGGCCCAGGACGCGCTTGGCGACGACGTTGAGGTTGATCTCGCTGGTGCCGCCCTCGATGGAGTTGGCCTTGGCGCGCAGCATCGAGCGCAGGGCGCCGATCTCGCCGGGCTGGAAGCTCTCGCCTTCCCAGCCCAGGCCCTGCAGGCCGAGCGCCTCGACGGTCAGTTCGGTGCGGTCCTGGTTCAGCTTGGCGGCGGCGTACTTGATGATCGAGGTCGCGGCGCTGGGGCCCTTGCTGGCCTTGCCCTCGGCCTCGGCCCGGCGGACGGTCAGCTGGAAGGCGGCCGAGTCCATCTTGTGGGTGCTGATGCGCGCGCGCAGGTCGGCGTCGGCGATGCGGCCGGCCTCGTCCACGCCGACATGCTCCTTGGCCGCGTCGACCACGTCGATGCCGCCGCCGCCGCCGAAGCCGCCGGCCGAGATGTTCTGGCGCTCGTACTGCAGCAGGCGTTTGGCGATTTCCCAGCCGCCGTTCAGCTTGCCGACCATCTGGTCCTTGGGGACCTTCACGTCGGTGAAGAAGGTTTCGCAGAAGGGCGAGGAGCCGCTGATCAGCTTGATCGGGCGGGTCTCGACGCCCTCGCTGGTCATGTCGAACAGCACGAAGCTGATGCCCTCATGCTTCTTCGAGGTATCGGTCCGCACCAGGCAGAAGATCCAGTCGGCCTGATCGGCGTAGCTGGTCCAGACCTTCTGGCCGTTGATCAGGAAGTGGTCGCCCTTGTCCTCGCATTTGGTCTGCAGGCCGGCCAGATCGGAGCCGGCGCCCGGCTCGCTGTAGCCCTGGCACCAGCGGATCTCGCCCTTGACGATGCCGGGCAGGAACTTCTGCTTCTGCTCCTCGGTGGCGTACTCCAGCAGCACCGGGCCCAGCATCCAGACGCCGAAGCTCATCAGGGCCGGGCGAGCCTTGATGCGGCGCAGCTCGGCCTCGAGGACCTTGTTCTGCTCGCGGCTCAGTCCGCCGCCGCCGTATTCCTTGGGCCACATCGGCGCGGTCCAGCCCTTCGCCGCCATGCGGTCGAGCCAGAGCTTGGCGTCCTTGTTGGTCGGGTTGAACCGGCGACCGCCCCAGGGCGCCTCGGTCTCGTCGTCCATCGGCGCGTTCAGCGACGGCGGATAGTTGGCCGCCAGCCAGTCGCGCACCTCGGTGCGGAAGGTTTCCAGCTCGGTCGCGCCGAAATCCGCCATGACGTTCTCCCGTCGTTTCTCTGTTGCGGCGCACCTTAGCGCGCGCATCGGGCGGAGCAAGCGCGTTCAAACGCGTGTTCGACTCCTCTGACGCAGCGTCTTGTGGCGGGACGCGCTATGTTGGCGTTCGTCAGTCGCGGGATTCGGATGCAGGTCTTTCGGGAATTGAGGCCCGCGCTCGTCGGCGCCGCCCCCACGCTGGGCGCGATCGCGGCGCTGTCGGCGGGCGCCATGCTGGTCGCCTCCGGCGCCACGCCGTCGGTGCCCTCGCGTGTGCTCGAGCTGTTGCGCTTCGCGCCGCCGCTGCTGATCGAGACCAGCCACTTCCTGTCGTCGATCCTCGGCCTGGTGCTGATCCTGCTGGCCTTCGGGCTGCGCTCGCGGCTCGACGCCGCCTGGAACGCGACGCTGGTGGTGATCCTGCTGGCCGCGCTGCTGGCCCCGTTCAAGGGGTTCAACTGGGAGGAGGCGGTCGTGCTGATCGGCTGCTTCCTGGTGCTGCTGCCCCTCCACGACGGCTTCCCCAGGCAGGCGCGGCTGTCGCGGATGGAGGTGACGCCCGGCTGGCTGATCTCGGCCGCGGCGGTGCTGATCGGGGCTGTGCTGCTGGGCATGTGGTCGTTCCAGCATGCCGACTACGCCGACATGCCGGTGTGGAGGGTGATCGCCGACCAGGACCTGGAGCGGGCGATCCGCTCGTCGATCGGCGCGGCTTTGGCCCTGCTCGGCTTTGGCCTCTGGCGGCTGTTCGCCATGCCGGCCACGCCCCAGGTCGCCGGCGACACCGATCCGGACTTTCAGCGGGTGCGCGCCATCCTGGGCAAGGCGGAATGGTCGCAGCCCGACTCCAACCTGGCGCTGCTGGGTGACAAGCGGTTCCTGTTTTCCCCCTCGGGCGAGACCTTCCTGATGTTCGGGGTCCGTGGCCGGTCGTGGATCGCCATGGATGGCCCCGTCGGCCGCACCGACGAGCGGATGGAGCTGCTCTGGCGGTTCCGCGAGCTGGCCGACGCCCACGCCGCGCGGCCGTCGCTCTACGGGATCGGCCCCGAGGACCTGCCGGACGCGGTCGAACTGGGGTTTTCGATCCAGAAGATCGGCGAGGCCGCCGCCGTGCCGCTGGACGGCTTCTCGCTGGCCGGCCGGCGGCGCGAGGTGCTGCGCCGCAACTGGCGCAAGGCGGGGGAGGGCGGCGCCAGCTTCGAGGTGGTCCCGCCGGAAGGTCTTCCGCCGCTGATGGATGAACTCAAGGCCATTTCCGACGAATGGCTGTCCCACCACTCGGGCGGGGAGAAGACCTTTTCCCTGGGCGGGTTCGTGCCGCGCTACGTGGCCGAGTTCCCGGTGGCGCTGGTGCGCTCGGGCGGCCGGATCGTCGCCTTCGCCACCCTGTGGCCCACCGCCACGCGCAAGTCGTTCTCGATGGATCTGATGCGCTATGGCGAGGCGGCGCCCAAGAACGTGATGGACTACCTGTTCGTCGAGCTCCTCGAATGGGGACGCGAGCAAGGCTATGTCGCCTTCGACTTCGGGGCCTCCCCGCTGGCCGGGCTGGAGGACAGGCCCCTGGCGCCGATCATGTCGCGGGTCGGCCGCCTGCTCTTCGAGCGGGGCGAGGAAATCTACAATTTCCGCGGCGTGCGCCGGTACAAGGACAAGTACGATCCTGTGTGGCAGCCGCGCTACGTCGCCGCCCCCCACCGCTGGCAGATTCCGATGGTGATGGCTGACGTCGGCCTGCTGACCTCGGGCGGCATGGCCGGTCTGACGCGTCGGCGTCCGAAGCCGGACGCCTCAGCGCCCCGTGGTGAAGCCCAGAAGGTTCACGACATGAACCAGCATGACCACCACCCCGGCTGACGACATCAGCATCACGCCGCGCCAGGGGATCATCCGGACGCCCTTGGCGAAGTTCGGCGGCTGCGCGCCCCGCCAGCCCGCGAACAGGGTCAGGCCCACGAAGGCGGCGGTCAGGGCGAGGGAAATCGGCAGCGTCATGGTCGCCAGATGGCGGCCGGCCGCCGCGACCGCAAGTATCATCCACAGCAAATCGTCGCAGCCGCAAGATTTGGGGTTAACCTCGCGTTTACACACAAGGGGTGGGTGGTTAGCGTTCACTCTGGAGTGCCGGAGGTGCGATTCGTATGACGTCGGGGGCGCCCTGGAGCGTGAAGGGTATCGACCCCAAAGCGCGTGAGATCGCCAAGGATCTCGCGCGCCGCTCTGGAATGACGCTCGGCGAATGGCTGAACCGCATGATCGTCGAAGGCGACCCGATCGCCGGCGCGGACTACGCGCCGGAACGGGCGTTCGACCCGCCCGAAGAACCCATCGTAATCGACACCTCCCGCCCCCGGTCCGGCCCCCGCTACGAGATTCCGGGCCATCCCGCCGATGAGGTCGGCCGGGTCGCCGACGCGATGGAGCGGCTCAGCCAGCGGATCGAGGCCGCCGAGCAGCGCTCGACCCTGGCCATCACCGGTATCGACCAGTCGGTGCGCGGCGCCTTGGCCCGGCTGGAGACCTCCGAACGGGAGCAGGTATCCGTCGCCGCCCGGTTTGAGGGCGCGGTCGACGAGATCCGCACCGACTCCGCTCGCGTCGCCGACCGTCTTCGCCGGCTGGAGCAGGAGGCCGCCGGCCCGCGCTCGGCCGAGGCCCTGCGGTCGCTGGAAGGCATGCTCGGCAAGGTCGCCGGCCAGATGTACGACGGCGAGGCCCGCACCCGCGAGACGCTGGCGACCGTCGAGGCCCGTGTCGCCGAACTCGAGAAGTCCGATCCGTCCAACCTCGTCGAGGCCGTCGCCGCGCGGGTCGCCGAGCGCCTGGAGGCGGCGGAGGCCCGCACCACCGACGCCCTGCGCGACCTGGGCTCCTCGTTCGTCGCCCTCGACCGGCGGCTGAAGGCTGTCGAGACCACCGGGGGCGGGGCCGAGCGGCTCGAGGCCCTGGCCGTCGACCTCACCGCCCGCATGGAAGCGACCCGCGCCGAGCTGGCCGAGAAGCTGGCGGCGTCGGCCGAGTCGCGCTTCGACCGCATGGATCGCCGCCTGTCGGAGATGACCCAGCACGTCGCCGCCGCCGAAACCCGGTCGGCCCAGGCGATCGAACGGGTAGGCCGGGAGATGGTCAGCATGGCCGACAACCTCAGCCGCAAGGTTCAGATCGTCGAGAACCGCGGCGCCGACGCGCTTGAACAGGTCGGGGGCGAGGTGGCGCGCATCGCCACCGCCGTCGAACAGAAGCTGAGCCGGGCCGACACCGCCCAGGCCCAGGCCCTGGAAAAGCTGGGCGTCGAGATCGCCCGCATCACCGAGCGCCTCGCCGAACGCATCGCCAACTCGGAGCGCCGCGGCGCCCTGGCCATCGACGAGGTCGGCGAGCAGGTCGCCCGGGTCACCGAGCGCATCAGCCAGCGCCAGGAACGCACCGCCACCGACCTGGCCGAACGCATCCGCCAGAGCGAGGAGCGCACCGCCCGCCTCCTCGACGAGGCCCGCGAGAAGATCGACGCCAGCCTGAGCGGCTCGCACCGCCGCCTCGCCGAGCAGATGGCGCCGCCGGTCGCGCCGGCCGCCGCCGCGCCGCGCCAGCCCGAACCGGTCCGCCAGGCCTTCAGCGATCCTTTCGCCAGCGACCCGTTCGAAACCTCGACCCGGGCCATCCCGGAAGACGCGTTCGCGCCGCAGGTCTTTTCCCGCATGCCCGCCGAGGCCGCGCCCGGCGATCCGGCGCCGTTCCCGGCGGCCGAGCGGGGAACGCCGTCCTTCTCGCAGGAAGATTTCGACGCCGCCGACGAGTTCGTCACGATCAGCGACGAGCCCGAGATTCCGGACGCGCCGGAAATTGCCCCGCCGCCGTCCATTGATCCCTTCGAGGTCGATCCGGCTCCCGCCGCGCCGCGCTCGACCCGCGATGTTATCGAGCAGGCCCGGATGGCGGCGCGGGCCGCCGGTGGAGGCGCCGCGTCCACCCTCGCGCCGGCCGAGGAACGCCGAGGCCTGTTCGGCAGCCGCGACAAGAAGCCCAGGAGACGGGCCGGCTCGGCCCTGATGTCGGCGGTTCTGATCGCGACCTCCGTCACCACGGTGGGCGCGCTGGGCGTCGGCGGGCTGATGTACTCCGGCCTCATCGCCGGAGGCGGCACGAGTCCGCGCGTCGAAGAGAGCCGCCGGATCGCGCAGGCTGACGCCAGGGGCGAGATCAAGGGCGCAGAGGCCGACACCACGCCGATCATCGCCATGGCCGTCAGCCCCGCCGGTCCGGGCCAGGCGACCACCCCGTCGCTGGCCGGCGCCGCCCTGACCGCCGAGTCCGCGGAGAGCGCCGCCACCCTCTACGCCGAGGCCCAGAGGCTGATCGATGCCAGGGATCCGGCCGGCCTCGACCGTCTGCGCCGGGCGGCCAATATGGGCTTCGCCGCCGCGCAGTTCGATCTGTCCAAGGCCTATATGACCGGCACGCTCGGCGTGAAGAAGGACGAGGCGGAGTCCCGCCGCTGGACCGAGCGCGCCGCCCAGGCCGGCGA
Source organism: Caulobacter sp. (assembly GCA_030652755.1). GTDB lineage: Bacteria > Pseudomonadota > Alphaproteobacteria > Caulobacterales > Caulobacteraceae > Caulobacter. The sequence goes on along the minus strand of JAUSPV010000283.1, from coordinate 1,167 downwards.
TTCCCGCGCGATGCACAACCTGGGCCTCTCCTACTTCCACGGCAGCGGCGGCCCGATGAACAAGACCACGGCCGCCCAGTGGTTCCGCCGGGCCGCCGACCTGGGCATGGGCGACAGCCAGTACAATCTGGCCAGCCTGTTCGAGCAGGGCTACGGCGTCACCCAGAACGCCGCCGAGGCCTACAAGTGGTACCTGATCGCCGGCCGTGGCGGTGACGCCGAGGCCCGCTCCGCCGCCGAGCGGCTCAAGAAGGACCTGTCGCCCGAGGCCCGGTCCGCCGCCGAACGCTCCGCCGCCGGCTTCCGCGCCGCCACGCCCAACCCCTCGGTCCGGCCGACGGCCGCCGTCGCCCCCGCCGGCGGTGTGGCGTCGGCGCAGAAGGCTCTGTCGATGCTGGGCTACTACCGGGGGCCGCAGGACGGAGCCCAGTCCGCCGCCCTGAAGGGCGCCGTCCAGGCCTTCCAGCGCGACAAGGGCCTGCAGGCGACCGGAACGCTTGACAGCGAGACGACCTCCAAGCTGGCCATCTATACCCGTTAGGCGCATCGGGCGACCGAAGGGGGTGCGGCGTATTTGCGCTTCGCCCTTCGGCGACGCCGGATGTATGGTTACCGCTCGGTCGCGCTCGCGCTGGCCGGAGACGGGCGGCCGGAAGGCGTTTCCAGGAGCTAGCGGGCATGAGGCAGGCCATCGCGCGAGCGCCGGCGACCGCCTGGACGATGGGGCTGATCAGCCTGATCCCCTTCTACCTGTTCGCCGGACTCTACTGCTACGGCCCTCAGCCCTTGCGAGGTCAGGCCTTCCTCGGCCTGCTCGGCTGGTCGACCGTCATGCTCAGCTACCTGGGCGGCGTCCGCGCCGGACTCGAGATCGACAGCCACGCCCAGCCGCGTCTTTGGAGCGTCGCCCTGGCGATGCTGTCGCCGCTGGCGGCGCTCGGCCTGCTGTTCGGAGCGATCACCGGCGCGCTGTCGGCGGCCCAGCAGATCAGCGGCTTCATGGTCGCCTTCCTGCTGATGTGGCTCTGGGACAGCCGGGCCGTCGATGGCCCCGCCTGGCGCCCGCGCTACCGCACCTTCATCACCGCCGGCGCCGCCGTGGCCCTGGCCTTCGCGCTGGAACAGGCGATGAGTATGTAGGGCGTCGGGGACAGGTTAAGGTGTCCC
>JAUSPV010000278.1 GCA_030652755.1 Caulobacter sp. | reverse complement strand
CGGGCGGCCTTCATTTCCAGGGTCAGCTTCGGCGTCAGGGCCACCGAGGCCGAGAGGTCGAGTTCGCGGCCGTAGGCGAGGTCGCCGTCCGCGTCGGTGAAGTCGTGGACGGCCGCGGCCAGCTTGAGCTTGCGCGGGCCGACCGGAACGGTGATCCCGGCCTTGAGGTTGATGTCCCGCAGGCCGCCGGCCGGGGTGGCCAGGAACAGGTCGGCCCAGCCCTGCCAAGCGTGCAGCGTGGCCAGCGGCGTTCCAAAGCCCCGCGCGCCATCGCCGTCCAGCCGCTCGACGCCGAGGCTGGCGTAGCGATCCTGCGTCTTCAGTCCGGCCGACAGGGCCAGGTAGGCGAGCTCGAAGTCGACGGGGTTGGCGCCGTACTCGCCCTGGCGGGCGTACTCCGCCTCCCAGGCGACGGCCGGGCCGCTGGCCAGCGGGCGCGATCCGGTCAGCCGCGCGCCCCAGGTGGCGCTGGACTGCAGCGGCGCCGTCTCGAAGTCGAGCAGGTAGCCGTAGCCGGTCAGCTGGCCGACCGGCGTCTTTGTCTCCACCTGGAGCAGATGGGAGTCGCTGTCCCATTCGCCCTGGGGACTGTCGTCGCCCAGAATGCGGTGGACCCGGTCGACATAAACCCAGGTGACGGTCGTGGTCGGGGTCACCTTGAACGCCAGCCGGGCGGCGTCGAAGGTCTGTTCGTTCTGGCGGAAGCCGACATTGCCGACGAACCGGGCGTTGCCGAGGATGACCCGCTGGCGGCCCACCACGACGCTGGCCGCCTCCCCGGTCCAGGAGACCTGCGCCCGGTTGATCTCGGCCGCCTCCGGATCAAGCACCACCGGGTAGCCGATACGGCCGTTGGTCGTGCTGTTGTAGTCGTCGGCCAGCGCCGTGACGCCCTCGGCCTCGACCAGCGCCTTGAACCCCCGCCAGGCCGGCGTCTCGTAGCCGAGGCGCGCGCGCAGGGTCAGGGCCTGGGCGTCATCGGCGAAGCCCTCCTGGCTGACCGTCTCGTAGCGCAACCGCGCGTCGACGATCCAGTCGCCCTGCCCTTCGGCGGCGTGAGCGACGGCCGGGGCGGACGCGGCGGCGAGGGCGAGGGACGCCAAGCCTGCGAGGGAATGACGATACATGGCGATCAGCGCCTCTGGATAAGGGTGAAGGTGGCCTTGGCCGGGACGAGCCGGGACTTGAGGATGGCGCCCAGCGCCGACAGGGCCGGGTCCTCGGCGCCCTGGGCGGCGGAGATGACCCGGGTCCAGGCTTCGTCGTCGCCGCTCTGCACGAACCGGGCGACGGCGGCGCGCACCCAGTCGGATGGCTCCGCGCCATCGGCGCCCGCCGCCGTCTCGACACGCTGCAGCAGGCCGGCATCGGTGGCCGCCAGCCACGACAGCAGGCGCGGGGCCGCGGCCTCGTCGGCGATCAGGTCGCCCAGGGTCGCGCCCGGGGCAAGATCGCCGTCGGCGGTGATCACAAGACCCACGCCGCGCGCGCGGGCGCGGGCGGCCAGATCGGCGACGTACTGGACCGCCGCCGCGACCCAGGCCCGACTCTCCAGATGCATGCGGATACGGCCGGCGACTTGTTCGAACGGCAGCTGGCGCCCCTCGATCCGCCGATCCAGCCGCAGGACATGCCAGCCGAAGCGGGACCGGACCGGCGCTGCGGAAATCTCGCCGGGCAGGAGCGCCGCGAAGGCCTTCTCGACCTCCGGCGCGAGATCGCCGGGGCTCAGCTGGCCAAGCGAGCCGCCGACTGCGCCCGACGGACAGGCTGAGTGCACCGAAGCAAGGTCTCCGAAGCGCGCCGGTGTCTCCCGCAGCGTCCCGATGATCATCGCGGCGGAAAGCCGGGCGGCCTCGGCGTCGAGCCCACCCTCCCCGTCGATGGCGAAGAGGATGTGCGACGCCTCGTAGAGGACCGGCGTGCGGAATTGATGCGGTCGCGCTTCGTAGACCCGGCGGCACTCGGCCTCGGTCGGCGTCTCCGGGTCGACTTCCTCCGCCAGAACCGCGCGGACCAGCGCCTCTTCGGGCGTTTCCTCACGGCCCCGCTCATCGTACTCCGGTTCGGCCGTCAGCCCGAGCTCGGCGGCGCGGTCGAGCAGCAGGGCCCGGACCGCCAGGGCATGAGCCGCCGACGCCCGGACTTCCTCGGGCGAGCCGCCGGGATGGTTCTGAGCCTCCTGGGCGATCAGGCTTTCGGGGATCTGCACCCCGTCAGTCACCACGTAGCGAGGGGCGCTCATGACGAACGCCCCGAACGGCCGGTCGGGATGGCGCCGCGCGTGCGGACCAGCTGCCAGCCCCGGCGGTTCAGGTACCAGACCGGCGCAGACAGCATGTGGACCAGGCGCGTGAAGGGGAAGACCAGCAGGATGGTCAGGCCCAGCACGATGTGGGTCTTGAACACCCAGTGCACGTCAGCCAACAGGTCGGCGCTGCCGGCCCGCAGGGTGAAGATGCCCTGGGCCCAGGTCATGAACTTGAGCATCTCATGGCCGTCGCGGTGCTGCAGCGACTGCGGGATGGTCGCCAGACCCAGGCAAAGCTGGGCGATCAGCAGGACCAGAATGCCTGTGTCGCCAAAGGTCGAGGTGGCGCGGATGCGCGGGTCGAACAGGCGGCGATGCAGCAGCAACAGACCGCCGGCCAGCATGAGGATGCCGGCGCCGCCGCCGGCGACGATGGCCAGCATCTGCTTGAAGCCGTGGCCGACGCCGAGGGCGTCGAACACCCAGATGGGCGTCAACAGGCCGACGAAGTGACCGGCGAAGATCGCCAGCACGCCGACGTGAAACAGCACCGAGCCCATGACCAGCTGCTTTCGGCGCAGCAGCTGCGAGGAGCCGGTGCGCCAGGTGTACTGCTCACGGTCGAAGCGCACGACCGAGCCGATGACCAGCACCGACATGGCGACGTAGGGATAGATGCCGAACAGGATGTAATTGAGGTCCATCGTTCGCTCCTCAGGCCGCGCCGACGCGTCGGGAGACCGGCGCGGGACTGGCGTTCATCACCTGGATCAGGTCTTCGGCCTTCGGGCAGCCGACGTCGGACGGACCGAAGGTGACGGCGGTCTCGGCCCACAGCCGGTCCAGCGTTTCGAAGTCGCCGGGATCATCGTCCGGCTCCTGCATCAGCGAAGCGAGCGAGGCCGCGTCGGCCGGAGCCCCGGCCAAGGCCGTCAGGGCGCCGAACACCGCCCGGTAGGGGCTCTGGCGCTTGTGCAGGCGCTCGCCCATGGCGGCCAGAACGTGCGCCGCCTCGCCCAGCAGCGAGGCCGCTTCCGGCTCGGGCAGCAGGGACAGGAACTCAAGGAACACCGGCAGGTTGTCGGGCAGTTCGTTGGCCGACAGCTCCACGCCCTTGCTGCGATAGAGCTCCAGCAGGGCGACCATCGCCTGGCCGCGGTCCCGGCTTTCGCCGTGCACGTGCTCGTAGAGATTCAGCGACAGGGAGCGGGTGCGGTCGAACTGCCAGACATAGCGTTCCTGCAGGTCGAACAGGTCGCCGTCCGCCAGCTCGTCGGCCAGTCTGGCGAGAGAACGACGGATCTGCGCCGGGACCATGCCCCCGTCCTCGATCGCCTGGATGGCGGGCCGGGCGAGGTCCTGGATCTCTGCGGTCGGATAGGCGAGCAGGACAGCCAGCGCCTTGTAGGTGAGCGCCATCTCAGACCTCCATCAGGGGTTTGGCGCGCGAGCGCGGGTCGGAGCCGAACAGGCCCACCTCGGTGCGGCCGCCGGAGCAGCCGTTGCCGAACGAGAAGCCGCAGTCGCCGCGCAGATCGTAGGCGTCCTCGGCGGTCTCGCGGTGGGTGGTGGGGATGACGAACCGGTCCTCGTAGTTGGCGATCGCCATGTACCGGTACATCTCCTCGATCTGGGCGGCGGTCAGGCCGACGCGTGCGGCCAGGGCGTGGTCGGTGACTCCCTCGACCGTGCGGGCGCGCATGAAGCCGCGCATGGCCAGCATCCGCTCCAGCGCCAGAACGACCGGCGGCTCGTTGCCGGCGGTCAGCAGGTTGGCGAGATAGCGGACCGGGATGCGCAGGCTGGCGACGTCCGGCATCTGGCCGTCGTTCTCCAGCGCGCCGGAGGCGGCCGCCGACTGGATCGGCGACAGCGGCGGCACGTACCAGACCATAGGCAGGGTCCGGTATTCAGGGTGCAGCGGGAAGGCGACCTTCCAGTCGATGGCCATCTTGTAGACCGGACTGCGGCGCGCCCCTTCGAGCCAGGCCTCGGGCACGCCGTCGAGACGCGCCTGGGCGATGACCGCCGGGTCGTTGGGGTCGAGGAAGACGTCGAGCTGGGCCTGATAGAGGTCCTTTTCGTCGGGCGTACTGGCGGCCGCTTCGATGCGGTCGGCGTCATAGAGAAGAACGCCCAGGTAGCGGATGCGGCCGACGCAGGTTTCCGAGCAGACGGTCGGCTGGCCGACCTCGATGCGCGGGAAGCAGAAGGTGCACTTCTCCGACTTCCCGCTGTCCCAGTTGTAGTAGATTTTCTTGTAGGGGCAGGCCGAGACGCACATCCGCCAGCCGCGACACTTGTCCTGATCGATCAGGACGATGCCGTCCTCCTCGCGCTTGTAGATCGCGCCCGAGGGACAGGCCGCCACGCAGGTGGGGTTGAGGCAGTGCTCGCACAGCCTCGGCAGGTACATCATGAAGGTGTTTTCGAACTGGCCGTAGATCTCCTTCTCGATGCCCTCGAAGTTGGAGTCCTCGGAGCGTTTGGCGAACTCGCCGCCGAGGATTTCCTCCCAGTTGGGACCCCACTCGATCTTCTCCATCCGCTTGCCGGTGATCTGCGAGCGCGGCCGGGCGGTGGGGAAGTGCTTCATCTCCGGCGCGGACTGGAGGTGGCCGTAGTCGAAGGTGAACGGCTCGTAGTAGTCGTCGATTTCGGGCAGATTCGGGTTGGCGAAGATGCGCATGAGCAGCTTCCACCTGGCACCCTGGCGCGGCTCGATCTGGCCGTTGGCCTTGCGGACCCAGCCCCCGTTCCATTTGTCCTGGTTCTCCCACTCCTTGGGGTAGCCGATGCCGGGTTTGGTTTCGACGTTGTTGAACCAGGC
>JAUSPV010000223.1 GCA_030652755.1 Caulobacter sp. | reverse complement strand
TCGTCGGAACAAGTCCGACGATGACGGTTAAGGTAGCTTCGGCCTGTTGGCGCATCTCGTGATCGCCCCTAGGAACGATGCATGACCCCCGCCGACGCCCTGACCGCCCGCGCCATCGACATCCTCGGCCACCTGGTCTCGTTCGACACGACGTCGCGGGGCTCCAACCTGGCGCTGATCGACTGGGTGGAGACCTGGCTCAAGGGCCACGGCGTCGCCTCGCGCCGCATCACCAACCCCGCCGGCGACAAGTCCAACCTGCTGGCCAGCGTCGGGCCGGCGGTCGCGGGCGGGGTGGTGCTGTCGGGCCATACCGATGTGGTGCCGGTCGACGGCCAGCCGTGGACGTCTGACCCGTTCACGCTCACCGAGCGCGACGGGAAGCTGTACGGCCGCGGGGCCGCCGACATGAAGGGGTTCATCGCCCTGGCGCTGGCCGCCGTGCCCGACTTCGCCGCCGTGAAGCGGCCGGTGCATCTGGCCCTGTCCTACGACGAGGAGACCGGCTGCTTCGGCGCGCCGGACATGATCGCGGTCATCGCCCGCGACCTGCCGCCGCCGGCGCTGGTGGTGGTCGGCGAGCCGTCGGGCATGGCGCCGGTCAGCGGCCACAAGGGGGCGGCCTTCTTCCGGGTGGTGGTGACCGGCCGCGAGGCCCATTCCAGCCAGCCGCACCTGGGCGTCTCGGCCAATATGGCGGCGGCCGAGCTGATCGCGGCGCTGAGCGCGCTGGCGGCGGAGCTCGACGCGGCGGCCGATCCGGCCTCGCCGTTCGAACCGAAGGGCTCGACCCTGACCATCGGCCGCATCGACGGGGGCACGGCGGCCAACATCCTGGCCCGCCGCTGCGAGATCGTCTTCGACCTGCGCTGCGCGCCGGGCCAGCGGGCGCTGGACCTGCTGGACGGGTTTCGGGCGCAGGTGGCCGACCTCGACGCCAGGCTGAAGGCGCGCGATCCGGACGCGTCGGCCGTCTTCGAGGTCATCGCCGACGTTCCGCCGATGGCGCCGGAAGCCGACGGCGCGGCCGAAGCCTTCGTGCGCGGCCTGACCGGCGACAACAGCCCGATGCGCGTCGTGCCCTTCGCCGCCGAGGGCGGCCAGTTCCAGGGGGCCGGGTTCTCGACCGTGATCTGTGGCCCCGGCTTCATCGAGCAGGCCCACCAGCCGGACGAGTATGTCGAGGTCGAGCAGATGCGCCGGGGCGCGGTGTTCATGCTGCGGCTGGCGGAGGCGTTGGCTGATTAGAGCCGGGCAGGCGTCCTGCGTGCTTCGACACGCGCCTTTGGCGCTGCTCAGCATGACTGGATTTGTAGGCCTTCTTTCAAGTCATCCTGAGCAGCCGCGAAGCGGCGTGTCGAAGGAC
>JAUSPV010000222.1 GCA_030652755.1 Caulobacter sp. | reverse complement strand
GTCCTTCGACACGCGCCTTCGGCGCTGCTCAGGATGACTGGGCTTGATGGTCGTCGGGTTCGGCGCCGTCGGGCTCCGCCTCGACCTCCATCGCCGGTTTTTCTTCCATCGAGGTGGACGGAAGAGAGCTATCGTCCGTCTCGGCCAGCAGTTCCGTCGCCGCCGCCACCACGGCGTCGATCGGCAGGTCCATCATGTGGCCGATGGTCTGGTTGAGGCCGGGATCGACCTCCTTGAACTGCTCGAAGGCGCGCGGACCGCGAACGGCGCGGCAGTGCGGGCCCCAGGGGGCGTAGAGCCGGTCGTCGGAGGGGCCGAACAGGCCCAGCGTCGGCGTCCCGGCGGCGGCGGCCAGATGCAGCAGGCCGGAGTCGTTGCCGATGAACAGCCGGGCGTGCCGCAGGCAGGCGTGGGCGGTCAGCAGGTCGACCTGTCCGGTCAGGTCGATGATCCGGTCGCGCGGCATCGACCGGGCCAGCGGCTCGACGTAGCGGACATCGTCGGGGCCGCCCAGGATCATCAGCCGGCCGCCGGCCAGCGGCCCGTCCGGCGACAGCAGCTCGTGGGCGACCCGGGCAAAGCGCTCGATCGGCCAGGTCTTGCCCAGCCAGTGGGCCGCCGGCCCCATGGCCAGGATCGGGCCGCCGTCGCCGACCAGGTCCTCGGCGCGGGCCTCGATCTCGGCGCTGGTGAACAGATACGGCTCCGGCGCCTCGTCCTCGGGAAGCGTCAGCAGGCGGGCGGCCTCGACGACCTTGTGGACCGGCTCGCCCTGGTTCTTCCTGTGAACCGCCCGACGTTCGCGGCGCAGGAAGCCCGACAGGCGCGAGCCGTGCATGTCGATGATCAGGCTCCACTTCCTGTGGCGCATCTGGTTCCACAGCCGGAACCAGGGGCCCAGGCCTGTCTGCTTCTCCATCACGATCAGGGAGTCGAGGCCGGGAACTTCCGCGAACAGCGGTGCGGCGGCGGGGCCGACGGCGATGGTGAAACGGGCGCCGGGCGCCTCGTCGGCGAGTTTCTTCACCAGCCCGGACGCCAGCACGGCGTCGCCGATGCCGGTGGGGCCGACGAAGAGAATCGGGAACGGGCGGCTCGTCATCCGTCGGACTATAGCCCGCGTCGCGCGTTCCGGCTCCCTCCGTGCGCAGAGGTCGCAGGCGGCCATGGCCGATCTCCTGTCGGCCTCCTATATCGGGGGGGTGACCAGCCTCCTCCGATACGCCCGTCTCGACAGCCGCACCCTGATCTCGGTGACCGGGCCCGACTGGCGCGCCTTCCTGCAGGGCCTGCTGACCCAGGACGTGGAGACACTGGCGGCAGGCGACCTGCGCTTCGCCGCGCTGCTGACGCCGCAGGGCCGGCTGATGTTCGACCTGTTCGTGCTCGGCGAGGCGGACGGCGCGTTGCTGGACGTCGCCGCCGCCCGGTGCGAGGCCATCATCACGCGGCTGTCGATGTACCGGCTGCGGGCGAAGGTGGAGATCGCGGCGGATGAGCGGGCGGTGTCCGCCCTCTGGAACGGCGCCGGGCCGGGCTTTGCCATGGACCCCCGCCTCCCCGCCCTCGGCGGGCGCGGCTACGGCGCGGCGCCTCCGGCGGACGCCGCTGAAGCCGATGAAGCCGCGTATGACGCCCATCGGCTGTCACTGGGCGTCCCAGGCCCCGCCGACTGGGGCGAGGAGAAGACCTATCCGATCGAGGCCAACTTCGACCTGCTGAACGGCATCGACTTTCGGAAGGGCTGCTTCGTCGGCCAGGAGACGACCAGCCGCATGAAGCGGCGCGGCCAGATCAAGACCCGCATGCTGCCGATCACCTTCGACGGCCCGCCGCCCGCTCCCGGCGCCGAGGTGCTGGCCGGCGAGCTTCGCGCCGGCGAGGTGCTGTCGGGCGGGGACGGCCGGGCCATGGCGTCGATGCGGCTGGACCGTATCGACGGCGCGGCGCTGACCGTGGATGGCAGGGTGGTGAGGGTTGAACGGCCGGCGTGGTTCGAAGCCTGACGGATCAGGCTTCCGGCGCGCCGGACTTCAGCCCGATCGTTGCGGCGACATAGTCCCAGAGGGCGGCGATCTCGCGGGCCGCGTGGCGGTCCGAGCTTTCCTCGGCCGAACGGCCCCGTTCCAGCGCGACCTGGTAGATGGCGCGCGAGCGCAGGACCACCGGGGCGACGTCGGCCTTCATGTAGTCGAGCCCCTTCATGGCGCGCTTGACCAGCGGCGCCTCGACGTTCTCCCGCGCCACCGGCGCCTGGTTGACGACCACCGCCGAGGGCTTGCCCAGCCGGCGCACCAGCATCAGCGACCGGGCCAGCCCCGACAGGTCGATCAGCGTCGGCCGCGCGACCAGCAGCACGAAGTCGGCGACCACCACCGCCTCGCTGACCGCCTCGACAGCGCCGGCGGCGGTATCGATGATCAGCAGGTCCCTGCGCTCGGCCAAGGCGGCGAACTGGGCGGCGAGCAGGTTGCGCCCCGACGATTCCACACAGGCCGGGCCGGGGTCCTCGCGCGCGCCGAGGATGTCCCGCGCCGAGAACTGAGGGTCGGTGTCGACCAGCAGCGTGTCGAGCCCGCGCCGATGCGCGGCCAGCGCCAGATGGGTCGCCACCGTGGTCTTGCCTGAGCCCCCCTTGAGGGCGACGACCGCCAACGTCTTCAAACTCACTCCGTCCCTTCCGCGCCAGGAGGGTTCTGGCCCGCAATCTTGACCCGTTCGGGGCGAGGCGTCGCCTGCCCCGTCGCCGGTTTGACAAATTCAGCGATTTGTTGAACGATCAAGGTATGACCATTCTCGATCCCAAGTCGACGATCGCGGGACAAGTCCTCATTCTACAGCGCCACGGACGGGTCATGGCCTCGGCCGGAGAGGCCGGGCTTCTGGAGGGCGTCCGCAGCCCGATCGGCGCGCGGGTCCCGCGGTCGTTGCTCGACGCGGCGCGGGAGAAGACCGGTCTGACCTCGACCACCGACATCGTCGAATACGCCCTCGCCAAGCTGGCGCTTGAGGACGACTTCGGCGCCAAGCTCGTGGCCCGCAAGGGACGGGTCTCGAAAGACCTGGATCTTGAGCTTTGATCTCGCCGGAGCGCTCCGCCGGCTGAAGCCGCAACGGACGGCGGGCCGGCTGACCCGACGCCCGGACGCGGATCTGCCGCTTCTCGCCGACCCCGCCGAGCCCGGCCCCGAGCTGCTGCTGGACACCTGCGTCTATATCGACGTGCTGCAGGGGCGCTGCCCGCCGGTCATCGACGCCCTCCTGACCCTGCGGATCATCAATCATTCGACAGTCGCGCTGTCCGAACTGACACACCTGTTCGGCCGCCTCGATCCGGCGCATCCGAATACGCGGCGGGCGCTCGCTGAACTGACCGGCGTCATCGAGGACATCCCGGCCCACCGCCTGTCGCGCCCGAGCGAGCGGGCGGCGGGCGAGGCGGGCATCCTGGCGGGGCTGACCGCGCGACTGGCCGGCCGGGCGTCCAGCGCGGAACTGCTCGGCGACGCTCACCTGCTGCTGCACGCCGCCGAGACCGGCTGCACCCTGCTGACCCGCAACCTCCAGGACTTCGACCTGATGCAGCAGCTCTGGCCGCAGGCGTCGGTGCTGTTCTACCGGCGCGATTGACGGCGGCGGGTTGCCGCTGGCGACAGCCCCGCCCTCTCCGGCATAGTCGCCGCAATGACCGACTCACCACCCCGCTGCACCTGGCCCGGCGCCACCGACGCCCAGTACCTCGCCTATCACGACGAGGAATGGGGCGTGCCGGAGTACGACGCGCGCGCCCTGTGGGAGAAGCTGGTGCTGGACGGTTTCCAGGCCGGGCTGGCCTGGATCACCATCCTGCGCAAGCGCGAGGCCTTCCGCCTGGCCTTCGACGACTTCGATCCGGAGAAGGTCGCCCGCTACGGCCCCGAGGACCGCGCCCGGCTGATGGCTGACGCCGGCATCGTGCGCTCCAACGCCAAGATCGACGCGGCCATCGGCGGGGCCCGCATCTGGCTGGACATGCGCGATCGCGGCGAGGACTTCAGCGAATTCCTGTGGGACTTCGTCGGCAACAAGCCGATCCTCAACCACTGGGACGCCCACGGCGATGTGCCGGTGAAGACCCCGGAGGCCGAGGCCATGTCCAAGGCGCTGAAACAGAAAGGCTTCAAGTTCGTCGGGCCGGTGATCGTCTACGCCTTCATGCAGGCCACCGGCATGGTCAACGACCACCTGACCGGCTGCTTCCGGCACGGACCGGTGCAGCGTATAGGCCGCTGATGCCCGACTTCCTGCTCGAGATGGCCTGCCCCGGCCCCGTCTGCGGCGTCGACGAGGCCGGCCGGGGGCCGTGGGCCGGTCCGGTCACCGCCGCGGCGGTGATCCTCGACCCGGCCAGCGCGCCGGCGGGCCTGGACGACTCCAAGAAGCTGACCCACCTCAAGCGCGAGGCGCTGGAGATCGAGATCAAGGCCAGCGCCGTCGCCTGGTGCGTCGGCTGGGCCAGCGTCGAGGAGATCGGCGAGCTCAACATCCTGCAGGCCACGGGCCTGGCCATGTGTCGCGCCATCGAGGGGCTGTCGGTGCCGCCGGTGTTCGCCCTGGTCGATGGAAACTATCGCTTCCGCCTGCCCTGCGACATCAAGACGGTGGTCAAGGGCGACAGCCTCAGCGCCTCCATCGCCGCCGCCTCGATCCTGGCCAAGACGGCCCGCGACCGGCTGATGGTCGAGATGGACGCGGCCTACCCCGGCTACGGCTTCGCCGCCCACAAGGGCTACCACGCGCCGGTGCACGTCGAGGCGTTGAAGGCCCTGGGGCCGAGCCCGATCCACCGCCGGGGCTGGAGCCCGATCCGGGACCTGTTTGAAGGACTGGAAGGTTCGGGGACAGTTTAAGGTGTCCCTGCGGGGACACCTTAAACTTTCCCCTACGCCTCAGATTCCCATCTGCCGCGCCGCCAGATCGCGCATGATCTCCTCGCTCCCGCCGCCGATCGCGTTGACCCGCACCTCGCGGTAGATGCGCTCGACCCGGCCGCCGCGCATGTAGCCGGCGGCGCCCATGACCTGCATGGCCTCGCGGGCGCAGTATTCCATGGTCTCGGTGGCCTGGACCTTTAGCAGGGCGATCTCGGCGATCGGCTGTTCGCCCTGTTCGATGCGCCAGGCCAGGGTCTCGAGCCAGGCCTGGGTGGCGCTGATGCGCTTGTACATGTCGGCCAGCTTGTGGCGGATGACCTGGTGGTCGGCGAGCCGTTTGCCGAAGGTCTTGCGCTCGCGGGCCCAGGTGATGGCGTCCTCCAGGCAGACCCTGGAGAAGCCGATGGCGCCCGCGCTCATGCCGATCCGCTCGCCGTTGAAGTTCTGCATGATGCCGGAGAAGCCCATGTTCTCCTGGCCGATCAGGTTCTCGACCGGCACCCGCACGTCGTCGAAATAGAGGGCGGCGGTGTCGGACGCCCACCAGCCCTGCTTCTTCAGCTCGGTGCGGGAGAAGCCCTCGCGCTCGCGCTCGATCAGCAGCAGGGAGACGCCGCCGGCCCCCTCCCCGCCGGTGCGCACGGCGACGGTGTAGTAGTCGGCCCGCATGCCGCTGGTGATGAACATCTTGGAGCCGTTGACGACGTAGTGGTCGCCGTCGAGCCGCGCGGTGGTCCTCAAATTGGCGACGTCGCTGCCGCCCGACGGCTCGGTGATGGCCAGGGCCGAGATCTTCTCGCCCGACAGCACCTGCGGGATGATGCGGTCCTTCATCTCCTGGCTGCCCATGCGGCGGATCGGCGGCAGGCCGATGCCGTGGCTCATCAGGCTGGCGTTGACCCCGCCCGCGCCGTGCCGCGCCATCTCCTGGCTGGTGATGATCGACATGAAGGGGTCGGACGGCACCCCGCCGTACTCCTCCGGCCAGCCCAGCCGCAGCAGGCCGACGTCCGACGCCTTGCGATAGAGCTCCCGCGGGAAGGTCCCCGACTCATCCCAGGCGTCGACGCTGGGCATGATCTCCGCCTCGACGAACCGGCGCAGCGTATCGCGCCAGGCGCGGTGATGCTCCTGGTAGAAGGGGCTGAGGCGGCTCTCGGTCAGCGGCGCGAGCGGGTCGGACATGGGCGTCTCCTGCGACGCCTCATGCGGCGGGCGTCATTGCCGCCGATGTTCCCGCGCTTCCGCAGGGGTAGTCGAGAGGGTCGGGCGTCACATGACGTCGAGTCACCATCCTTGCTGGTATATCGGCTCCATGCAATCTTTAAGAGACCCGCCCCACTATAAACCTAGCTGCGTATCTAGGTTTTTGGTATGCTCGCATGGCCACTGTCTTCAGAAGTCGTCGGCTCTATCGCGTCATGGTCCGCTCGAACGATCATCCACCGCCGCACGTTCACGCCGCCGGCAAGGGTTGCGAGGCGCGCTTCAGGTTGAACTGCCCCGATGGCCCGGTCGAACTTTGGGACTGCAACGGTGAGTGGACCCGGGCTCACCTGGGCGAGCTCGGCGAGGAGATCGCGATGCATCTGGGCGACTGTTGCCGGATCTGGAGTGAGATTCATGGCTGAATTCAAGACCCTCGACGAAGCGGCCTTTCGGAAGGCCGCCTCCGCCAGCAAGCGGAAGCGAACCGTCCGCGCTGTGTCTGCCCGGTTCGACAGGCGAAACCACCGCATCACCGTGCGCCTGGACACCGGCATCGAGTTTTCCTTCGCCCCGCGAGACGCCCACGGCCTCTCGGAAGCGACCGCCGACGACTTCGTCGGCATGGTGATCGATGGCGTTGGCGACACCCTGCATATCCCGCGTCTGGATGCCGACTTCTCGATCACGCGCCTCCTGGAGGGCTTCCTTGGCCCCATGGACTGGTCGCGGCAGGCAGCCCGCGCGGCTGCTTCGCGGGAGAACGGCAAGCTCGGCGGGCGACCGAGGAAGGTCAGCGTCCCGACGCCGTGATCCGCGCCGATTAACCCCTCGCTAACCACGTCGCGGAACGCCCCCTTAACCCTGAATCACCGAGATTCCTTGGACTCTCTTGAGTTCAGGGGCTGCACATGGCGTTCGGGTCGGAAACCATCATTCTCGGCGATTGCATCGAGGAGCTGAAGAAGCTCCCGGACGGCAGCGTCGATCTCGTCTTCGCCGATCCGCCCTACAATCTGCAGCTCGGCGGCGACCTTCTGCGGCCGGACAATTCCAAGGTCGACGCGGTCGACGACCACTGGGACCAGTTCGAGAGCTTCAAGGTCTATGACGCCTTCACCAAGGCCTGGATGGCCGAGTGCAGGCGCGTGCTGAAGGACGACGGCGCCCTGTGGGTGATCGGCAGCTACCACAACATCTTCCGGGTCGGCACGGTGCTGCAGGACCTCGGCTTCTGGGTGCTGAACGACGTCATCTGGCGCAAGTCCAACCCGATGCCCAACTTCAAGGGCACCCGCTTCGCCAACGCCCACGAGACCCTGATCTGGGCGGCCAAGAGCAAGGGCGCCAAGCGCTACACCTTCAACTACGACGCCATGAAGATGGCCAACGACGAGGTGCAGATGCGGTCCGACTGGACGCTGCCGCTGTGCACCGGCGAGGAGCGGATCAAGGGCGCCGACGGCCACAAGGCGCACCCGACCCAGAAGCCCGAGGCGCTGCTGCACCGGGTGATCCTGAGCTCGACCCGCCCGGGCGATGTGATCCTCGACCCCTTCTTCGGCATGGGCACCACCGGCGCCGCCGCCAAGCGGCTGGGCCGCCGCTTCATCGGCATCGAGCGCGAGAGCGAATATGTCGCTCACGCGAGGGAACGCATCCGCAAGGTGATCCCCATCGCCCCCGCCGACCTGGAGGTCATGGGCAGCAAGAAGTCCGAGCCCCGCGTGCCGTTCGGCACCATCGTCGAGGCCGGCCTGCTGCGCCCGGGCGACACCGTCTGGTGCCCCAAGGGCCTGCGCTCGGCCAAGGTCCGCGCCGACGGCTCGCTGGCCGTGGGCGACCTGACCGGCTCGATCCACAAGGTCGGCGCCATGATCCAGTCCCAGCCCGCCTGCAACGGCTGGACCTATTGGCACTTCAAGTCCGACAAGGGCCTGGCGCCGATCGACGTGCTGCGGTCGAAGGTGCGGGCGGAGATGGCGGCTTAGGCTAAGCGCATTCCTCTCCCTCTTGGGAGAGGGGGACCATGCGGAGCATGGTGGAGCGGGATGCGCTCCCGGCTGACGGCTGATCGGAAAGAGGATGAAGCCGAACACCGCGCCTTGACGGCTATCGGCGGCGCATCCCTCTCCACCGCCCTCCGGGCGGTCCCCCTCTCCCAAGAGGGAGAGGATCGGCGTCAACCCAGCCCCGCCTTCGCGGCCTTCAGGAACACGCTCGGCAGGGCGGCGAGCGCGTCGCGGTCCGTCCACTCCGCGTCCATCATCCCCTCGGCCCGAAACACGCGGAGCGTCAGGGAGAAGTGGGTGAAGACGTGGTCGATCTCGCCGGCGTCATGCCATCCTCCGGCGGCGGAGACGGGCGCGGCGGCGACAGCCTCCTCATCCGCCCACGGATCACCACGCCAGTCAGACGTCGGCAGCCCCAGCATGCCGCCGAGCAGGCCCTTCGGCGGCCGCCGCACCAGCGCCACCTCATCGCCGCGCGTCAGAAGATAGGCCACCCCGTATCGCCGCGGCCGATCCGCCTTCTTCGTCCTGCGCGGGAAGGTCTCCGGATCGCCCCGCTTGAACGCCGCGCAGAACCCGGACACCGGGCACCGGTCGCACAGCGGCGACTTCGGGCGACACACGGTGGCCCCAAGGTCCATCAGCGCCTGGGCCCAGTCCCCGGGCCGGTCGGCGGTGACCAGCGAGCCGGCCAGCGCCTTCAGCGCCGGCTTGCTGTCGGGCATCGGCGCCTCGACCGCGAACAGGCGCGACATGACGCGCTCGACATTGCCGTCGACGACATTGGCCTCGCGGTCAAAGGCGATGGCGGCCACGGCGGCGGCGGTATAGGCGCCGACGCCCGGCAGGGCGCGCAGACCCTCCTCCGTGTCCGGAAACACGCCGCCGTGCTCGGCCGCCACGGCCCGGGCGCAGGCCAGCAGGTTGCGGGCGCGGGCGTAGTAGCCCAGCCCCGCCCAGGCGGCCATAACGTCACCATCCGGCGCGGCGGCGAGGTCGCCGACCGTCGGCCAGCGGCGCGTGAAGCTCAGAAAATACGGCGTCGCATGCGGCACGGTGGTCTGCTGAAGCATGACCTCCGACAGCCAGACGAAGTAGGGGTCCGTTCGCATGCCCGACCCCGGCGGCGCCCGCCACGGCAGCGTCCGGGCGCCGGCGTCGTACCAGGCCAGCAGGGCGGCGCGGAGGGCGGGGGTGGTCATAGGCACACCGTTACCCCCTTCCCCCTGGAGGGGGGAAGGGTCGGGGATGGGGGTGGGAACAGCGAAGGTCAGGCGCGGAACAAGAACCACCCGGAGCGGGGCCGCCGACCACCCCACCCCCATCCGACCTGCTTCGCAGGCCACCTTCCCCCCTCCAGGGGGAAGGGCGTAAGAAGAACCCATGCGCCGCCGCCTGCCCACGCTCGAGGAGACCGTCCAGATCCTGGCGCGCCGCCGCACGCGGCCGGCGCCCCGGCTCACGCCGCCGCCGGCCGGGCGGGCGCTGGCGCCGGTGCTGCGCCAGCTGGAGGAGCGGTTCGGCCAGGGGCCGGGCCAGCTGCAGCGCAAGTGGAAGGAAATCGTCGGCGAGACGCTGGCCCGCCACACCGAGCCGGTGAAGCTGACCAAGGCGCGCGGCAACGCCCCCGGAACGCTGGAGCTGCGGGTGTCGGGCGCGGCGGCGGCCATCGTCCAGCACCAGGCGCCGGAAATCCTGCAGCGGGTGTCGCTGATGCTGGGCGAGGGGTCGGTCGGCCGGCTGCGCATCGTCCAGGGACCGGTGCGGGCCCACGCCGGGCGACCGCAGGCCAAACGCCGTCGCCACAGGGGCCCGCTGGACGCAGCCGCCGAGAAGACCTTGGCCGAGGGCCTGAAGGACCAGCCGGACGGCACGCTCAAGACCGCCCTGACCACCCTGGGCCGCGAGATCCTGCGCGGCCGCGACGATTGACTCCGCGCCCGCGACAGGCTGTAGCGCCACGGAAACGCCGCGTTCCCGGGGCCAAGGGAATCGGGCCAAGATCACCGCTTGTTCTAAGGGGAACTCCCGCCATGCAGACCCTTCACCGCCGCACCCTCCTGGCGCTGGGCGCCAGCGCGCTCGCCCTGGCCGCCTGCAACGGCGGCGGCGGCGCGGCCGTCACCACCGAAGACATGACCATGGGCGACGCCAACGCCAAGGTCACCGTCGTCGAGTACGCCTCGCTCTCCTGCGGCCACTGCGCCGAGTGGAACAAGACCGTCTTCCCCGCCTTCAAGGCCAAGTACATCGACACCGGCAAGGTGCGGTACGTGTTCCGCGAGTTCATCACCGCTCCGCCGCAGCTGGCCGTGGCCGGCACGCTGATGGCGCGCTGCGCGGGCAAGGACAACTATTTCAAGGTCATCGACGCGGTGTTCCACGGCCAGGAAGAGATCTTCCGCACCGGCGACATCCGCGGCGTGCTGCTGCCCATCGCCCAGTCGGCGGGCCTCAGCGAAGAGGCCTTCATGGCCTGCGTCAGCGACGAGAAGGCCATCAACGCCCTCAACGACAAGGTCCAGAAGTACGCGACGGAAGCCAAGATCGAGGGCACCCCGACCTTCTTCTTCAACGACGACAAGTACGGCAACGGCCTGACCATGGCCCAGATCGACGAGGCCTACGCCAAGGCCCTGGCCAAGGTGAAGTAGGAGCCGATCCCGACACGTGCAGTTCCAGAGGCTCCGCCTTTCCGGGTTCAAGTCCTTCGTCGATCCGACAGAGTTCAGGATCGAACCCGGACTCACGGGTATCGTGGGGCCGAACGGCTGCGGCAAGTCGAACCTGCTGGAAGCCCTGCGGTGGGTGATGGGGGCCAACTCCGCCAAGGCGATGCGCGCCGGCGGCATGGACGAGGTGATCTTCAACGGCACCGGCTCGCGCCCCGCGCGGAACCACGCCGAGGTCACCCTGACCATCGACAATAGCGACCACACCGCGCCGTCGCAGTTCAATGACCACGCCACCCTCGAGGTGGTTCGCCGCATCGACCGGGGCGAGGGCTCGACCTACCGCGTCAACGGCCGCGAGGTGCGGGCCCGCGACGTGCAGCTGCTGTTCGCCGACGCCTCGACCGGAGCCAACTCGCCGGCCCTGGTCCGCCAGGGCCAGATCAGCGAGCTGATCGCCGCCAAGCCGCAGAACCGCCGCCGCATCCTGGAGGAGGCCGGCGGCGTTTCCGGCCTGCACACCCGCCGCCACGAGGCGGAGCTGCGACTGCGGGGGGCGGAGACCAACCTTGGCCGTCTCGACGACGTCATCCGCGAGCTGGACGCCAACCTGAACCGGCTTCGCCGCGAAGCCCGCGCGGCCGAGAAGTACAAGAAGCTGTCGGCCGAGATCCGGGCGGTGCAGGGGGCGGTGCTGTTCGCCCGCTGGAGCGAGGCCCGCGACACCCTGGTCCGGGTCGAGGCCGAGAACACCGACTCCGCCCGCGCCGTCGAGGACACCGCCCGCGCCGCCGCCGCCGCCCAGACCGAGGCGCTGAAGGCGGAGGAGGCGATCAAGCCGCTGCGCGAGGAGGAGACGGTGGCCGCCGCCGTGCTCAACCGGCTGGCCATCGAGAAGGACCGGCTGGAGCGCGAGCATGAGACCGCCGCCGCCGAGGTCGAGCGCCTGCACGCCGAACTGGCCCGCATCGACGCCGACGCCGCCCGCGAGAGCCAGATCGTCGAGGACGCCGGCGTGGCCCTCGAACGTCTGGCCGCCGAGCTGGCGGTGGTCGAGGCCGAGGTCAGCTCCGCCCCCTCGCGCCTGCCGCAGCTGCAGAAGGCGCTGGCCGAGGCCGAGGAAGCCCGCGCCAAGGCCGACCGCGAGGTCGAGAACCTGGCCGCCGGGGTCGCCGCCGATGAAGCGCGCCGACGCGCCGCCCAGGCCAGACTCGCCGACGCCGAGGGCCGCCTGAACCGCACCGTCCGCGCGCTGGACCAGGCGAAGGCCGACCGCGCCGCCGTCGGGCCCGCCGTCGATCCGCAGGCCGAGCAGACCGCCGGGGCGCTGGCCGCCGCCGAGG
>JAUSPV010000218.1 GCA_030652755.1 Caulobacter sp. | reverse complement strand
GTCCTTCGACACGCGCCTTCGGCGCTGCTCAGGATGACTGGGTTTGTAGGCTATCCCCAACCGGCATCCTGAGCAGGCCCCGCAGGGGCCGTGTCGAAGGACGCACGGCGGAACCACGCCCTCTCAAACCGGTTACCGCTTCGACCGGAGTACCTCGCCATGACCGCCCCCGATGCCAGGATCGTGCTGATCGTCGAGGACCAGCTGCTGCTGGCCATGACCGTTCGCGATGCCTTGGAGGACCATGGCTATCGCGTGCTGGAGCTGGCGATCCGGCATCAGGAGGCGCTCGACACCGTCGCGGAAACCCGCCCGGACCTGGCGCTGGTCAACATCGAGCTGGCGGATGGCGACGACGGATCGGTGCTGGCGGGCGAGTTGACGGCGATGGGCATTCCGGTGGTGTTCATCAGCGGCCAGGCCTCGCGTATCGAAGCGTCCCGCGATGCGGCCATCGCCTCCATGCCCAAGCCCTACGACGCCGCCGACATGGTCGGCGCCGTGGACTATGTCTTCCGGCATCTGGCTGGCGACGAGTCCCGGCCTGGCCCGCGGGGCCTGCAGATGTTCAGTCCGCCCGCGGCGGCGGCCTGAGGCTCACGCCCTATTCGAACAGCCCCGCCTGGCCGCCATTGGCGTTCGGCGGCTGGGTGAGGCCCAGGTGCAGGTAGGCCTTGCCGCAGGCGACGCGGCCGCGCGGCGTGCGCTGGATGAAGCCCTGCTGCATCAGGAACGGCTCGATGACGTCCTCGACCGCGTCGCGCGCCTCGGCGATGGCGTAGGCCAGGGTCTCCACCCCGGCCGGACCGCCGCCGTAGTTCTCGATCAGCGCCCGCATGTAGCGACGGTCGAGACTGTCGAGGCCCGCCTCGTCGACTTCCAGCCGGGCGAGCGCGCGGGCCGCATGGCCCTTGTCGATCAGCGGCGCGCCGTCGGCGGCGGCGAAGTCGCGGACCCGCCGCAGCAGGCGGCCGGCGACGCGGGGCGTACCCCGGGCGCGGGCGGCGATCTCGGCGGCGCCGTCCTCGCTCAGCGGCGCGCCCATCTTGCGGGCCGCGCCCAGCAGCACCTGCTGCAGTTCAGCCGGGGTGTAGAATTCGAGCCGCAGCGGGATGCCGAAGCGGTCGCGCAGGGGCGTGGCCAACAGGCCGGCCCGCGTTGTCGCCGCCACCAGGGTGAAGGGGGCCAGATCGATGCGGATCGACCGCGCCGACGGCCCGTCGCCGATGATCAGGTCCAGCACATGGTCCTCCATCGCCGGATAGAGGATCTCCTCGACGTTGGCGGCCAGGCGGTGGATCTCGTCGATGAACAGCACGTCGCGCGGTTCGAGGTTGGTCAGGATGGCGGCCAGATCGCCCGCCTTGGCCAGCACCGGCCCGCTGGTGGCGCGGAAGTTCACGCCCAGCTCGCGGGCGACGATCTGCGCCAGCGTCGTCTTGCCCAGTCCCGGCGGGCCGAACAGCAGCACATGGTCGAGCGCCTCGCTGCGGTTCCGCGCGGCGCTGATGAAGATTTCGAGTTGTTCGCGCGCCTTCGCCTGGCCGACGTATTCGGCCAGCGTGCGCGGCCGCAGCGCGCGTTCGATCTGTTCTTCCTGCGGGCTGACGGCGGCGGGGGCGATCAGGCGGTCGGTTTCGATCATGACGGAATCTTACCCCTTGGACAGCAACTTCAGCGCCTGGCGGATCGCATCCGACACCGGCAGGTCGGCGGGCAGCTTCTGCATCGCCACCCCGGCTTCCTTGTCGTTGTAACCCAATGCCAGCAAGGCTTGGCGCACGTCGTCCGACACACGGGTCTCGCCCGCCACTGCGGAAATCACACCGGCAAACACCGGCTTGCCCTTAAGCTCAAGCAGCAGACGCTCGGCGGTCTTCTTGCCGATGCCGGGCACCTTGA
>JAUSPV010000079.1 GCA_030652755.1 Caulobacter sp. | reverse complement strand
CTCGTCGCGAGGACCCATGCGTGGTGAGCGTCCGGAGAGGCTCAGCCGGCGACGCCGCGTCATCTCTGCTGCTCGTGTTCATGGGTCCTCGCGACGAGCGCGAGGCTGACGGGGTGATAGTGAGCGCGCCTACCCCCTAAGCCAGCTCCCGGTTGCGCCCCCGATCCGCCAGCCACGCCGCGCCGATGGCCAGCAGGTAAACCACCAGCCCCAGCCGCGCGAAGGCGAAGCTGTCGCCCGCCGGCTCGGTCAGTTCGCCGACGATCTGCAGCGTGACCAGGAACAGCAGGAACAGCAGCGCCGGCCAGGCGGTGCGGCCGTTGCGCCCGCGCCGCCACAGCCAGGCCGCGCCGGTCAGGGCGATCAGCCCCATCTCCAGCGTCTTCTCGGCGGTGGCATGGTTCCACCAGCCCAGGCCCACCTTCTCCCCGCCCGGCCAGATCTCGAGGTCCGGCCGGTGGACGAGGAAGTCGAGGCCCCAGTGCGACAGCACCACCAGCCCGATGGCCACGGCCGCGCCCCACGGCAGCTTGATCAGCCGGGCGAGCAGCAGCGCGCCGAGCGACCAGACCACAGCCGCCGGCAGGCTGTGGGTCCAGGGCATGTGCTCCAGCACCAGCGGGCTGCCGGGCAGGGTCGGGTCAAAGCTCATCTTCTCGACCCCGGCCATGACCAGCGCGCTGAAGCCGATGTCGACCAGCTGGGCCCCGCCGATCAGGGCCCACAGCGGCGCGCGCGGCTCGATGGCCTTGGCGGCCAGCGCCGCCGCGTAGTGTCCGACAAACATGATGCCCCCGCCTTGTCTTCGTCACGGTTCAGAGACAGCTTCAGGCGCCAACGTTATCCAGACAAGCCCCGGGTCCTTCCATGCTCCGTATCGCCGCCCTGTCCGTCGCGCTCGCCGTCGCCGCCACCCCCGCGCTCGCCTCCGACATCGTCGGCAGGTGGGTGACGCCCAGCAAGGGCCAGGTGGAGATCTTCAAGTGCGGCGCCGCCCTGTGCGGCAAGCTGGTCGGCTCGCCCCGGCTGGACCAGGAGCCTCACCTGACGGATGAGCTGAACAAGGACACGTCCAAGCGCGGCCGCAAGCTGAAGGGCATGACCTTCCTCGAAGGCTTCGGCGGCGGCCCGACCGTGTTCAGCGGCGGCAAGCTCTACAATCCCGAGGACGGCGCCACCTACGCCGGCACCATCACGGTGGTGGATGCGGCGACGCTGAAGCTGAAGGGCTGCGTGGTGGCTCCGCTGTGCAAGACGCAGGTGTGGAAGCGGGCGAAGTAGGCGTCATCCGGGGACATGCACTGAAGTGCATGTCCCCGATCATCACACCGGCGCGCACGCCCCTTCGAGCCACGCCCTGACGTCGCCCTCGACCAGCGGGCCGATCTTGGCCAGCACCTCGGCGTGGTAGCCGTTGAGCTGGACCCGCTCCTCGTCGGTGAGCAGGTCGACCTCGATGCAGGCCCGGTCGATGGGCGCGAAGGTCAGGGTCTCGAAGCCCAGCATCGGCCGCTCGCCGCCGGGGATGTCGGCGGGCTGCGTGACCACCTGCAGGTTCTCGATGCGGATGCCGTATTCGCCCGGCTTGTAGTAGCCCGGCTCGTTGCTGAGGATCATGCCCGGCTTCAGGGCGATGGTGTTGGGCGCCTTGGCGATCCGCTGCGGGCCCTCGTGGACGCCCAGGTAGACGCCGACGCCGTGGCCGGTGCCGTGATCGTAATCGAGTCCGGCGTTCCACAGGGCGGCGCGGGCCAGGGCGTCGATGGCCGAGCCGGTGGTCCCGGCCGGGAAGCGGATCCGCGCCAGGTGCAGGTGGCCCTTCAGAACCAGGGTGTAGCGCTGCTTCATCTCCGCGCTCGGGGCGCCGATGGCCATGGTGCGGGTGATGTCGGTGGTGCCGTCCAGGTACTGGCCGCCGGAGTCGACCAGCAGCAGCGAGCCGGGCGCGCAGCGCTCGTTGCTGCGCTCGGTCGGGCGGTAGTGGGGCAGGGCTCCGTGGCCGTTGGCCGCCCCGATGGTGTCGAACGACAGGTCCTTCAGATGGCCGGTCGCCTCGCGGAAGCCTTCAAGCTTGGCCACGGCCTCCTTCTCGTCGGGCGGATTGATCTGACCCTCGGTGGCAATCCAGTGCAGGAAGCGGGTCACCGCCACGCCGTCGCGGATGTGGGCGCGGCGCGTGCCCTCGATCTCGACGGCGTTCTTGCAGGCCCGCGGCAGGGTGCAGGGGTCCATGCCGCGAACCGCCTCGGCGCCCTCGGCGGCCAGGGTGTCGAAGTACCAGGCCGAGGACTGGGCGGGGTCGACCAGCACCTTCCGGCCCTTCAGGTCGGCCAGGGCGGCGGGCAGGGCGTCCGGCGTCTCCAGCGACACCTGGTTGCCGAGCCAGGCCGGCAGGTCCCCGGTCACCTTCACCGGATCAAGGAACAGTCGCGCCGTGCCGTCGGCCTTCAGGATGGCCTGGCCGATGGGCAGCGGCGAGCGGATGACGTCGCCGCCCCGCACGTTGAACAGCCAGGCGATGGAGGCCGGGGCGGTGATGACGGCGGCGTCCGCGCCGGCGTCCTTCACGGCCTTGCCGACCCGCTCGCGCTTGGCCGGCGAGCCCTCGCCGGCGAACTCCAGCGGATGAGGCACGATCGGCGCCTGCGGCTGGGCCGGGCGGTCGGCGCCCCAGGCGGCGTCCAGCGGATTGGGCTCGACGGGCTTCAGGCTCGCCCCGGCCCTCTGCGCGGCGGTGCGCAGATGGTGCAGGGCGTCGGGGCTGTGCAGGCGCGGGTCGTAGCCGATCACCGCGCCGGGCGAGGCGGTCTCGAGGTAGGCGGGCACGCCGCCCTCGACCAGATCGCGGATCTCGAACACCGCGCCATCGACCTGCTCCCCGACCTGCAGGGTGTAGCGACCGTCCACGAAGACGGCGGCCCGATCCTTCAGGATCACCGCCGCCCCGGCCGAGCCGGTGAAGCCGGTGGCCCAGGCGAGGCGATCGTTGGCCTCGGGCAGGTATTCGTTCTGGTGCTCGTCCTCGTGCGGGATCAGGAAGCCGTCGAGGCCCTGGGCCTCCATGGCCTTGCGGATCAGCGGCACATGCCGGGGGCCGAAGGACGGGTCGGTGGATTCATCGAAGGTCTGGCGCATAAGCCCAACTTAGGCGCGACACGTTGTCCGCGCCACTGGTTCGGCGGCGCTTCGGAAAGGTTCGGTCAACCAGATCAGCCTACCGCGTGAGGGCATCGATTCCTGCCAGGGGGCTGCGAGGAACCATGACCTGTTGTGATCATCTTCGGCCGCGCGCCGTGTCCCGCCGACAGGCGATGGGGGCCATCGCGCTCGGCGGCGGCGCGGCGCTGCTGACGACGCTGGCGCCGGGCGTCTCGAAGGCCGGCGGCCATACCGAGATGCTGCTGCTGACCTGCATGGACTTTCGGCTGACCGGCGCGGTCGGGGACTACATGGAGGCGCGGGGGCTGGCCGGGAAGTTCGACCACGTGGTCCTCGCCGGCGCTTCGCTGGGCGCGCTCAATGACCGCTTCCCGGCCTGGGCGGATGTGTTCTGGACCCACCTCGATCTGGCGATCCAGCTGCACGATGTGCATCGGGTGATGATCCTCGATCACCGCGACTGCGGCGCCTACAAGATGATCCTTGGCGAGGCCTCGGTGAAGGACGCCGACGTAGAGCTGAAGACTCACATCAAGCAGCTCTATGCCCTGCGGTCGGCGATCCAGACCCGGAAGCCGGGCCTGGAGGTCGAGATCGGCCTGATGGACCTGCAGGGCAGGGTCCTTCAGATCGTCTGACCGCTACTGCGGCGCGGGCCGCGGCTCGCCCATGGTGTCCGGCAGGGTGTCTGCCGGGGGAGCCGAGGCGCGGCTGGCCGCATCGTCGGCGCTGCGGGCCGCGGAGTCGGCCGCGGAGCGGGCGTCAGCCGCGGCCTGGCTGGCCTGGGCGGCGGTGGAGTTGGCCGCCGAGGCGGCGGCGGCCTGGGCGCTTTCCAGCGACGACTGGGCGCCGCTCAGCATGCCTTCGGCGCGGCCCTGGTCAGCCGCGGCCGCGATGGCGTCCGGGTCGGTGGCGTCATTCTGGTTGCTGGTCACCATGAAGGCGACGGCGATGATGGCCACCACGGCCACCAGGGCGGCGACCACCCATGCGGTC
Organism: Caulobacter sp.; assembly: GCA_030652755.1. GTDB lineage: Bacteria > Pseudomonadota > Alphaproteobacteria > Caulobacterales > Caulobacteraceae > Caulobacter. The sequence goes on along the minus strand of JAUSPV010000079.1, from coordinate 6,055 downwards.
GAGTTCGAACCGCGATTGTCGGTCACATGGACCTCGGGCGTCGGGCGGTGCGGGGTGTTGGGATCGATCTGGGTCACGGGTAGCAGCTCCTGGGGCGATATCGCCGACTGGCCGCAACAACGCGAGGCGAGGGGCCCCGGTTCCTACCCCCGCTGCAGCACCAGCGTCGCCCAGGCATCGCGGTGGATGCGGCGCACGACGCGGAAGCCCTTGGACAGGTAGGCCGCCTTCACCCGCCGCTCCTGGGTGCGCAGCAGGCCCGACAGGATGGCGACGCCGCCCGGCCGCAGCGCGCGCTTGATGTCATGGCTCAGCGCCACCAGCGGAGGGGCCAGGATGTTGGCGAACACCAGATCGTAGGGCGCGTCCTGCCGCACCGCGCGGTCGTTCAGGCCCGAGGCGTGGACGAAGCGGGCCGTGGAGCGGTTCTCGCGGGCGTTCTCGTTGGCGATGCGCACGGACGGGGCGTCGATGTCGGTGCCGACGGCCTTGGCCGAGCCGGTGCGCGCCGCCGCGATGGCCAGCACCCCGGTGCCGCAGCCGACGTCCAGCACCCGGCCGAACCGGCGGGCCTTGAGCAGGTCATGGTAGGCGCGCAGGCAGCCGGCCGTGGTGCCGTGGTGGCCGGTGCCGAAGGCGGCGCCCGCCTCGATGCGCAGCGCCACGGCACTGGCCGGGACCTGGCCCTTGTCGTGCACGCCGTAGACGAAGAACCGCCCCTCGCGCACCGGCGGCAGGCCGCTCAGCGCCATGGCCAGCCAGTCGGCGTCGGCCAGCGGCTCGACGACCACGGTCAGGCCGCCGGAGGCGATCAGGCTGTCGCGGATGCCGTCTTCCTCGTCTTGCGTCGTCGGGAAGGCGTCGATGCGCCAGACGTCGCGGTCTTCGTCCTCCTCGAGGATCGAATAGGTGGCGCCCTCCAGCATGGGATCGGCGTCCAGCGCCTCGGCGGCGGCTTCGGCCAGGGCGCGGGGCCCGCGGGCGATGATCTGGGCGGCGTTGTAGCTCTCGTCGGTCATGGGCGCCCCTCTACCGCGAAGGGCGCGCCGGGTCACGCGGCCTTGAGCGCCTTCGCGGCGGGCGCGCGGCGGCGCGGTGCCTTCTTCGGGTTCGGCGCCCACTCCGGCGCCAGGCCCTCTCGCCAGACCAGCCCCTTGGCGCCGACATCAAACCTCGGCGTCGGGTCCGTTTGCGCGCAGGCGGCGGGCGACGGCTGGCCCAGCGCCCGGCGCAGCACCTGCGCCAGCTTCGACTGCGGCGTCTCGAAGGTGAGGATCACGCTGACATGCAGGTCCTCGCCGTTCACCGACCGGGTCGGCGACTGCGACGGCCAGAAGGCGGCCTGTCCGGCCTGCAGCATCACCGGCGTCACCGCGTCCTCGCGGGCCGGCGTCCAGGGCAGGCCCGCCTCCGGCCCGGCCGGGTAGACGTAGAGCACCTGGCCGCCACGCACGGTCAGGGCCGCCGCCTCGCGCGCGGCGATGGACAGCGGCGCGGCCAGGCGGGGGCTGGAGATGACGATCGAGGCGTCGGCGCCCAGAACCATCAGCCCGGTGACGTCGTGCAGGTCGGCGGCCAGCTGGTCGAGCACCAGGCGGCAGGCCGGGTCGCTGGACATCACCCCGTCCAGGCTGATCGACAGGGCGCAGGTCCCGATGGCTTTCAGCAGCTGGGCGCCGGTGGCCTTGTCCGCCGCGCCGGCTGCCCAGCCGTCGCGCGGCGAGCCGTCCGGCCGCCGGGTGAGGACGCGGGTCTGCGCACGCGGATGCAGGTCCAGGAGCTGGGCCAGGGACTCGTCCGAGAACAGGCCGGTCCCGGCCAGGGCATGGCCGAAGCGGAGCACCTCACGACGGGCGAGGCGGCGCTGGTCGGCGGTCAGGGGCGAAAGCAGGCTGGGCATCGGCGGCTGTCCCATTGCGGTTCTATCGCCGGGGGACGGAGCAAGCGCGGGGCCATCCCCCCGTCATCGTCGGACTTGTTCCGACGACCCATGCGTGATGAGCGCGAAGGGGACGTGCGTCCGCCGGGCCCGGACGCCTACTCCAATCTGCTCGCGTTCATGGGTCGTCGGAACAAGTCCGACGATGACGGTAGGGGGAGAGCGACGATGACGCCCCCTCAAGCCTTCTCCACGAACCCGTCGAGCACCTTCTTGTCGCCCGCCTTGTCGAAGCTGACGGTCAGTTTGTTACCCTCGACGGCCGCCACCTTGCCGTAGCCGAACTTCTGGTGGAACACGCGGTCGCCGCGCTTGTAGTCGCTGCCGGCCGAGCTGTCGGAGCTGGCGACCAGGCGGCCTTCACCCTCGATCACCGCGGTGCGGCCGGCGTGGCCGCCGTGGTAGCCGCGCTCCTGGGCCCGCTTCCAGCCGGGCGATGAGTAACCCTGGCCGAAGCTGCGGTCGTCGTCCCAGCGGCTGGTCATCGGCTGCTGCATGCCGGGGCCGCCGCCGTAGTATCCGGTCTCCGACGCCGCCTCGACGCTTTCGACCGGCAGTTCGTCGACGAAGCGGCTGGGCAGCTGGCTGGTCCAGCGGCCGTAGACCTGGCGGTTGGCGGCGAAGCTGATGCGGGCCTCCTCGCGGGCGCGGGTGATGCCCACATAGGCCAGCCGCCGCTCCTCCTCGAGGCCCTTCTCGCCCTTCTCGTCGACGCTGCGCTGGCTGGGGAAGACGCCTTCCTCCCAGCCCGGCAGGAAGACCAGCGGGAACTCCAGCCCCTTGGCCGAGTGCAGGGTCATGATCTGGACGCTGTCGTCGCCGCCCTCGCGGTCCAGGTCCATGACCAGCGAGACGTGCTCCAGATAGTCGCCCAGCGTCTCGAAGGCGGCCATCGACTGGACCAGTTCCTTCAGGTTCTCCAGCCGGGTCTGGCTGGTCGGGCCCTTGTCCAGCCGCAGGACGTCGGTGTAGCCGCTCTCGTCCAGGATGGTCTCGGTCAGCCGGGCGTGGTCGACGCCGGTCGCCATCTGGTGGGCCCAGCGGTCGATGTCGCGCACGAAGTTGGCCAGGGCCGTGCGGGTGCGGGCGGCCAGTTCGTCGGTCTGGACGATGCCGCGCGCGGCGGTCAGGGCCGAGACCCCGGCGCCGCGCGCCACCTGCAGGATCTTCTGCACCGTCGTCTCGCCGATGCCGCGCTTGGGCACATTGACGATCCGCTCGAAGGCCAGATCGTCGTCCGGCGACTGCACCAGCCGCAGATAGGCGTGGGCGTCGCGAATCTCGGCCCGTTCGAAGAAGCGCGGCCCGCCGATCACCTTGTAGGGGATCTGCAGCATTACGAACCGCTCCTCGAAGGCCCGCATCTGGAAGCTGGCGCGCACCAGGATGGCGATGTCCTTGAAGCGGCGCGGGCCGCTGTCGGCCGTGCCCTTCTTCCAGCGCTCGATCTCCTCGGCGACGAGGCGGCTTTCGGCCTCGCCGTCCCAGACGCCGCGCACCCGGACCTTCTCGCCGCCGTTGCTCTCGGTCCACAGGGTCTTGCCGAGGCGCCCCTTGTTGACCGCGATCAGGTGCGAGGCGGCGGCCAGGATGTGGCTGGTCGAGCGGTAGTTGCGCTCCAGCCGCACGACCTTGGCGCCGGGGAAGTCGCGCTCGAAGCGCAGGATGTTGTCCACCTCGGCGCCGCGCCAGCCGTAGATCGACTGGTCGTCGTCGCCGACGCAGCAGACGTTCTGCCGTGACTGGGCCAGCAGCCGCAGCCACAGGTACTGGGCGACGTTGGTGTCCTGGTACTCGTCGACAAGCACATATTTGAACCGGGCGTGGAAGTCGGCCAGCACGTCGGGATGCTTCTGGAAGATGACCAGGTTGTGCAGCAGCAGGTCGCCGAAGTCGCAGGCGTTCAGCACCCGCAGCCGCGCCTGGTAGAGCTGGTACAGCCGCTGGCCCTTGTTGTTCCCGAACAGCGCGCCTTCCGACGGGGGCAGTGACTCGGGCGTCCAGCCGCGGTTCTTCCAGTGGTCTATCAGCCCGGCCAGCTGCTTGGGCGGCCAGCGCTTGGCGTCGATGTTCTCCGCCTCGAGGATCTGTTTGATCACCCGCTGCTGGTCGTCGTCATCGAGGATGGTGAAGGTCGACTTCAGGCCGACCAGCTCGGCGTGCCGGCGCAGGATCTGGGCGGCCACCGAGTGGAAGGTGCCCAGCCAGCGCAGCCCCTCGGCCTGGGGGCCGATGATGTGGGTGATCCGCTCGCGCATCTCGCGCGCCGCCTTGTTGGTGAAGGTGACGACCAGCAGCTCCCACGGCCTGGCCCGGCCCGTGGCCAGGATGTGGGCCAGCCGGGTGGTCAGCACCCGGGTCTTGCCGGTGCCGGCGCCGGCCAGCACCAGCACCGGGCCTTCGGTCGCCTCGACCGCCTCCCGCTGCTCGGCGTTGAGGCCGTCCAGGTAGGCCGGCTGGCCGTGATCGACGCGGGCGAGGTCGCTGATGCGGGGGGAGGGAACGGGAGAGTCGGACATTGTGGAACATATGTAGCACAGGGCGCTGGGGGTTTAAGCGTCGCCCGCGCATTCCGGAACCACGGCGCCCCGCCGCCGTTAACGCCGCATAACAGTGATCAAAGGAGGCCTCCCATGGCCGAAGGTTCCGGAAACAGCAGCAGCACCCCGTGGCTGGCCTTCCTCGTTGGCGGCCTGCTGGTCGTCGTCGCGGTGATCGGCTGGTTCGTCTATTCCGGCCAGTCCGCGCCGACAAAGCAGGTCGACGTGTCCATCGAGGCGCCGCAGCTGCCTGACGCGCCCGCGATGCCGGCGCCGGGGAACTAGACATGGCCCAGCGCGCTGACGGCGGCTCGACCCTGGTCGCGGTGATCGTCGGCGCGCTGGTGATCGCCGTGGCCGGAATCGGCTGGATGGTGTGGTCGGGGCGCACGCCCGCGCCCGATCCGGCGGATATGGCGATCACCCTGAAGATTCCGGAGCCGCCGAACCTGCCCCGGCCGTCCCCGATGCCGGAACCGCGGCCCGAACCGCTGCCTGTTCCGGGGCCGCCGCCGCTGCGCTGATCGCGGCATTTCCGCAACGTCCGGCGACCGACGGTCCCGAGGGCCTTGCATAAAGATGACGCCTGCGTCATCTTTTGCGAAGCAGCCTCAGGAACTTCGACCATGGCCTTCGACTCCGCGCCGTCCGATCCGGTGACCGCCGCGCCGCCGCGCGCCGTGTCGCACCGCCTTCAGCCTTTGCGCGCCGCGCGTGCGCTCAAGAGGCTGATCGCCGACAAGGAAGACACCGCCCAAGTGTTCGAGATCATGCGGGCCCTGTCGGGAAACACGGTGGTCAGGGGCTATCGCCGGCTGATCTCCACCGCCCATGGCGGCCGCATCGCCTATGAGCGCGAGGAGTTCTGCGAGCGCCTGTCGGACGCCGCCTGGCTGAACACCTTCGGTCCGGGGACGGTCGGTGAGGCCTATCGCAACTTCATCGCGCCGCGCGGCCTGTCGGCCGAGGGGCTGGCCGAGGAAAGCCGCAAGACGGCCGAGGGCGAGATCGACGCCAAACATCCGCTGGCCTGGTACGGCCGCCGCATGCGCGACGTGCACGACGTCTGGCATGTGCTGACCGGCTACGGCACCGACGGCCTGGGCGAGGCCTGCGTCGTGGCCTTTTCCTACAGCCAGACGAAAAGCCTGGGTTTCGCGCTGATTGCCCACGCCGGCGCGCACCAGTACCAGAAGATCGGCAACGGCCATCCCTACCGCAAGGCGGTGATGGAGGCGTTCCGCAATGGCAAACGCGCCGCCTGGCTGCCCGAGGTCGACTACGTCGCCCTGTTTGCCGAGAATCTGGACGCCGCCCGCGCGCGGCTGAAGATCACCCCGCCGACGACCTACCTCAGCATCCCCGAAGACTGCCGCGACCGCCCGCTGACGCGGAAGTACGACGCCTGATTTCGCCAATCCTCCCCGCTCGCGGGGAGGGGGACCATGCGGAGCATGGTGGTGGGGTAGCGCCGCCCCTTCCGGCTTTAACGCAGTACACGGCGCCTGACCTTGAGTCCGGCGTTGCCCCTCCGACCCGGCTCCGCCGGGCCACCTCCCCAAACGCTTCGCTATGG
>JAUSPV010000195.1 GCA_030652755.1 Caulobacter sp. | reverse complement strand
GGGGGAAGCGCCGACGTCGGACGACTGGCCGCCTTGCAAAGCGCCCTATCCTGAGAACCCGGCGCCGCCCCCTCCGACCTCGCTCCGCGAGGCCACCTCCCCCTCGCTGCGCTCCGGGGAGGATTGGTCGATGACCAGCATCCCTCAACGCCGCCCCAGTCTTCCTCGCGTTGACATCATGCTGCGCCGCATCACATGAGGACCACCATCGGCCCCGTGGGTCACGAGGAAGTCCAGAGACATGTCGACAGCCGCCGTCGAGGCCGCGCCGGTAAAGGCGAGCCCCTTCTTCGAGGAGAAGGTGCTGTGGGTGAAACACTGGACCGACCGGCTGTTCAGCTTCGCCATCACCCGTCCCGAGAGCTTCCGCTTCCGGTCCGGCGAGTTCGTGATGATCGGCCTGCCGGGCGTTGACGGCGCCAAGCCGATCCTGCGCGCCTATTCGGTCGCCTCCCCGTCCTGGGCCGAGGAGCTGGAGTTCTTCTCGATCAAGGTCGAGGACGGTCCGCTGACCAGCAAGCTGCAGCTGATCCAGGAAGGCGACACCGTCCTGCTGGGCAAGAAGCCGACCGGCACCCTGGTGCTGGACGCGCTGAAAGGCGGCAAGCGGCTGTTCCTGTTCGGCACCGGCACGGGCCTGGCGCCCTGGCTGGCGGTGGCCCGCGACCCGGACGCCTACAGCCGCTTCGAGCAGGTCTACGTCTGCCACGGCGTGCGCGAGGTCAGCGAGCTGGCCTATCGCGACTTCTTCACCGCCGGCATTCATGACGACCCGCTGGTCGGGGACGAGGCCAAGGCCCAGCTGCACTACTATCCGACCGTCACCCGCGAACCGTTCGAGCGCCAGGGCCGGTTCACCGATCTGATCGCGTCGGGCCAGCTGTTCCGCGACCTCGGCCTGCCGGGCGAAAAGTTCAATCCCGAGGAAGACCGCATCATGCTGTGCGGCAGCATGGACTTCATCAAGGACATGGGCGCCCTGGTCGAGACTCACGGCATGGTCGAGGGCTCCAACGCCGAGCCGGGTGACTATGTCCTTGAACGCGCCTTCGTCGGCTGACGCCAACCGCGCCTTGAAGGGTCTGAGCGTCGAGGACGCCCGGGCCCGGATCCTGGCGCGGGCGGCCGCCCTCCCCTCCGAGACCGTCCCGTTGGCGAAGGCAGACGGCCGGACCTTGGCCGAGGCCGTGACAGCGGTCCGCGACCAGCCGCCGTTCGACGCCTCGGCCATGGACGGCTGGGCCGTGCGTCGGGCCGATGTCGGCGAAGCGACGACCCTGCGCATTGTCGGCGAGAGCGCCGCCGGGCGCGGCCATGCCGCGCCGCTGCAACCCGGCGAGGCCGTCCGCATCTTCACCGGCGCGCCCGTGCCGGCCGGCGCCGATCTGGTGGTGATCCAGGAAGAGGCGACGCGCGAGGGCGACCAGGTCCGCCTCGGCCCGGCCGGCGCGAGCAACAACCTCCGTCCGCGCGGCGGCGACTTCCGGGCCGGGACCCTGCTGCTGGAGGCCGGCGTCCGGCTGGACCCCTGGCGCCTGTCGCTGGCCGCCGCCGCGGGGCGCGCGGAGCTGACCGTGGCGCGGAGACCCCGCGTGGCCGTGCTGGCCACCGGCGAGGAGCTGGCCGCGCCCGGATCCGCCGCCGGGCCGTTCCAGATCTATGAGTCGGGCAGCGTCGGCCTGCTGGCCATGCTGTCCCGCTCGGGCGCGGCGCCGACCCGGCTGGCCCCGACCGGCGACGACGAGGCCGCCATCGCCGCCGCCGTGCGCGATATCGAGGCCGATGTGATCGTCACGGTCGGCGGCGCCTCGGTCGGCGACTACGACCTGGTCAAGCCGGCGCTGGCGACCCTGGGACTCGAACTCGACGTCGAGACGGTCAACGTCCGCCCCGGCAAGCCGACCTGGTTCGGACGGCTCGGCGACGGCCGTCTGGTGCTGGGTCTTCCCGGCAACCCGGCCTCGGCCTTCGTCTGCGCCGAACTGTTCCTGCGGCCGCTGGTTCTGGCCCTGCAGGGTGCGACGACGCCGCATCGGATGACCACCGCCCCCCTGGCCGCGCCCCTGCCCGCCAACGGCCCGCGCGAACACTGGATGCGCGCCCGCCTGGGCCCCGGCGGCGCTGCCCCCTTCCCCGACCAGGACAGCTCCCTGGTCACCGTCTTCGCCGCCGCCGACGCCCTGCTGAGGCGGCTGCCGGGGGCCGACGCGGCGGCGGCCGGGGATGAGGTGGACGTGCTGCGGCTGGAGCGGGGGTAGGTCCCGTCGCCCCCCAACGTTCGTCATCGTCGGACTTGTTCCGACGACCCATGAACACGAGCGATGGTGAAGGTGCGTCGGAAACGCAGAGTCCCACTGGACGGGCCCACCACGCATGGGTCGTCGGAACAAGTCCGACGATGACGGGGAAGTTGATGCTTCCCCCTCCGGTAGACGCTCCCCCAACACGTGCTAGCCTCCTCGCAAACAGGGGGAAACCACAATGGACCTGGAGATGATCTTCTCGGCCATGACCGGCGTCGCGGTGCTGGGATGGCTGTGCCTGGTGCTGGCGCCGTTGCGGCGCCCGGCGCTGGTGACGGCGGCGCGGGGCGCGGCGGCGGTGCTGAGTCTGGCCTATGCGATCCTGATGATCCGGGCCATGGGCGCGCCGGACGGGCCGCAGGGCGGCGGCTTCGACTCCCTGGCCGGGGTGATGATCCTGCTCTCGACGCCGATGGTCATGCTGCCGGCCTGGATCCACTACCTGGCCTTCGACCTCTGGGTCGGGACCTGGCAGGTCGAGGACGCGCCAAAGGCCGGCGTGCCGCATTGGCTGCTGATCCCGATCATGGTCCTGACCTTCATGCTCGGGCCGATGGGCCTGCTGGCCTACCTGATTGTGCGCTTCGGCATCGCGCGGCTGAGGAAGCCGAAGGCGTAGAGCTTACCCCTCCTCGTCATCGTCGGACTTGTTCCGACGACCAATGAACACAGGCGACGGATGAAGAGGCATCGGAAGCGCTGAGCTCTCTTGGTCGCGCTCACCACGCATGG
>JAUSPV010000194.1 GCA_030652755.1 Caulobacter sp. | reverse complement strand
CGCTGATCAGCCGGTTGCGGCGCGGAAAGTCGCGGGCCTGGGCGCGATGGTCCGGCCGGCTCTCGGAGACGATGGCGCCGCGCGCGGCGATGCGGGCGTGCAGATCGGCGTGTTCGGGCGGGTAGATGTCGCCCACGCCGCCGCCCAGCACCGCCACCGTGCCGGTCTCCAGCGCCCCTTCGTGCGCCGCGCCGTCAATGCCGCGCGCCAGGCCCGAGACCACCACCAGCCCGGCTTTGCCGAGCTCCAGCGCCAGGGCGCGGGCGAAGCGCTGGCCGGCGGCCGAGGCGACGCGCGCGCCGACCACGCCGACGGTCGGGCGCGACAGAACCGCCGCATCGCCCAGCACCCAGATCAGCGGCGGCGGCGGGTCGAGCGCGGCCAGCAACGGTGGAAAGCCGGACTCGCGGCAGAGAATAAGCCGCGCGCCGAGGCGGTCGCCGGCCTCCAGCTCGCGCCGGGCGTCGTCGGCGGACGGCGGCTGCGGAACCGCGCCGCGCTGGACCAGGCGGGGCAGGGCGTCCAGCGCCGCTTGCGCCGAGCCGAAGCGGGTCGTGAGATGATCGAACGCCACCGGTCCGACATTGGGCGTCCTGGCCAGCCGCAACCAGGCCAGACGCTCCGCGTCGGTCGGCGGCGCGGCCGTCACGGCGTCCCGGGCGTCGGGGCGGCGTCCGTCTTCGCCCCGATCTTCGGCTCCTGGCCCTTGAGCAGGCGGGAGATGTTCTGGTGGTGCCTGATGAAGATCAGCACGGCCATGAAGGCCGACAGCAGGATCATCGGATAGGGCTGGTCGGTCGCGAAGGCGAACAGCGGGGCCAGGGCGGCGGCGGTCAGGGCGGCCAGCGAGGACATGCGGAACAGCGCCGCCATCGCCAGCCAGGTCAGGGCCGCCAGCAGGCCGACCGGCCACATCGCCGCAAGCAGCACGCCATAGAAGGTGGCCACACCCTTGCCGCCGTTGAACTTCAGCCAGACCGGGAACAGGTGGCCGACGAAGGCCGCCCCGCCGGCGATGGCGACCATGGCGGCGGTGTCGTTGGTCAGCCAGCGGGCCAGCAGCACCGCGACCACGCCCTTGCCGGCGTCGCCGATCAGGGTGATGGCGGCCAGGTCCTTGCGGCCGGAACGCAGGACGTTGGTCGCCCCGATGTTGCCCGAGCCGATCTTGCGGATGTCGCCCGCGCCGCCCAGCCGCGTCGCGATCATGCCGAACGGGATCGAGCCGAGGAGGTAGCCTCCCACGACGATCAGCCCGAGCGTCAGCCAGACGGTTTGCGCCAGATCTTCCATGTCCGCCCCTGATACCGCAAAAGTTGTTCTTGTGGAACTCGCTCAACGCCGGGCGGCGTTGGCCGAATCGATCATCGCTGGCGCGTGGACCATGCGCAATCGGGCCCGTGGGGCCGCCGGCGCCTGCCTATTCCGCGAGCCGGTGGACGATGCGGCCGCCGCAGACGGTCATCACGACCTGGCCCTGCAGGCGACGGCCGTCGAAGGGCGAGTTCTTGGACTTGGAGACCAGCCTGTCGGCGTCGATGATCACCGGCGCGTTCAGGTCGCACAGCACCAGGTCGGCCGGCGCGCCGGAGGCCAGGCGGCCGGTCGGCAGGCCCAGGAACTGGGCCGGGGCCAGGGTCACGGTCCTCATCAGGTCGACCAGCGGCAGGCGGCCGTCGTGGTGCAGCGACAGCAGGGCCGGCAGCAGGGTCTCCAGCCCGACCCCGCCGGGCGTGGCCTCGTCGAACGGCAGGCGTTTGTCCTCGGCCGGGGCCGGGGCGTGGGCCGAGACGACGATGTCGACCAGGCCGCTGGCCAGCGCCTCGATCAGCGCCTGACGGTCGTCCTCGGCCCGTAGCGGCGGATCCATCCGGGCGAAGGTGCGGTAATCGCCGATGTCGAGCTCGTTGAAGCTCAGATGGTTGATCGAGGCGGTGGCCACGGCGTTGACGCCCCGGCTCTTGGCGCGGGCCAGCGCCTCCAGGGCCGCGCCGCAGGTGATCTGGTCGACCAGCAGCCGGCCGCCGGACAGCTCGGCGAGCGCCAGATCGCGCTCAAGCCCGATCCGCTCGGACGCCGCCGGCGCGGACGGCAGGCCCATGCGGGACGCGAACTCGCCCTCGGTGGCGGCGGCGCCCTTGCTGAGCCAGGGATCCTGCGGCCGGTGGGCCAGCGCCATGCCGAACGACGCGGCATAGGAGAGGATGCGCCGCATGACCTTGGAGTCGATGATCGGCCTGTCGACGTCGGTGATGTAGCGGGCGCCGGCCTCGCGCATCAGGCCGATCTCGGCCATCTGCTCGCCGCGCAGACCCTTGGTCGCCGCCCCGGCGGCCAGGATGTGGCAGCTCTCGATGTCCTGGGCCCGGCGCAGGATGAAGTCGACGACCGAGGGATCGTCCACGGCCGGGTCGGTGTCGGGCTGCACGACGATGGAGGTGACGCCGCCCGCCGCAGCCGCCTGGGCGGCGGAGCGCAGGGTTTCCTTGGTCTCGGACCCCGGCTCGCCGGTCTTGACCCGCAGGTCCACGAGCCCGGGCGCCAGCATGCCGCCGTTGCAGTCGATCACCCGGACATCCGACGACAGGTCGGTGAAGTCCCGCCCCCGGGCGATGTCGGCGATGACGCCGCCCGATACGACCACCGCGCCGGGGCCGTCGTAGCCGGTCTCCGGATCGACAAGCCGGGCGTTGTTGAACGCGAAGGGGCGGGCGCGGCTCATCGGTCGTTGTCCAGTCGCGCGGAGAGAGAGGCCAGCACGGCCATGCGGGCGGCGACGCCCATCTCGACCTGATCCTGGATCAGGCTGATCGCCGGGTCGTCCGCCACGTCCGAATCGATCTCGACACCCCGGTTCATCGGACCGGGGTGCATGACCTTCACATTGTCAGAGGCGGCCTTCAGTTTCTCGCGGTCCAGGCCCCAGTAACGGAAATACTCGCGGGTCGAGGGGACCAGCGCCCCCTGCATCCGCTCGACCTGCAGGCGCAGCATCATCACCACGTCGGCCCCGGCGATGCCCTTCTCAAGGTCATGGAACACCGTCGCGCCCCAGCGGTCGGCGCCGGCCGGCATCAGGGTCGGCGGGCCGACCAGCCGCACCTCCGCGCCCAGCACGCCGAGCATGTTGACGTTGGACCGGGCCACCCGGCTGTGCATCACGTCGCCGCAGATGGCGACGGTCAGGCCCGCCAGACTGCCGAACGCCCGCCGCATCGACAGCGCGTCCAGCAGCGCCTGCGTCGGGTGCTCGTGCTGGCCGTCGCCTGCGTTGATCACGCTGCAGCCGACCTTCTGGGACAGCAGGGCGGCGGCGCCGGAGGAGGCGTGGCGCACGACCAGCAGGTCCGGCCGCATGGCGTTCAGAGTCACCGCCGTGTCGATCAGGGTCTCACCCTTGGCCACCGACGAGGTCTTGACGCTCATGTTCATGGTGTCGGCGCCCAGCCGCTTGCCGGCCAGTTCGAAGCTGGCCTGGGTGCGGGTGGAGTTCTCGAAGAACATGTTCACCAGGGTGCGGCCCTTGAGCAGGTCCAGCTTCTTGGTGGTCTGGCGATTGAGGTCGACGAAGGTGTCGGCGAGATCGAGCAGGGCGCCCGCCTCGACGACGTTCAGATCCAGCGCGGACAGGAAATGGCGGCGCGGAAAGGGGAAGGTCCGTGCGCGGACCTCGTCGATACCCGGAGCCAATGTCGTCATGAGCCGTTCTTCTAGGGGAGCGCGAAGATTCCGCCAACATCTCTTGTCGGCGCGCGACGAAAGGCCCGCCGCGGACACGTCTCGCAACACGGCCCTTCCCATCGCGTCCGGCTTTTGCTAACCCCCGCGCCTCACCACGGGCGGTCGTGGCGGAATTGGTAGACGCGCAGCGTTGAGGTCGCTGTTCCCTAACCGGAGTGGAAGTTCGAGTCTTCTCGACCGCACCATCCTGCTTTGCTCCCTCGGAGCTTCGCAGGACAAGACGTAGGTGACCAGGCGAAGCAGGACCCCCTGCGGAGCCTTGGCGTAGCAGGGCGGGTCCTCACCGCCTCTCGACCACGCCAACCAATGGACCTAGTCTTCTAGGACCAACCCGTTCGTACAGGAGGCCCCGACATGTCCCGGGAAGACGCCGACCTGAACGAGAGGGGCAAATCCCACGGGCGCTTCGTCGAAGACGGCGAGCGCCCGGAGGACCTCGAAGACCTCGCCCTCGGCGACGACTACGCCCTCAATCCCGAATACGTCGACATGGTCATCGACGCCGCCGATCGCGGCGACGCCGAGCGGCTGCGCGAGCTGGTCGGAGCGCTGCGCTCCGAAGACGTCGCCGACCTGATGGGCTTCCTCAACGCGGACTACCGCGAGGAGATCATCCCCTGCCTCGACTCCGAGACCCTCGCCGAGGTGCTGTCGGAACTGGACGAGAACCTGCGCGAGGAGGTGCTCGATACGGTGACCCCGACGGCCCTGGCCCGGGCGCTGGAGGAGCTCGACTCCGACGACGCCGCCGACGTCGTCGACGACCTGGAGGGCGAGAAGCGCGCCCAGGTGCTCGCCGCCATGGACGAGACCGATCGCGCGGCCATCGAACAGACCCTGGCCTATGACGACGAGACCGCCGGGCGCCTGATGCAGCGCGAGGTGCTGGCCGCGCCGCAGTTCTGGACGGTCGGTCAGACCATCGACCATGTCCGCACCGCCGGCGACGCCCTGCCGGAGCTGTTCTTCGACGTCTACATCGTCGACCCCGCCTGGCGCCCGATTGGCGCGGCGGCGATCAGCCAGCTGCTGCGGGCCGGACGCGAGACCAGCCTGGCCGAGATCATGGGGCCGGTGACCGAGATCACCGTCGACATGGACCAGGAAGAGGTCGGCTACACCTTCAACAAATACCACCTGATCAGCGCGCCGGTCGTCGACGCCGGCGGCCGGCTGGTCGGCCAGATCACCGTCGACGACATCGTCGGCGTCATCCAGGACGAGGGCGAGGAAGATATCCTGGCCCTGGCCGGCGTGTCCGACGCCGGCCGCGACGCCGGCGTCTGGGACGTGGCCCGCTCCCGCCTGCCGTGGCTGGTCATCAACACCCTGACCGCCGCGCTCGCCGCCAGCGTCATCGGCGTCTTCCAGGCCGAGATCGCCAAGCTGGTCACCCTGGCCATCCTGATGCCGGTGGTGGCGTCTCTGGGCGGCAACGCCGGCACCCAGACCCTGGCCGTCGCCGTGCGGGCGCTGGCCAGCCGCGAGCTGAACGCTTCCAACGCCGTACGCATTATTCTGCGGGAGATGGCGGTCGGGCTGGTCAACGGCGGCGTGCTGGCCGTGATCATGGGCCTGGCCACCTGGGTGTTCTTCCGGGACCCCATGCTGTGCCTGACCATCGGCCTGGCCCTGGTCATCAACCTGTTCATGGCCGCCCTGTCCGGGATCCTCGTTCCGCTCGCCCTCGACAAGCTCGACCGCGACCCGGCGGTGTCCTCGCCGATCTTCGTCACCTTCGTGACCGATTTCATGGGCTTCCTGTCGTTCCTCGGACTGGCCGCCCTCATCCTGCTCTGACCGCCGAACTGGCGCCCTGATCGCGCGGGCATTCCCGTTCAGGGGGAGTTCAGCTCCGGTTCGGCATCCCTCTTGCGGGAGTGAGGTGGAACGCAACCGTACTTGTCTCATTCCGGGTCACCAGGCCGATGAAATCCCGCCACCAGGTCTCACGCGCCGCCATCGAACTGATCAAGTCGTTCGAAGGCTATCGACGCAAGGCAGCCCAGCTTCCCGATGGGCGCTGGACGATCGGCTACGGCCACACCCTGACCGCCCGCGAGGGCGCGCAGGTGTCGGAGGCCGACGCCGAAGCCCTGCTGATGTACGACCTGATCAACGTCGCCCACGCGGTGAACGAGCACAGCTACACGCCGCTGACGCAGAACCAGTTCGACGCGCTCTGCTGCTTCGCCTTCAACGTCGGCGTGGACAACTTCCGCCGCTCCTCGGTGCTGCGCCGGGTCAACGAGGGCCAGCTGCTGCAGGCCGCCTGCGCCATGGAGATGTGGCGCAAGGCCGACTTCGAGGGCGAGCGGATCGTCATCGACGCGCTGGTCCGCCGCCGGTCGGCCGAGAAGACCCTGTTCCTGACCCCCGCCAACGGCTGGATCCCGGCCCCCTCGCCGGTGCTGCGCCCCCGGGTCGACTATGACGTCGTCGCGGCCAGCCCGCGGGAGACGCCGACCGCCCTGAAGACCTCGACCATCGACGACAAGGTCGTGGTCGAGCGCGACGAAACCAACGCCCCGCGGCCGACGGCTCCTCCCGTCGAACCGCACACCGCGCCGCTGGCGACCGAAATCGCCGCGGCCGGGGTGGGCGCCGCCCTTGAACAACTGATGCCCGACCCCGTCGCCGCGCCGGAGCCGGAAGCGCCGGTGTTCGCCATCGGCGACCTGGAGCCGGCGCCGCCGCCCGTCGTCGAGGAAGACGCGCCGGATTCCCCGATCGCCGAGGATACGGGCGAGATCGTCACGATCGCCGGGCCGATGTCCGAGCCGGAGCCAGAAGCCGTCGCCGAGCCTGTGGTCGCCGCGGTCCAGACGCCGCAGCCCGAGCCGACGCCGCCCGGTCCGATGCTGGCGGTCGTCAACGGCGACCCCGGCTTCACCCTGACCCCGGCGCCCGAGGTTTCGGTCGACGCCGCCTTTGACGACGTCTTCCGCATCGACCTGCCGGAGCCGGCCAACGAATCGGCCCCGGGCCTGTTCGACGTGACCTTCGCCGAGCCTGTCCACCAGGGCGGCGCCACCCGGCCGCTGGTCAATGAGGACTACATCCGTCGTCTGGTCCGCGAGGACGAGATGGCGGATCTGAACGCCGAGTTCGCCTTCGAGACCCCGACCGAGCCGGCCCGCATCCAGGGCCTGCCGCTACTCGGCCTCGGCCTCGGCGGCATGGCGCTTTTCGCCGGGGGCGTGGCCTGGGGTCTGAACGCCAATGGCGGCGAGGGCCTGCTGGACCCGCTGGTGATCAGCTGGGGCGCGGGCCTGACCGGCATCGTGATGGCCGGGTTCGCGGCCTGGCGCTGGCTCGATGGCCTGGCCGACGGACCGTTCGACGATGAGGACGAAGACGACGTGGAGACCGACGACCGGGCGCAGGCCTGACGTCAGTGCAGCCGGCTTGGGGGAGCCGGCGCGCCCCGCGGGCCGGGCGGCCCGCGGGGCGCTGTTGCGTCCGCCCGCCCGCGATGATCATGCGTGCCGACCCGTGTTCGGCATGCTAATTCCCCCCGTATGACCGGACCGTCCATGGATTTCGGCCTCGGCGAGACCGCCGAGGCCATTCGCGAAACCACCGCCCGCTTCGCCGCCGACCGCATCGCGCCGATGGCGGCCGACATCGACCGCGACAACCATTTCCCGCGCGAGCTCTGGCCCGAGATGGGCGACCTTGGCCTGCACGGCATCACCGTCGAGGAAGAGTTCGGCGGCCTGGGCCTGGGCTACCTCGAACATGTCATCGCCATGGAGGAGATCAGCCGGGCCTCGGCCTCGATCGGCCTCAGCTACGGCGCCCATTCCAATCTCTGCGTCAACCAGATCCGCCGCTGGGCGACCCCGGATCAGAAGCGCCGCTACCTGCCCAAGCTGATCAGCGGCGAGCATGTCGGATCGCTGGCCATGAGCGAGGCCGGCTCCGGCTCCGACGTGGTGTCCATGAAGCTGCGCGCCGACCGCCGGGGCGACCGCTTCGTGCTGAACGGGACCAAGTTCTGGATCACCAACGCGCCGCACGCCGACACCCTGGTCGTCTACGCCAAGACCAGCCCGGACGAGGGCAGTCGCGGCATCACCGCCTTCCTGATCGAGAAGGGGATGAAGGGCTTCAGCGTCTCGAGGAAGCTCGACAAGATGGGCATGCGCGGCAGTGACACCGCCGAGCTGGTCTTCGAGGACTGCGAGGTCCCGGAGGAGAACATCATGGGCCCGGAGAACGGCGGCGTCGGCGTGCTGATGAGCGGCCTCGATTACGAGCGCGCCGTCCTCTCGGCCGGGCCGCTGGGCATCATGCAGGCCTGCCTCGACGTCGTCCTGCCCTACGTCCGCGACCGCAAGCAGTTCGGCAAGGCCATCGGGTCGTTCCAGCTGATGCAGGGCAAGGTGGCGGACATGTACGTCGCCCTGAACTCGTCCCGCGCCTACGTCTACGCCGTGGCCCGCGCCTGCGACGCCGGCAAGACCACCCGCTTCGACGCCGCCGGCGCCATCCTGCTGGCCAGCGAGAACGCCATGAAGGTCGCCAACGAGGCTATCCAGGCGCTCGGCGGGGCGGGCTACACCAGGGAATGGCCCGTCGAGCGCTACCTGCGCGACGCCAAGCTCTACGACATCGGCGCGGGGACCAACGAGATCCGCCGCTTCCTGATCGGCCGGGAGCTGGTCGGGGGCTAAACTTGCGCGGCATGCAAGGTGTGGTATCCTCTCGAAATGAACGCGCTCGGCAAACTTGCGAAGGATAAACGCGGTGCGGTCGCTGAAATCGCCCGCAAGACCGGGGCTTCTCACGCCCAGGTTTCCAGGATCGCCCAAGGTAAATCCCGCCCCTCCCTGGATCTGGCCAAGCGGATCGAAGCCGCAACCGAGGGGGAGGTGACGGCTGCCTCCCTGCTTGGAGTCGCCGGCGACGAAGGAGGGGTCAGGGCCAAGCCGCTCAACGACGGTCGGTGGTTCGCGCCGGTCAACGCGACCGCGCCCGTGGAACTGCCTCCTGAGCTTCTCGAAAGCTTCGGCTTCACCGACGGCGATGCACTCATTTTCCGTCGGACGGCCGAAGGGTTCGAAGTCGTTTCCCAGAGGCGGCATATTCGTCGGATTCAGGACGAACTGCGCAAGCTCGTGCCGGAAGGCGTAAGCCTAGCCGACGAACTGATCGCGGAGCGACGAGCGGAAGCGGCGCGTGAATAGCGTCCTCGACGCCTCGGCGGTACTGGCGCTTCTTCTCGACGAGCCGGGTGCCGCCAGGATCGAAGCTCATCTCGGATCCGGATGCGTCTCTGCGGTAAACGTGGCCGAAGTCATCACGAAGCTGATGGAGAAGGGATTCCACCGGCAACAGGCCCTAGGTCTTTGGTCGGGTCTGGGCGCCACCGTCGTCGACTTCACCGCCGAGCAAGCGATCGAGACGGGACTGCTGAGACCCGCGACCGCGGCGGCAGGATTGTCATTGGGCGACCGAGCCTGCCTGACCCTGGCCGCGCGGTTGGGGGCGACCGCGCTCACCACCGACCGCGCCTGGGCGAGGATCAATCTCGGCGTCGCCGTCGAACTGGTCCGCTGACATGCGACCGGTGCTCGTCGGCCTGATCTTCTTGCTCGCCGGCTGCGCCAGCATCAACACCGAGGACACCGCCCGCGCCGCCTGCCCGTCGGGCCTGGCGCCGAGGACCACCGTCGACCTCTACTTCGGCCGCAACATCGGCCCCTCGCCTGGTGTCTCCGACGCCGACTGGGCGCGGTTCGTCGACGAGGAGATCACCCCGCGCTTTCCGGCCGGACTGTCCGTCTCGGAGGTCGCGGGACAATGGCGCGGCGATGACGGCGTGATCATCCGCGAGCCGTCGAAGGCCGTGCTGATCGTGCTGTCGGGAGAGGACGGCGAGTACGCCCGGCTCGACGCTATCCGCGACGCCTACCGCAAGCGCTTCGGCCAGGAGTCGGTGATGCTGGTTCAGCGCCAGGCCTGCGTGGGCTTCTGAGTTCAGCCCCGGACATGCGAACGGCCGCCGGGGCGCCCCGGCGGCCGTTCCATCGTCTTGCCGCGGTCGCGGCGTGAACGCTATGCGCTGATCAGGCGCTGACCTCCGCCTTGGCGGAAGACCAGGTCATGCGTTGCGACCGGGGGCTCATACGATGAGACACTGGGTCACCTCCTTTCAGCTGTTGAACAGGACCTTCAATATGGGTCCGGTTTTTCGAGTCGCAAACCCCGATTTCGTGGGCCGCGACAACTTGCCGTCAGGTGCGTTTTTCAGGTCACTTGAGCTTCTGGACCTTCATCGGGCAGACATCGCCCAGCCGTTTGGCGGTCGTGCTGGCCCGCGCCGAGACCGGCACGCCGGCCACCCTGCCCGAGAGGTCGGCGTTCAGGGTGAAGGCGGTGGGGGAATAGGTCCCGGTGGCCGTCACATTGACCTGGCGCCCGCGCTTGTCGACGCAGGTGCCCTTGAAGAACATCTTGCCGCCCTCGACCCGCTTTTCCGGGTAGGTGCAGGTGTAGTGGCGGTTGATCCTGCCGGACATCACCTTGTCGACGTCGGCGGGCGTGATGCAGCGACGCTCGCGATCCACGTCCCGGATGATGAAGTTCAGCGTGTTGGTGCTTTCCCACCAGCCCGGCTGGATGGTTGGCGACTCCTGGGCGACGGCGGGGGCGGCGAGCAGGCCGGCGGCGGCGAGGGCGGCGAGGATGCGGATCGTCTTCATGAGCCTGTGTCTTGCGTGAAAGCCGTGGCTGTCTTTTGACCGGTCGCGCATGAATGCACGATGACCGGCCGGTGCAAACAGGTGTAGGCGAGGTTCATGCCCAGTTGGGATCCCGACGTCTACGAGCGGTACAAGACCTACCGCGACCGTCCCGCCCTGGACCTGATGGTCCAGATCCCGCCGCGCGACTTCAACGAAATCTGGGACCTCGGCTGCGGAACCGGCGAGCACGCCGCGCTGCTGGCGGCCCGGCATCCGGAAGCCAGGGTCCACGGCCTCGATTCCAGCCCCGACATGCTGGCCGCCGCCCGCCGTCGCGCCGGCGACGTCAATTGGGTGCTGGCCGGGGTCGAGGCCTGGACGCCGGAGGTCGCGCCGGATCTGCTGTTCAGCAACGCAGCCCTGCAATGGCTGCCCGATCACGGGGCGCTGTTTCCACGCCTCGCCGCCAGCCTCGCCCGCGGCGGAGTCTTCGCCTGCCAGATGCCGATGGCCTTCGAGACGCAGCACCACCGCATCCTTCGCGAGACGGCGGAGGCCGGCCCCTGGGCCGCGCTGACCGCGTCGGCGCGACTGATCCGGCCTACGCCCTCGATGGACGACTACTACGGCTGGCTGGCCCCGCTGTGCGGCGAGATCGACCTGTGGACCGCCACCTATCTGCACGCGCTGGAGGGGGATGATCCGGTGGTCGAGTGGATGCGCGGCACGGCCCTGCGCCCCTACCTGGACGTCCTGACCGACCCTGTCCTGCGCGAGGCCTTCCTGGACGCCTTCCGGGCGCGGATCGCGGCGGCGTTTCCGCCGCGCGAGGACGGCGTGACCCTGTTCCCGTTCCCGCGCCTGTTCATGGTGGCGACGCGGCGCTAGCGCCGCCGGCGCAGTTCCGTCACCGGGTGCTCCAGCGCGTCGAGGGAGGTCAGCGCCGCCTTGTGGCCCATGGCGATGGTCGAGTCGTAGGCTTTCCAGTCGCGCAGGTCGACGCCCTCGACATTGGGCAGGATCAACAGGTCGGTGGCCTGACGCGAGGCGGTGATTTCGCGGCCGGTGGAGACGGTGGCGGTGCGCATCAGCAGCGCCACGATCGGCGGACCCTTGCGCCAGTCTCCCGACAGGATCCAGCGCCAGACGGAGGAGGGGCGGGCGACGTCGTCGGCGGTGATGCTGCGGCCCCGCGTCACGTCCACGCCCACCACGGGGCCCAGGTGCATGGCCCGCATCACGTCGGTCGGGAAGTTCTTCATGATCGCGCCGTCGACCAGCACGTCATTGCCGTCGATGGCCGGCGGCATGACGCCGGGCAGGGCGATGGTGGCGCGCAGGGCGGTGCGCAGGACGCCGACCCGGTGCAGGTGATAGGCGCCGGTGGTCAGGTTCGACGACACGCAGAAGAACGGCAGCCACAGGTCGGCGATGTCGACCTCGTCGAAGTGGTCCCGAAGCCGGTGGCGGACCTTCTCGCCCAGGGTCATGGCGATCAGCGGAAAGGCGATGTCGTCCAGCGGGCTGGAATCGACGAAGGCGGTGCGGATGCGGCTGTCCATCTCCGCCTCGCCCCAGCCCATGGCCACCCCGGCGGCGATCACCGCCCCCATCGAGGCGCCGCCGACGAAGTCGACCGGCACGTTCCGTTCGCGCAGGGCCTTGATGGCGCCGATGTGGGCATAGGCGCGCGCGCCGCCGCCGGACAGCACCAGTCCCACCGACCGTCCGGTCAGCACCCGCGCCAGCCGCTCCAGGTCGGCCTGCTGCCCGTCCTTGATATGGAACAGCCGCGCCGCGCCGGTGGCGGTCAGCCAGGCCGCCGAGCCGGTCGGACGTCGGCAGTCGGCCTTCTGGACCAGGATCAGGTCGACCAGCTGCTGCTCCTGCAGCGGTTCGGACGCGTGGCTCTCGAACACCGTCGGCGGCGGCCGGTCGCCGCGGCCGATGCGGAACAGCCGGTCCACCTGCCGGCCGACCAGCGGCTTCCAGGCGATCTCGCCGAACTCGGCGGCGTAGAGGACGTAGTCGTAGTCGGCCTCGACGTTGGAGAACCATTCGGTCGGGGCGTGGGTCGCCTCGGCCCCGACCACGGTCACCGAGTAACCCAGCCGCGCGATGCACAGCGCGATCTTCTCGACCAGCGGCCGGATCTTGCGGCCGTTGTCGGCCGGAATGAAGCCGAACACCGTGGGGTCGCCGTGACTGGCCGCCGCGCCGGTCGCCTGGCGCATGCGCAGGATCATCAGCCTGGCCAGCTCGGTCATCACCGCCGGATCGGCCTCGGCCGCGGCGAAGAAGTCCTCGCGTGACAGGGCGAGAATCTCGGAGTCGCGCAGCGCCACGACCTGGCCCGAGTGCGGGGCCCCGGCGATCAGCGCCATCTCCCCGGCCGGCTCGCCGGGCCGGATCACGCCCAGGAACTGGCGCTCCTGGCCTTCTTCCTTGCGGAACGCGCCCAGCCGGCCGGCCTTGACCAGATACAGCTCGTTGGAGGGTTCTCCGGCCGCGTAGAGATGTGACCCGCCGGGCAGCGAGAACCAGCGCGCGGCGCCGGTCAGCCGTTCATGGGCGAACAGCCTCTCCAGCGCGGTATCGTTCTCACGGTCGATCATCGGGCCCCACCGGTGGTGCAGGCTAGCGCGGCCGGTGAGTCGTTTCGATGGCCCGCGTTCGGCGGCGACAGGGGCCGATCGTCACCGGGAGGCCGCGCGACGCCGGGTCACTCGCCAGACCAGGAGGAAGGCCGCCAGAAAGGCCACGCCGGCGACGACGGCGATCCGCATCAGGGTCTCCCTCGCCTCCAGCAGCACCGTAATCGTGTCCACATAGCCGGTCTTCCAGAACACCCACTCGCCGCCCAGGACCGAGGCCAGCTGGGTATTCCCTGACTCCAGGATCACGATACCGTCGCCGGTGGCCGGGTTGACCCGCGCGGTGGTGTTGATCGCCGGCGTATTGCTCCCGTCGTGGCCGATCACGAAGTCGCCCTTCACCGGGGCGTAGAGGATCACGCCAAGGCCCCAGATGTCCGCGCCGAACTGCCGGGCGTGAGGCTTGCGCATGGCGGCGAGCGTCTCGGGCCGCAGGACGCCGCGCCCGGCCGGCTCGCCGTTCGGCCCGGGCCTGTGGGCGGCGATCAGCCGGGCCATGTCGGCGGCGGAGGTGTAGAGCGAGGCCGCAGCCAGGGCCGTGAAGCGGTAGTGGATCGCCCGCGACCCGTCGACGTCATGGAACTCGGCCAGGTTGCTCGGCGCGGCGTCCAGCACATAGGTCGACCGCGTCATGCCCAGTGGCGCGAACACGGCCTGGGTCATGTAGCTGTTGAAGGGCTGGCCGGAGACCTCTTCGATGAGCAGCTGAAGCAGGGTGTAGCCGCCGCCGGAATAGTCCCATTGGCCCGGCTCCCGGCCGACCTTCGTCGCGCCGTCGGCGCCGGGCGAGGCGTCGGCGGCCTTGGTCAGCGACGCTTCCAGGGACTGCACCGGGACGCCGGGCTCGAATCCGTTGTAGCCCAGCCCGTCGGTCAGACCGGCCGTGTGGCTCAGCAGCCGCCGGACGGTGACCATGTCGTTGTCGAAGTCGCTGGCCGGCAGCCGCCAGCGCGTGAGGTATTTCGAAACCGGCGCGTCGAGGTCGATCCTGCCCTGCTCGACCAGGGTCATGACCCCCCAGGCCGTCGCCCATTTGCTCAGGGACGCGACCTGGAACTGGGTGTCGCGGTTCACGGGCGCGCCCTTGGACACAAAGACTTCGCCCGCGGGCTGTCCGTTCTCCACCAGAATCAGAGCCGCGTTGCCCTTCGACTCCGCCTTGAGCGTCTCGGTGGCGGCGGCGAGGAAGCGGCCGGTGTCGCCCGACGGCGCCAACGGCTTGCGCCCCCAGCCCTCCAGCGCGCCAAAGCCCATTATGACGGCGACCGCGACAGCCGCCAGCAAACCCGCTCCCAGAGCCTTCAGAACCCGCATCGTCGCCCCTCCGCCACGTGTCGAGGAAAGGCTACACGCCCTTCAGCGCTCGACGCGAATCCAGTTTCCGTCCCTGCGGAAAGGCGCGGCTGCTTCCGACGCCGGAAAGAACACGCTATGCCTCGGCCATGCCGAAGCTGAGCACGACCGTCGATCCCAACTCGGAGGCCTTCCGCAAGAATCTTGCGGTCAACACGGCCCTCGCCGAAGAGCTTCACCAGCATGTGGCCCGCGCCGCCCTGGGCGGCGACGAGCGGTCCCGCGAGCGCCACACGGCCCGGGGCAAGCTGCTTCCACGCGAGCGGGTCGAGCGGTTGCTGGACCCCGGCTCGCCCTTCCTGGAGATCGGCCAGCTGGCCGCCCATGAGGTCTACGGCAAGGACGACATCCCCGGCGCGGGGATCATCACCGGCATCGGCCGGGTGTCGGGCCGCGAGGTGATGATCGTGGCCAACGACGCCACGGTGAAGGGCGGCACCTACTACCCGATGACGGTCAAGAAGCACCTGCGGGCGCAGGAGATCGCGCTGCAGAACCGTCTGCCTTGCGTCTATCTGGTCGACAGCGGCGGCGCGAACCTGCCCCACCAGGCCGAGGTGTTTCCCGACCGCGACCACTTCGGCCGCATCTTCTACAACCAGGCCCGGATGAGCGCCGAGGGCATCGCCCAGATCGCCTGCGTCATGGGCTCCTGCACCGCCGGCGGCGCCTATGTGCCGGCCATGAGCGACGAGACGGTGATCGTCCGCGGCGCGGGCGAGGAGAGCCAGGGCACCATCTTCCTGGCCGGTCCGCCGCTGGTGAAGGCCGCCACGGGCGAGGTCATCTCCGCCACGGACCTCGGCGGCGCCGACGTCCACGGCCGGCGCAGCGGCGTGGTCGACCATGTCGCCGCCAACGACGAGCATGCGCTGGAGATCGTCCGCTCGATCGTCGGCAACCTCAACACGGTCAAGACGCTGGACATCGACGTCCGCGAGCCGAAACCGCCGGTGTTCGACCCGAAGGATATCTACGGCATCGTCCCGGCCGACGTCCGCGCCCCCTACGACGTGCGCGAGGTCATCGCCCGCATCGTCGACGGCAGCGAGTTCGACGAGTTCAAGCCGCTGTACGGCACGACCCTGGTCACCGGCTTCGCCCGCATCTGGGGCTATCCGGTCGCCATCCTGGCCAACAACGGCGTGCTGTTCAGCGAGGCCGCCCTGAAGGCCGCCCATTTCATCGAACTGGCCTGCAAGCGCCGGATTCCGCTGGTGTTTCTGCAGAACATCTCGGGCTTCATGGTCGGCGGCAAGTACGAGGCCGGCGGCATCGCCAAGGACGGGGCCAAGATGGTCACCGCCGTCGCCAGCGCCAATGTGCCCAAGTTCACCGTCCTGATCGGCGGCAGCTTCGGGGCCGGCAACTACGGCATGTGCGGCCGCGCCTACAGCCCGCGCTTCCTGTTCACCTGGCCCAACAGCCGCATCAGCGTCATGGGCGGCGAGCAGGCCGCCTCGGTCCTGGCCACCGTGCATCGCGATGTCGACAAATGGACGCCGGAGGAGGCCGAAGCCTTCAAGGCGCCCGTGCGGCAGAAGTACGAGGACGAGGGCAACCCCTACTACGCCACCGCCCGCATGTGGGACGATGGCGTCATCGATCCGGTCCAGACCCGCGACGTCCTGGGCCTGGCCATTTCCGCCAGCCTCAACGCCCCCGTGCCGGAGACGACCTTCGGCGTGTTCAGGATGTAGGCGGCGGGATCAGCGGGGCGAGGAAGGCCGACCGGTCCGCTGGCTCGATCGCCACCAGCTCCTCGCGCAGTTTCTGGCACAGCCGATCGAGCCTGATTTCGTCCTGACCTTGCGGCGGATCGCCGAAATGCCTCCAGCGGCGGTTCTCGAAGAACAGGATCAGCCACAGGGTGCGGGCGTCGCCGAACCACAGGCCTTCCGGCCCCGCCGCCTGGCCGATCCCGTTGGCGAGCTTGGCGAGGGCCTCGAAACTTCCCGCGACCTCATAGCCGTCAATCAGATAGGCGAACCGAAACGAGCCGCGGAAAAGGAACGGGTCGGGGATCGCTTCGAACTGGCCGCCCAGGATGAAATCCTCCCAGCCGTTCCTGACCTGATCTTGCATGCCGAACCCGCTAACAATCACGATGTGGCTCGGAGTATAGCTACCTTATCGAAGGAGCCCCCATGACCAATCCCATCGCTGATCCCCTCGTCGAGTTGACCGACACCGACGCGCTCAGCGCGCTGGTCGAGCTCGACGCCAGCCCCTCGGGCGTGGCCGTCATCACGATCAACCGCCCGGACAGGAAGAACGCCTTCAACGCCGAGGTGATCGCCGCGCTGAGCCAGCATTTCGACACGCTGAAGGACGCCGACGGCGTGCGCATCGTCTTCCTGCGCGGGGCCGGCGGCGCGTTCAGCGCCGGGGCGGACCTGGAGTGGATGCGCTCGGCCGCCGACTGGACCGTGTCGGAGAACCGCGCCGACGCCCTGCTGCTGGCCGAGATGCTGCTGGCCCTGCGCGAGCTGCCCCAGTTCACCGTCGCCCTGGTCGAGGGCCCGGCCTTCGGCGGCGGCGCGGGACTGGTGGCCGCCTGCGACTACGCCGTCGCCGCGCCGGACGCGATGTTCGCCTTCTCCGAGGTCAAGCTGGGCCTGGTCGCCGCGACGATCAGCCCGCATGTCGTCGCCGCCATCGGCCCGCGCCGGGCCAAGAGCCTGTTCGCCACCGGCCGGATCTTCGACGCCGCCTTCGCCGAGAAGATCGGCCTGGTCGATGAGGTGGTCGCCGCCGCCGCCGATCTGGACGACGCCATGGAGCGCCTGTCGACCGAGATCATGGCCTGCGCGCCGGGCGCCGTGGCCGCGTCCAAGGCGCTGGTCGACGACATCGCCGGCGTGCCGATCGACGAGGAGCTGCTCGAGGAAACCGCCAGGCTGATCGCCGACCGCCGCGCCAGCGAGGAAGGGCAGGAGGGCGTCCGCGCCTTCCTCGAAAAGCGCAATCCGGGCTGGGCGCTGTAGGCCGGGCCGCATGATCGAAAGCCTGCTCATCGCCAACCGCGGCGAGATCGCCCGCCGGATCATCCGCACCGCCCGCCGCCTGGGCGTGCGGACGGTGGCCGTCTATTCGGAAGCAGACGCCAGGGCCCCGCACGTGGCCGAGGCCGACGAGGCGGTGCTGATCGGCCCGGCCCCGGCGCGGGAGAGCTACCTCGTCGCCGAGAAGATCCTGGCGGCGGCGAAGGCGACGGGGGCCCAGGCCATCCACCCCGGCTACGGCTTTCTGAGCGAGAACGCCGCCTTCGCCCAGGCGGTGAAGGACGTGGGCCTGATCTGGGTCGGCCCGCCACCGGCCGCCATCAACGCCATGGGCCTGAAGGATGCCGCCAAGAGCCTGATGATCGCCGCCGGCGTGCCCTGTACGCCGGGCTATCTCGGCGACGACCAGACCGAAGGCCGTCTCGAAACCGAAGCGGCGGCCATCGGCTATCCCGTGCTGATCAAGGCCGTGGCCGGCGGCGGCGGCAAGGGCATGCGCAAGGTCGAGGCGAAGGGCGACTTCCTCGCCGCGCTCGCCTCCTGCCGTCGCGAGGCCGCCGCCAGCTTCGGCGACGACAAGGTGCTGCTGGAAAAGTACGTCACCCGCCCGCGCCACATCGAGGTGCAGGTGTTCGGCGACAGCCACGGCAATGTCGTCCACCTCTATGAGCGCGACTGCTCGCTGCAGCGCCGCCACCAGAAGGTCATCGAGGAGGCCCCGGCCCCGGGCATGGACGCCGCCACCCGGACCGCCGTCTGCGACGCCGCCGTCAAGGCCGCGAGGGCCGTCCGCTACGAAGGCGCCGGCACGGTCGAGTTCATCGCCGACGCCAGCGAGGGCCTGCGCGCCGACCGCATCTGGTTCATGGAAATGAACACCCGGCTGCAGGTCGAACACCCGGTCACCGAGATGGTCACCGGCCAGGACCTGGTCGAATGGCAGCTCCGCGTGGCGTCCGGCGAGCCGCTGCCGCTGACCCAGGACGAGATCACGCTCGACGGCTGGGCGATGGAGGCGCGGCTCTACGCGGAGAACCCGGCGACGGGGTTTTTGCCGAGCACGGGGCGGCTGACGCACTTCCGGCTGCCGGAAGACGTGGTGCGTGTGGACAGCGCGGTGGAGGAGGGCGGCGAGGTCAGCCCCTTCTACGACCCGATGATCGCCAAGCTGATCGCCCACGGCGCCACGCGGGAAGAGGCCGCCGAGCGGCTGGCCGACGCCTGCGCCTCGGTCGAGGTCTGGCCTGTGAAGACGAACGCCGCCTTCCTCGCCCGCTGCGCCGGTCATCCGGACTTCGTGGCGGGAGACGTGGACACAGGCTTCATCGAGGCGCGGCTGGAGGGACTGCTGGGGGAGGGCCGCCCGACCGCGGTCGTCGCCGGCATCGCCGCCACGGCGCTCGCCGAGCTGCAGTCCAGGGATGGTGAACCGACTCCATGGTCACCTCTCGATGGCGCCAGCGGATTTCGCCTGAACGCCGCCCCGCGCCGCAAGATGACCATCGAGTGCGGCGGAACCGCCTTCGAGACGGACCTGCTGGACGTCGACCTGTTTCCCGAGGACCTGCTGGTTGTCGATGATGACGAGGTCGTGGTCTTCGAGATGGGTGAGGCCTTCTCCTTCCGCCGTCCGAAGGCGCATGCGGGCGGGGAGGCAGGAGAATCCGACGGCGCCATCCTCTCCCCCATGCCCGGCAAGATCGTCTCGGTCTCGGTCAAGGCCGGCGACACGGTGACCCGGGGCCAGACCCTGCTGGTGCTGGAAGCCATGAAGATGGAGCACGCCCTGGCCGCGCCGTTCGACGGCGTGGTCGCCGAGCTCTCCGCCGAGGCCGGCGGGCAGGTCAGCGAGGGCGTGGTGCTGGTCCGCCTCGATCCCCAATAACTCCGCTCATCCTCGCGGAAGCGAGGACCCAGGTTTACAGCCGACGCAATCATGGTCGGGGATTGGTGGGGCCGCACAGGGACAGGCACCGGGGTGTCTGTCCCGAACTCCGCCCATCACCACGATGAGCGGCTGCATCGAAAAAAGCCTGGGTCCTCGCTTCCGCGAGGATGAGCGGATCGATATTCAGCACCCATGCCCCTCCACCTCATCAAGCTCTGTGTCGGCATCGAGAGCGTCGCGGACCTGCGGGTCTGGCGGGCGCATCGCGCGGCGCAGGGCCATCGCTCGGTCGCGCCGACGCGCCAGACGCCCAAGCGGGCCGCCGAGCTGCTGGACGGCGGCTCGCTCTACTGGGTGATCAAGGGCCAGGTGCTGGTCCGCCAGGCGATCGACGAGATCGTCACGGAGGAGGGCGGGCCCCAGCCCTGCCGCATCTACCTGAAGCCCGACCTCATCGAGACCGCCCCGCAGCCGCGCCGCGCCTTCCAGGGCTGGCGCTACCTCGAGGCCGCCGACGCCCCGCCGGACCTGGCGGTGGCGGGCGAGGAGGCGGTGCCGCAGGATCTGGCGCGGCAGCTCAGGGAGCTGGGGGCTTGGTGATCGCGTTGCGTGCTTCGACACGCACCCTGCGGGTGCTGCTCAGCATGACTATGATGGTCAGCTGTCTAACCTAGTCATCCTGAGCAGCCGCGAAGCGGCGTGTCGAAGGACGCACCGCCTACACCCCCCAGTTATCAATCAACCGCGTCTTCCCCATCCACGCCGCGACGAACACCCGCGCGCCGGAGCCCACCGGCCCCGGGCCCAGCCGCTCCAGCGTCTCGCCGTCGCGGACCTCGACATAGTCGATCTTGCCAAAGCCCGCCTCGCCGAGGATCGCCTTGACTCGGCCCTCGACGCCTTCGGCGGCCTGTCCCTCGCGCAACCATCCCACGGCGGCGGCCATGGCGGCGGGCAGGGCGGCGGCGGCTTCGCGTTCCTCGGGGGTCAGGTAGGCGTTGCGCGAGGACATGGCCAGGTCGTCGGCCTCGCGGCTGGTCGGTCCCCCGACGATCTCGACGCCCAGGTCGAGGTCACGCGCCATGCGCCGGATGACCAGCAGCTGCTGGTAGTCCTTCTCGCCGAAGATGGCGACGTCCGGCCGGCACTGATTGAGCAGCTTGGAGACCACCGTGGCCACCCCGCCGAAGAAGTGCGGCCGCGACACGCCCTCCAGCGGCTCGGAGACGCCGGTGGCGACGTTCACCGTGGTCGCGAAGCCGTCGGGATACATCTCACCCACGGTCGGCGCGAACAGCAACGCGCAGCCGGCGGCGGCCAGCAGGGCGCTGTCGCGGTCCTCGCCGCGCGGA
Source organism: Caulobacter sp. (assembly GCA_030652755.1). Lineage (GTDB taxonomy): Bacteria > Pseudomonadota > Alphaproteobacteria > Caulobacterales > Caulobacteraceae > Caulobacter. The sequence continues at coordinate 11,729 of JAUSPV010000194.1, read as the reverse complement.
TAGGCGTCGAAGTCCTCGTGCGGCGCGAACTGGGCCGGATTGACGAAGATCGAGGCCACCGTGCGGTCGGCCATCTGGTTGCCCAGCCGGACCAGCGACAGGTGCCCCTCGTGGAGGGCGCCCATGGTCGGAACCATGGCCACGCGCAGACCCTCGCGCTTCCAGGCGGAGACCTGGGCGCGCAGCGCGGCGACGGTGCGGACGACGGGGAGGGCGGTCTGTGTCATGGCGCGCGGCTTATCGCGCGGCCTTCCCCTGTGACAAGCCGCCTGTGGACAAATCGTCCCGGTACGATTGCAGCGGTAACCATACGGGTGTCTCGTCGGCTCAGGTCCGACGCTGAGTCGGCGCAGATTCGGGGACCACGAGATGGCCACCACCCAGCCACATGTCATTGTCATCGGCAACGAGAAGGGCGGCGCCGGCAAGTCGACGATCGCCGTCCACCTGGCCACCGGCCTGCTGCACGGCGGCGCGTCGGTCGCGGTGATCGACCTCGACCTGCGCCAGTCGTCGACGGGGCGGTTCTTCGCCAACCGCCAGCTCTGGAGCGCTTCGAACGGCGTTGTCCTGCCCCAGCCGTTGGCCCGCCACCCGGCCGAGGACGGCGTCGCCCTGGCCCGGGCGCCGGACGCCGAGCAGATCGAGCGCTTTCACGAGGCCTTCGACCGCGCCCGCCAGGACGCCGAGTTCGTGATCATCGACACCCCGGGCGGCAACACCGCCCTGTCGCGCACCGCCCACGCCCACGCCGACATGGTCGTCACCCCGATGAACGACAGCTTTGTCGACTTCGACATGCTGGGCCACGTGGATCCGGTGACCCTGGAGCTGCAGAAGCCGGGCCTCTATTCGGAGATCGTCTGGGAGGCCCGCAAGGCCCGCGCCCTGGCCGGCCAGCGCGCGCCGCTGGACTGGGTGGTGCTGCGCAACCGCCTGGCCAGCGTCGAGGCCCGCAACCGCAAGCGGGTGGATGACCGCCTGATGGCGCTGGCCAAGCGCGTCGGTTTCCGCGTCGGTCCCGGCCTGCGCGACCGGGTCATCTACCGCGAGCTGTTCCCCTTCGGCCTGACCGTGGCCGACCTGTCGCCCAAGGTGCGGCCGATCCCGGTGTCGCTGACCCATGTCGCCGCGCGACAGGAGCTGCGGGCGCTGCTGCACGCCGTGGGGCTCTCGACCTGGACCGGCGAACGATTGCTCGCCGCCGAGTAGCGGGCGGGCTACAAGCGGCGCCATGCTCTACATCCTGATCGGCGTCGTCCTGTTCGGCCTGCTCGTCTGGGCCGGACGCCGCGCGCGGCCGCTGTTCATGAAGCGCGAGATGAAGATCGTCGCCGGCAGCGTCGGCGGCGCCATTGTCGCGGCGGGCGGACTGCTGGCGGCCAGCGGTCGCTATCTCCCCGGCGCTCTCTTGTCGGCTCTCGGCGTTGGTCTGGTCTTCATGGGACGCGGGGCCGCGTCCCGGTCGTCGCCAGGACCCGATGACGCCACCCTGACCGAGGCTCGTGAGATCCTCGGCGTCGGCGAGGGGGCCTCGCGGGAGGAAATCCAGGCCGCCTACGGACGGCTGATCCGCGCCGTGCACCCTGACGCCGGCGGCACCAGCGGCCTTGCGGCGCGCCTCAACGCGGCGCGGGATACGCTGCTGAAGAAGTAGGGTGGCGCACCCACCCCCGTCAGCCTCGCCTGCGTGGCGAGGATCCCCGCATCGGTTCGCAAAACGCAAAGGGCGCGGTCATCAACCGCGCCCTTCCGAAGTCGGCGCCGCTGGGGCGCTTACGGCGCGACGACCATGCAGGCCTGCTTCTTGGCCTTGAGGGTCTTGCAGGCGGTCTGGGCCGCGTCGGCGGTCATGCCCTCGAACCGGACCCGATAATAGCCGCCCACGGCGCCGCCGATATCGGCCTCTGCGTCCGAGAAGCTCGAGGAGAACCGCTTCTGGATCAGCTTCAGCTGCTGGCGCGCCTGGTCCTTGGACTTGAAGGCGCCGGCCTGGACCACGTACTTGCCGCGCGGCTTCTTCGCCGCCGCCTTCGGGGCGGGCGCGGGTCTGGAGACCGGATCGGCGATCGGCGCCATCGAGCGCTGCACCGTCATCGGATAGGCCGGAGCAGGGCCGTCGGTCAGGACGACCCGCAGGCCGCCCGTGTCGCCGGCGTCGCCCATGGCGGTCGGCGGACGGATCACCGGTCCGTCGATCACCGGCTCGAACATGGATTGGGCGACCGTGATGCTCTCGCCGAGCGAGCGGCGCTTGAGCACGTCGAACCCGGTCAGCAGCAGATCCTCGACATGGTCGTCGCGCGTCGCCGACGAGCGGCCGCCGAGCACCACCGCGATCAGCCGGCGGCCGTCGCGCACGGCCGAGGCCGCCAGGTTGAAGCCCGAGGCGTTGATGTAGCCGGTCTTGAGGCCGTCCATGCCGGCGAACTGGCCCATCAGACGGTTGTGGCCCGTGATCAGCCGTCCCCGGAAGGTGAAGGACTTGATGCTGAAGTAGCCGTAATACTGCGGGAAATCGCGCATCACGGCGCGCGACATGATGGCGATGTCGCGGGCGCTGGAGATCTGGCGGCTGTCGGGGAGGCCGGACGCGTTCATGAACCGCGTGTTGCTCATGCCCAACTCCTGGCCGCGCAGGGTCATCAGGGCGGCGAAGCGTTGTTCCGTGCCGCCGATATGCTCGGCCAGGGCCACGGCCATGTCGTTGGCCGAGCGGGTGGCCAGCGCCTTGAGGGCGTCATCGACGCTGACCTGGTCTCCGGCGGCCACGCCCAGCTTGGTCGGCGGCTGCGAAGCGGCGCGGGCGGAGATGGTGACCATGTCGGTCGGCTTCACCCGGCCTTCGGACATCGCCTCCATGACCAGGTACATGGTCATGACCTTGGTGATCGAGGCGGGATAGCGCGGACTGTCGGCGCGCTTGGCGTACAGGACCTCGCCGGTGTTGGCGTCGACCACGATCGCCGCGTACTTGGGCTCGCTGGCCGGGAGGGACAGGTAGGGGACCTGGGCCTGCGCGAGGCCGGGCGCGACAAGGACGGCCGCCAGGCTGGCGAACAGGGCGAGTGCGAGATAGGCGCGGCGGGCTAGCTTGAGCATGCTTCGTCCGTCGAAAAAGCTGAAACGGGACGCCCCCGAAGGTCCCCTCGGGCTGCCTATCTAGCATGCATGCTGGCGTCTTTCGCCAAAGTAAACAACTGTTGAGCGAACCCGTCCGGGGTTGCGGCGGGTGGTCGCGGCGCGGGCGCCGGGCGCGGCCTGCGGTGTCACGGGACGGTTATTGTGCAGTGCACAAAAAGTCGTTGACTGCTGCAGTGCAGCATGAGACAACACACTCCAGAAGCGGCGATGGATTCGTGGCTTCATCCCTTCATCTCCCGGTCCTCCCCCGACCCCCACAAGGAGACTACCGATGGCCACCGCCGATACCCTGAAGAACACCGTCGAGCAGTTCACCACCGCCGGCAACCAGGCGTTCAAGGACAACGTCGAGAAGTCGCTCGCGACCCTCAACGAAGTGAACACCTACTCCAAGAAGAACCTCGAAGCCGTCGTCGCTTCGGTCACCGCCGCCACCAAGGGCGCCGAAGCCCTCGGCGCGCAGGTCATGGCCTTCTCCAAGAAGTCCATGGAAGACCAGGTCGCCGCCGCCAAGGCGCTGGCCGGCGCCAAGAGCGTGCAGGAAGCCGTCGAGCTGCAGACCGCCTGGGTCAAGGCCGCGATGGAAGGCTACCTCGCCGAAGCCTCGAAGATGGGCGAAGTCGTCGCCGCTTCGGTCAAGGACTCGGTGAAGCCGCTCAACGAACGCGTCACCGCGACCGTCGAAAAGCTGCAAGCCGCGAAGTAGGCATTCGAGCCGGCCGGCCCCTCTCCCCCCAGACTGCCGGTCAAGTTCGCGTGAAGGCCCGGGTTTTCGAACCCGGGCCTTTTTCGCGTCCGCTTCCGTCCATCGCCGGCGCGGGCTAGAAGCGCGGCATGTCCAAGGTCGAACAACGCCTCGCCGCCGCCGGGATCACCCTGCCCAGTCCGGTCGCCCCCATCGCCAACTATGTGCCGTTCGTGCGCACCGGCAATCTCGTCCACATTTCCGGCCAGGTGTCGCTGGACGCCTCGGGCGGCGTCACCGGCGTCGTCGGGGTGGAGGTCGACATGGAGACGGCGCAACGCGCCGCGCGCCTGTGCGGGATCAATCTGCTGGCCCAGATGCGGGCCGCCTGCGATGGCGACCTCGACCGCGTGGTCCGGGTGGTCAAGCTGGGCGGCTTCGTCCAGGCCGGCCCTGACTTCTTCGACATCCCCAGCGTCGTCAACGGCTGCTCCGACGTCATGGTCGAGGCCTTTGGCGACGCGGGGCGCCACGCCCGATCGGCGGTCGGCGTCTACCGCCTGCCGCGCAACTTCGCGGTCGAGGTCGATGCCGTGGTGGAGATCAGCTGATGAAGCCGAAAGCCCGTCCGGAGCCGAGCGCGTTCGGAGAAGCCTGGGAGCTTCTCTTCGGACCATCCATCGCCCACAGGGGCCTCTGGACGCCGGACGGGGCGCCGGAGAACTCGCTGGGCGCCTTCCATGCCGCCTGCGCTCGCGGCTATGGCGTCGAGCTGGACGTCCAGATCACCGCCGACGGTGAAGCCGTGGTCTTCCACGACCACCAGCTGGAGCGCATGACCGGCGTCGAGGGACGTCTGTCGGACCGATCGCTCCACGACCTGCGCGACCTGCGCCTGAAGGACACCGACGAGGGCATTCCCACCCTGGCCGAGGTGCTGGTCGAGGTCGGCCACCGCGCCATGGTCCATATTGAACTCAAGACGCCCTTCGGCGAGGTCGGCCCCCTGGAAAAGCGGGTCAGCGAAGTGTTGCTCGACCACAACGGCCCGACCTGCGTGATCGGCTTCAACCCCTACAGCCACGCCTGGTTCGCCGATCACCACCCGCAGATCCTGCGCGGTCTCAACAGCTACCGGTGGAACGACGACAACGCCAGGCACCTGTCGCCGGAGATCCGCCAGTCGATGGCCAGCCTCGAGCAGCTCGAGATCGCGCGCCCGGACTTCCTGTCGCTGGAACGCGGCATGCTGCCTTGGGAAAGGTCCGAGGCCCTCCGCGCCAACGGGATGCCGGTCGTCGCCTGGACCGTTCGCTCCGCCGAGGAGGTCGAACGCCTGCGCCCGCACGTCGACAACGTGATCTTCGAAGGGTTCGAGGCCTAATCCATGATCGGGGACATGCACTTCAGTGCGTGTCCCCCGCCGCTGCAAAGCCGCAGGGGACACGTACCGAAGACGGTACATGTCCCCGGACCGGGTTACCCGTTTGCCCCGGCGACAACGCCGCCTATCTTGGCCTTGCCGTGAACACCCTCCTCAAGCCCGCCGTTCGCATCCACCGCCGTATCGCCGAGCTTGAGCGGGCGGACTGGGACGCCTGCGCGCCGTCGGGCGCGGGTTACAACCCCTTCGTCGCCTTCGACTTCCTGGACGCGCTGGAACAGTCGGGCAGCGTCGGCGACCGCACCGGCTGGGCGCCGCATCACCTGAGCGTCGAGGACGAGGCCGGTCGCGTCGCGGCGGTCATGCCGCTCTATCTGAAGTCGCACAGCCAGGGGGAATACGTTTTCGACTGGTCCTGGGCGGACGCCTACGAGCGGGCAGGGGGGCGGTACTATCCCAAGCTCCAGTGCGCCGCCCCCTTCTCGCCGGTGACCGGGCCGCGGCTGCTGGTGCGGCCGGACATCGACCCGGACGAGGGCCGCCGGACCCTGCTCGGCGGCGCCCTGACCCTGTGCGAGCGGCTGGGCGCCTCGGGCCTGCACGTGACCTTCCCCGATCGCGAGGACTGGCGGTTCCTGACCGGCGCCGGTCTGCTGCCAAGGCAGGACCAGCAGTACCACTGGTTCAACACCCGCTACGGGACGTTCGAGGACTTCCTGGCCGCCCTGTCGTCGGGTCGGCGCAAGACCATCCGGCGCGAACGGCGCGATGCGCAGGCGGCCGTCGACGAGATCGTCGCCCTGACCGGCGCGGACCTGACCGAGGCGCACTGGGACGCCTTCTACGACTTCTACCAGGACACCGGCGGCCGCAAGTGGGGCCAGCCCTACCTGAACCGCGCCTTCTTCTCGATGCTGGGCGCGCGGATGGCCGACCAGGTGCTGCTGGTCATGGCCCGCAAGGACGGCCGCTGGGTGGCCGGAGCCCTGAACCTGATCGGCGGCGACTGCCTGTTCGGCCGCAACTGGGGCTGTGTCGAGCCCATCCCCTTCCTGCATTTCGAGCTCTGCTACTACCAGGCCATCGAGCACGCGATCCGGCTGGGCCTGCCGCGCGTCGAGGCCGGCGCCCAGGGCCAGCACAAGATCGCCCGCGGCTACCTGCCGGCCGAGGTCTACAGCGCCCACTGGATCGCAGATCCGGCCCTGCGCGAGCCGGTGCGCCGCTATCTGGACCAGGAGCGGACGGCCGTGCGGCAGGAGATGGACTGGCTGGCGGAGGAGTATTCGCCGTTCCGGGCGGGGTAGGGCGACGCCCTGCGGGGCTTGCGCTCCACTCCGCCTGGGGTAGGAGCAGGCAGCACCCAACGGAGACCGGCCATGAGCCTCGACGGCGCCTACGACGACGGCAACATCTTCGCGAAGATCGTGCGCGGCGAGATGCCCGCGGTGAAGGTCTACGAGGACGCGGAGATCCTGGCCTTCATGGACGTCTTCCCGCAGGCCAAGGGCCATGTGCTGGTCGTCTCAAAGACCTCGAAGGCCCGCAACCTGCTTGACGCCGAACCCAAGACCCTGGGCCGGGTGATCGGCGGGGTGCAGAAGGTGGCCCGCGCCGTGAACGCGGCGCTGAAGCCCGACGGCATCGTGGTCACCCAGTTCAACGGCGCCCCGGCCGGCCAGACCGTGTTCCACCTGCACGTCCACATCATCCCCCGCTGGGAGGGCGTGGCCCTGGGCCGCCACGCCGAGGGCATGGCCGACGTCGAGGAGCTCAAGGCCCTGGCCGCACAGATCTCGGCGGCGCTGGAAACGTGACGCTCGCCGATCTCGAGCGGCTGCTGGCCGAGCTTGATCCGGCGCTGTCCGGCCTTTCCGAGCCCTGGTGCGTGATCGGCAGCGCCGCGATGATGATCGCCGGCGCGCCGGTCGCCGACTGTCCCGATCTCGACATCATGACCACGGCGGCCGGGGCGGCGACGCTGGAGACGGCATGGGACGCCTGGCGCGACCGAGCCTACGCGCCGACCAGCGGCGAGGTCTTCCGCTCCCGCTTCTCCGGCTATGCCTTCCGCGAAGGCCGGGTCGAGGTGATGGGGGATCTGCTGCTCATGCAGGCGGGTCGCTGGACGCCGGTGGCGATTCCCGCGGTTGTGGCCACCTGTCTCGCCGGCATCACGGTAAACACCCCGGACCGTCAGGCGCAGATCGACCTGTTCCGCCTGTTCGGACGACCGAAGGATCTGGCGAAGGCGGCGCTTCTCGCCGGCTAACGGCGCGGGATGGCGTCGGCGATCGCCTCGGCCCTGGCGAACAGCGCCGGGTCGATCTTGAGATCAACGGCGGCGGCGTTGTCGTCCAGCTGCGAGGGACGGCTGGCGCCGACGATGGCCGAGGCGACATTCGGCTCGCGCAGCACCCAGGCCAGCGCGAACTGCGCCAGGGTGCAGCCGGCCTCGGCGGCGATCGGCTTCATCTGCTGGACGGCCTCCAGCACCTCGCGGCGCATCCAGCCGCCGATGGCGCCCGACATGCTGTCGCTGGCGGCGCGCGAGTCGGCCGGCGGGGCGCTGTCGGGATCGTACTTGCCGGAAAGGACGCCCTGGGCCAGCGGCGACCAGACGATCTGCGAGACGCCGTTGGCGGCGCAGATCGGGATCACCGCCTTCTCCGGCCGTCGCCACAGGATCGAGTACTGCGGCTGGCTGGAGACGAACCGCTCCACGCCGGGAATGGCGAAGGCGGCCTCGATCTGCTCAGGGGCCCATTCGCTGAAGCCGATCCAGCGCGCCTTGCCGGCGCGGACGATCTCGCTCAGCGCCTCCAGGGTCTCTTCCAGCGGCGTGTCGGGGTCGTAGCGGTGGCACTGGTAGAGGTCGACGTAGTCGGTTCTCAGGCGCGCCAGCGAGGCGTCGATCTGCTTGTGGACCTGGGCGCGGGACAGACCCTTGTCGCCGCCGCCCATGTCGCCCCACAGCTTGGTGGCCAGGATGTAGCTGTCGCGCGGCCGGCCGGCGAGCGTCTCGCCCAGCACGGTCTCGGCCGAGCCTCGGCCATAGACGTTGGCCGTGTCGATGAAGTTGATCCCCAGCTCAAAGGCGCGGTCCACGCAGGCCCGGGCGTTGTCCGCCTCGACGCCGACGCCGTAGGTCAGCCAGGAGCCGAGGGAGATTTCAGAGACGTCGAGATCGCTCGCGCCGAGTTTGCGGTACTTCATGGGGCTCTCCGGAGGCTGGTCCGCAGCATCGGGCCGCGACGCCCCCGGACGCAACCCCCGTTCCGGGCCAATCGAAGGTCAGCCGATGAGCCTGCCGATGGCCGTCGATACAGCCAGCAGCACCGTCATCCCGCCCATCAGCGCCCAGCCCTGCTGGCGCATTCGCTCCATGATCCGGACCTCCAGCTCGAGCAGGTCGGCCTTCGCCGCGAGGCGAAGTTCGGAGAGATCCGCCTTGGTGGCCATGTCGGCAATGTCCGCCTTCGTCGCCATCTCCGCCCGGACGGCGTCGAGATCGGCCTTCGTCGCCATGTCCGCCCGGACGGCGTTGAGATCGGCTTTCGTGGCCATCTCCGCCCGGACGGCTTTGAGATCCGCCTTCGTCGCCATCTCCGCTTTGACGGCGTCGAGATCGGCCTTCGTCGCCATCTCCGCCTTGACGACGTCGAGGTCGGCCTTCGTCGCCAGATGGCTGAAGTCCGGCGTCATGGCCGCGTGCTGGAACACCGACACCACCGCCTCGGCCATGCCTTCCGGCATGCCCGCTCCGCGAAGCTGTTTCGAAGCGCCGAGCGTATCGAACGGGAAGGACGTCATGGGGGCAACCTAACCGGTTGTTCCCATTTTGTCCACCATTCCGCGAGCGCCCCGATGTGCCAGGGAAGGCGCATCGAGGGCCTGACCCTGGCATCGGCGCTCGGGGTGGGGCCTCACTCCAAGGCGATCAGGCGGCGTCGGCGGAGTCCTGGGCGACCAGCTGCTGAAGGGCGACCTGAAGCAGTTCTTCCTGCCGGATCGGCTTTGCAATGTGCGCGTTCATGCCGGCGGCCAGGCATCGGTCGATGTCCTCGGGCATGGCCGCGGCGGTCATGGCGATGACCGGTACGGCAGCGGCGGGACCGCCAAGCGCCCGGATCGCCCGGCAGGCGCTCAAACCATCCATCACCGGCATGTGCAGATCCATGAGCACCAGGTCGTAGACGCGCGACTGCACGGCCTCGACCGCGAGGGCTCCGTTTTCGGCGGTCGAAACCGCCATGCCGGCGGCCTCGAGCATCAGGGTCGCGACCTGGCGATTTACGGGGTGATCATCGACGATCAGGACCTGGATCTGACGGTCGTCCATCTCTACGGCCGGGCGTTCGCTTGCTGAAGCCGTCGTCAGAGGCGCGCGCGGCAAGGTCAGTGAGATCCAGAACCGCGAGCCGACGCCCACCTGGCTCTCCACCCCGATTGCGCCGCCCATCCGCTCGATGAGCGAACGGGAAATCGTCAGACCAAGACCCGCGCCGGCGTAGCTTCTCTGATCGGACGCATCGGCCTGCGAGAAGGGCGTGAACACCAGATCGAGCTTGTCGGGCGCTATGCCGATGCCGGTGTCATGGACGGTAATGGTCAGCGTGTCGGCGTCGCCGGTCCGCGTCGGCCGGCAGTCGGCGGACACGGTGATGCGGCCCCGCTCTGTGAACTTCACAGCGTTGCCGAGCAGGTTGAGCAGCACTTGGGCCAGACGCCGCTCATCGCCGACGTGGGCCAGATCGTCTGGAATGTTCGAGCTCATGACCAGCTCGATCTCACGTCCCGCCAGCAAGGGCCGGACGATCTCCAGCGATCGGAAGATGACGTCATTCGCCCTGAACGGCCGTTCGACCAGCTGCAGGCCGCCCGACTCGTTGCGGGAATAGTCCAGAACATCGCTGATGAGGCCCAACAGCACTTCGCTGGAATCGCTGATGGTGCGGATCTGCTTCTGGACGTCGGCGGTCAGATCGGTGCGGGCCGAGAGCAGCTGGGCGTACCCGGCGATGCCGTTGAGCGGCGTGCGCATTTCGTGACTCATCACCGCGAGGAAGCGGCCCTTCGCGCCGGCGGCTTCGATGGCTTCCTTGCGAGACTCCCGCGCCGTCGCGAGGGCGCGCCTGGAAGCGGTCTGGGCGCGGATCCGTTGCGACAGGACGCCGATCAGAACCAGGGCGCTAAACTGCAGGGACGCTAGATAGAGCTGAAGCCAGAGGATCCGTCCGGACATATCGGAGAAGAGGATCGCGGAGCCGCCAGCGCCGGTCACGGTGGCGCCCGCGGCGACCATCGCGAAGGCCAGAACGACGAGCAATGCGAACGGCGGACTGAGCCGGAGTACGAGCAGCAGGCCGACAGGAAAGAACAGATAGTACAGGGCGGGATGGTCGAAATGAAAGAGGACCGCCGCACAGGCGACGGCCACGGCGATCCAGGCATAGCGTTCCCAGGGGCCGGCGGAGCCGCCGTGGTTGAACCGATGGAACCGGGCCAGCAGCAGGACGCCGGGCAGGCCCAGCATCATGCCGAGAAAGTCTCCGGCGGCCCAGGCCAGCCAGAGGTGAACGAAATCGTCTCCGAACAGGGTCGCCGAGAGAGTTGAGCCGAGGGTTGCGACCGCCAGGGTCGCCGGCAGCACCGCCAGCAGGGTGATGCGCCGAAACCGGTGGAGGATGGTGACGTCAAGGGCGGCGCCGCCAACGCGCCGGACCAGGATGGCGGCCGCGACCGCTTCCAGAAGGTCGCATCCGGCGATCAGCATCGCCTGGGCGGGCGGGGTGCCGCTGATGGCGGCCCCGAGAAAGTCCGTGATGGTGCAAAGAATGGCGATCTGGATCGCCGGGATGCGCGGCAGCAGAAGCAGCGCGCCCGCCAGCACCCCGTTGTTGATCCACATCACCGCCAGCCCGCCAGCCCCCGTGGTCAGCGTGTAGGCGAAGGCGGCGCTGGCGATGCAGGTCGCGAGCAGCGCTAAGGGCAGCAGGGGATGCCGCTCTGTCTGAGCGGTCCGAAATATGGTCAACCGACGTCCTCGCCACGATTGGCTCGCGGCGAGGACTGTCAGGCCAGGCCTGTTGCAGCGCGGTTTACCCGATCTAGGCCGCGCCTATTCCGCGAGCGCGGGCTCCTCGATTTCCGGAGCGCCCGGTTCGCGCGGGCCGGCGCCGTCGATGTCGAAATCGAAGGCGATCTTGCCGTCGCGGAGCACGACCTTGACGTGGCCGCCCTTGGCCAGCTTGCCGAACAGGATGTCGTCGGCCAGCGGCTTCTTGATGTGCTCCTGGATGACCCGGGCCAGGGGCCGGGCGCCATAGAGCTCGTCGAAGCCGTTCTTGGCCAGCCAGTCGGCCGCCTCGTCGGTCGTTTCGATGGTGACGTTGCGGTCGGCCAGCTGGGCTTCGAGCTGGATGACGAACTTCTGCACCACCTGGCGGATGATCTCCTGCGTCAGCGGCTTGAAGGCGACCACGGCGTCCAGGCGGTTGCGGAACTCCGGCGTGA
>JAUSPV010000193.1 GCA_030652755.1 Caulobacter sp. | reverse complement strand
GTGCGTCCTTCGACACGCCGCTTCGGGCGTGCTCTGGATGAGGTGGTCAGATGGCTATCCTCACACGTGATGCTGAGCAGGCCCGATGGGCCGTGTCGAAGCACGCAAAGCTCCTAGTACTTGCGATCGGTTTCCGTCTTGATCGCGTCGGCCTGCTTCTCGCCGGCGTCCTCGACCGCGTCGGCCTTGCGTTCGAGCGAGTCGGCGGTGGCGTCGGCGGCGTCCTTCCGGGCGTCGCCCGTGGCGGCGGCGGCGTCACGCGTGGCGTCGGCCTGGTTCTCCAGCGCGTCGGCGCGGTTTTCCGCCGACTGCTCGACCGCGTCGGCCTGCTTGTTGGCGGCGTCCTCGGCCGGACCGCTGCAGGCGGTCAGGGCCAGGGCGCCGGCGGCGACCGTCAGAACGGAAATGATGTGGCTGCGCATGGGGGGCGTCCTCTCGTTTGTGTGAAGACGAGAACCCGGATCGGGCCGGGGCGTTCCCGGGCATTTGATGGTTTTTCGCGATGATTTGACGGAACTGGCCGGAACTCGCGGAAATCTCGCCGGATTTCTCGCGGAATTTCGCCGGATCTGGCGGGGTGCGTGACACGCCGTCGCCTTTCCCCTGGAGGGGGGGAAGGTGGCCCCGCGGAGCGGGGTCGGATGGGGGTGGCGCCGGCCAGGTCGGGCGCGGATCGGGCGGGTTGGGAACCTCGTCAGACGCCGTCGTGGCGGCCCGGTTCCCACCCCCATCCCAACCCTTCCCCCCTCCAGGGGGAAGGGCCTTGAAGGCCTACTGGCAGGCGAGGCATTCCTCGTAGTCGGTGCGGGCGGCGGCGGCCATGTCGACCGCCTCGACGGTCTCGTTGCCGGCGTGGCTGGCGCGCTGAACCGACTTGGAGCGCAGGTAGTAGAGGCTCTTCATGCCCCGCTCCCAGGCCTGCCAGTGCAGCATGTGCAGGTCCCATTTATCCACGTCGCCGGGGATGAACAGGTTGACCGACTGGCTCTGGCAGATGTCGGGCGTGCGGTCGGCGGCCAGTTCGACGATCCAGCGCTGGTCCAGCTCGAAGGCGGTCTTGTAGACGTCCTTCTCGTCCTGGCTCAGGAAGTCCAGGTGCTGGACCGAGCCCTCGTTGGCCAGGATGGTGTCCCAGACCGGCGCGGTGTTCTGGCCCTTGGTCTCGAGCAGCCGCTCCAGGTAGGGGTTCCTGACCGCGAAGGTGCCCGACAGGGTCTTGTGGCTGTAGATGTTGGCCGGGATCGGCTCGATGCCCGCAGACGTGCCGCCGCAGATGATGCTGATGCTGGCGGTCGGGGCGATGGCCAGCTTGTGCGAGAAGCGCTCCATCACGCCGCGCTCGGCGGCGTCGGGGCAGGCGCCCTTTTCCTCGGCCAGCTTGACGCTGGCCTTGTCGGCCTCGCGGCGCAGGTGCTTGAAGAGGCGCATGTTCCAGGACTTGGCCAGCGCGCTCTCGAACGGCACGTTCTGGCCCTGCAGGAAGCTGTGGAAGCCCATCAGGCCCAGGCCCACCGAGCGCTCGCGCTGGGCGGCGTAGACGGCCGCCTTGGCGTCGACCGGGGCGCGCTGGATGAAGTCCTCCAGCACGTTGTCGAGGAAGCGCATGACGTCCTCGATGAAGCGCGGCTCGTCGCGCCACTCCAGGAAGGTCTCGGCGTTGACGCTGGACAGGCAGCAGACGGCCGTGCGTTCGACGCCCAGGTGGTCCTTGCCGGTGTGCAGCATGATCTCGCTGCACAGGTTGGACTGGCGGACCTTGAAGCCCAGCTCGCGCTGGTGCTTCGGCATGGCCTTGTTCACGTGGTCGGAGAAGATCAGGTAGGGCTCGCCGGTCTGCAGGCGCAGCTCCAGCACCTTCTGCCACAGGGTGCGGGCGTCGACCTCCTTGAGGACCTCGCCGGTCTTGGGCGAGCGCAGCCCGAACCTGTGACCGTCGCGGACGGCGTGCATGAACTCGTCGCTGATCGAGATGCCGTGGTGCAGGTTCAGGGACTTGCGGTTGAAGTCGCCCGACGGCTTGCGGATCTCGAGGAACTCCTCGATCTCGGGGTGGTGGATGTCCAGGTACACCGCCGCCGACCCCCGGCGCAGGCTGCCCTGGCTGATCGCCAGCGTCAGCGAATCCATCACCCGAATGAAGGGAATAATGCCGCTCGTCTGTCCAGCGCCCTTCACCTTCTCGCCAATACTGCGGACGCCGCCCCAGTAGGTGCCGATGCCGCCGCCGTTGGCGGCCAGCCAGACATTCTCGTTCCAGGTGCCGACGATGCCGTCCAGGCTGTCGCCGACCGCGTTCAGGAAGCAGCTGATCGGCAGGCCGCGCTCGGCGCCGCCGTTGGACAGCACCGGGGTGGCCGGCATGAACCACAGGCGGCTCATGTAGTCATAGACGCGCTGGGCGTGCTCGGCGTCGTCGGCATAGGCCGTGGCGACGCGCGCGAACATGTCCTGGTACGACTCGCCCGGCAGGAGATACCGGTCCTCGAGCGTGGTCTTGCCGAACTCCGTCAGCAGGGCGTCCCGCGAGCGGTCAACCTCAACCTTGCGCACCAGCGCGAGCTGCGGACGGCCGGCTTCCCAGGCGCTGTCTCCGGCGGCTTCGCCGAGAGGAATCTGTCGCGCCACTTCACCCATCATGTCCCAAAACCCGTGACCAATCAGGGAGTTCAAAGACGCCAACGACGCCCTCGACCCCCTACATGTTGTGGGCAGTATGCCCCCTCAACCCACTATATGGGGCCACGAGCCCTAATGACTCGTCAACGCCCAGATCGTCCGTCGGGCGACTTTTTTCGTTAGCAAAAGGTTAACAACGTCCAGCATTCCAACCATTGCAAGGGGTTAGGACAAGGGGCGCGGCGCGTGGTCGCGGGACTGTGATCGACACCTCGCCTGATGGGCGAACAGGGGTCTTCCGCGCCTCGCCGCAACAGCTTCAAGCCCCCTCGTCTGCGGCGGGCGGATCATGGCATGGTCTCGCGATGACCCTCGATCGGATTTATGCGAGCAAACGCCTGACGGCGGCGGAGGCGGCCGACCAGGTCGAGTCGGGTCATCGCCTCGCCATGGGCATGGCGCTCGCCGAGCCGCCCGCCATCCTGACGGCGATCGCCGCCCGGGCCGAGGCCGACGAGATCGACGAGGTTCGCCTCTACTACTTTCATTCAACGCCGCACGCGGCGCTGTCGGTGCTGCGCTACGAACTGATGGACCGCATCCGGCCGCACTGCCTGTTCCTCGGTCCCGTGGAGCGCGCGCTGCTGGCCCGGGGCGGGGCCGAGGGCCGGCGTACGGTCGCCTTCGTCCCCGGCGCCTTCAGCCAGGCCCCGCGCCTGATGAGCGAGCCGACGCCGATGGACGTCTTCGTCACCACCGTCTCGCCGATGGACCGCCACGGCTACTTCAGCCTGGGCACGAACAACGACTACGGCTCGGCGCTGGTCGCCTCGGCGCGCCGGGTGATCGTCGAGGTCAACAAGCACATGCCCCGCGTCCGGGGCGGCATGATCCACGTCAGCCAGGTCGACGGCATCGTCGAGAACGACCAGCCGCTGTTCGAGAACCCGACCCGGGACCGGACCCCGGAGGACGACGCCATCGGTCGCATCATCGCCGGCCTCGTCGACGACGGCGCCTGTCTGCAGATGGGCATCGGCGCGCTGCCGGACGCCGTCTGTTCGGCCCTGGGCCAGCACCGCGACCTCGGCGTCCACACCGAGCTGCTGTCGCCCGGCCTGGTCGAACTCATGCGCAGGGGCGTGGTGACCAACCGGCGCAAGGCCACCGATCCCGGCCTGTCGATCTTCACCTTCGCGCTGGGCGACAAGGCGCTCTACGACTTCATCGACGACAACGCCGCCGTCGAGAGCCGGCCGGTCGACTATGTGAACGATCCGGCGGTGATCGCCCGCAACGACCGGGTGGTTTCGGTCAACGCCACGCTGCAGATCGACCTGTCGGGCGCCTGCAACTCCGAACACCTGGCGGGACGGCAGTACAGCGCCGCCGGCGGCCAGCTGGACTTCGTGCGGGGCGCCTACGCCTCGAAAGGCGGCAAGTCGATCATCGCCTGCCACTCGACCGCGAAGGATGGCGAGGTGTCGCGGATCACCACCCGGCTGGACGGTCCGGTGACTACGCCGCGCAACGACACCCACATCGTGGTCACCGAGTATGGCCACGTCGATCTCAAGGGCCTGTCGTCCTTCGAGCGGGCCAAGGCGCTGATCGGGCTGGCCCATCCGAAGTTCCGCGCCGCGCTGACGGCGGCGGCGAAGGCGGACGGCAGCCTCTGAGGCTTGCCTCGACGCCGGCGCAGGGGTATCCCCCGGCCGTCACTGGGGAGTAGCCGCCCGCATATCCAGCAGGGGGCGCGTCAACAAACTTGAAGCCGAGGCTTCATGGCGCGCTCAGTCCGAGAGGACCTGGCGAGACCTTTGGCTTTCGCGTGCGGTCGAGCGGGACCGGAGCGCGGAACGCCAATGGTCTGTCTTACCGGTCCCGCCAGGACATATTCATGGAAGCCTTCCTCGTCTCCACCGGCCTCGTGGCCATCGCCGAGATTGGCGACAAGACCATGCTGCTGGCCATCGTGCTGGCGGCGCGGTTCCGCAAACCCTGGCCGATCCTGGCCGGGATCCTGGTCGCCACCCTCGCCAACCACGGCCTGGCCGCGACCCTCGGTTCGGTGGCCGGCCACAGTCTGAACGGCCCCTGGATGAAGTGGGTTCTGGGCCTGCTGTTCATCGGCTTCGCGGCCTGGGCGCTGATCCCCGACAGGTTCGAGGACGACGAGGCGCCGTCGGCCGTGCGGGCCGGGTCGGTGTTCCTGACCACCGCCGTGGCCTTCTTCCTGGTCGAGATGGGCGACAAGACCCAGATTGCCACGGTCGCCCTGGCGGCGCGGTTCCAGGACATCCTGCTGGTCGCGGCCGGCACGACGCTGGGCATGATGATCGCCAACGCGCCGGCTGTCTGGATCGGCGAGGCGGCGGCCACGCGCCTGCCGCTCCGCTACATCCGCTGGGCGGCGGCGGCCTGCTTCGCGGCGATCGGGGTCTGGATCCTGATCGCGGGCTAGGTGGAGGCCAGCTGCGCCCGATAGGCGTCGCGGGCCGCCTTGAAGCGCTCGAACGGGAACCGGATCGGCGCCCCTTCGAGCGCGGCGGCAAGCATTTCCAGGTGAGCCTCCCAGCCGGCCGCCCCGCGGCCGGCGTCGTCTCCGGCCGGCGTGGTGAGCGTCAGGGTCAGGCGGCAGGCCTGCGGGCCCTCGATGTCGAGGGACCAGCGGACCGGCCTCAGCGGCTCGCCAGGGCCGCTCCAGCTGTATTCCAGCAGCGTGCCGGGCTCGAACGCGGTGACCGCGCTGTCGATCACCGTGCCGGAGTCGACGAAGTCGAGCCGGGCCCGGCCGCCGACCCGAGGCTCGATCTCGCCCGGCGCCAGCCATTCCGGCAATCGGGCCGGGTCGGTCAGAAAGGACCAGACGCTCGCGGCGGCGTGGTCCAGATGGCGGAACAGGGCGATCTCGAGGGCGTCGTCCCGGCGCGTGATCCGGCCGGAGGCCTCGGTAGCCTCGGGGGCGTCGGTCATGGACATGGCGGGGTTCCTTGCGAAGACATCGAAGGCTAGCGCCGCGCGAACCGTCCGGATGTGACCTGAATCAACCCGCGCCGCGTCGCCAGCCGCCGTCGACGAGGCTAGAGTCATCGCCCGGCCTGTGAGGAACCCCGATGAACACCGACGCCAAACCCGCCTACGTCATCCTTGTCCGCGAGCGGATGATCGACCCCGAGGAGTTCGCCACCTATGGCCAGAAGGCCCGGGAGGCTCGCGGTGGTCACGCCGTCACGCCGCTGGCCTTCTACGGCCGCCAGGAAGTCCTGGAAGGGCCGGAGACGGATGGGGCGGTGATCCTGCGCTTCCCCAGCTTCGCCGAAGCCCAGGCCTGGTACCGCAGCCCCGCCTACCAGGACGCGCTGCAGCACCGGCTCAAGGGCGCCGAGTACCGGGTGGTGATCGTCGAGGGCGTCTGACACTCAGGCAAAGAGCCGGGTGTCCCACCAGATCGGCTGGTGGAGGCCGGCCCTGAGCCTGCCAAAGTCCGGATGCGCCGGGTTGATCAGCACGTTCTGCTCCATCCGGGCCACGACGCTGGGCACGATGAGGATCACCGAGCGACCGCTGAGGAGCCAATCTTCGCCATACGGCTTGGAGACAGCGCCGTCGGCTCGCTCCCAGCCGGGATGATGGGCGGCCGAGAACATTTCGTAGGACAGTCCAGCGTCGACAGTGATCTCGATGAAGTGCTGGTTGGGCGGCACGCGACCGGAACCGTGGACCAGTTTCTCCAGCATGGCCGTCGAGTAGTGCGCCGACGCATAGATCATCGGCGACGCCGGCGTGTTCCAGCGCCCCGGGTACAGCTTTGATCCGGTCGCGTCGAAGATCGGGTGCGCCCCGGCAGGGTCGCCGATGCGGTAGGCCGTCAGGGTGCGATCAAGGATCTGCGCGGTCACGCGGCGGAGCCATAGACCAGTCTGCCGAGCACCTCCTCGACCAGCTTGCCGCCCAGCTCACCAGACAGGGCGACATCGACCGGCGTCTTTCCGTCGAGTAGCATATGGGGCTCAAGCATGAAGCGTCGCGCCGCTTCAGCCCCGCCCCAGACCTCGGTGGCGAAGGCCCACAGGCGTGCGAGCCGCACGACCCGCTCGCCTTCCTCCTTGGAAAGTGGCGCGTCGTTTGCCCGCCGCCTGGCGTAGGTCGCCTTTGGCACAAGGCGATACTTGAAGGCGGCGTCCAGCGGCGCAATGGCGTCGGACAGACGCTCGGCGGCCCTCAGGGGGAGACCCTCGTTGACCTGATCCACCCAGGCCATGGTCATGGCTGTGCGGGTAGGAGATGTCTCCAGCCAGTCCAGCTTGCGCGCGGCGGTCATCCTGAAATCTCCATGTGGGACGAAATATGGTCCCACATGAGCCTGTTGGCAACCCGGTCCGGATCGTCGAGGCGTCCAGTTGTCAGGCCGCGACGCCCTCAGCCTTCGCCGGGCTGGCCGCGTTCAGCGCGGTCATGGCGGCGATCGAGGCATGCGCCTCGGCCATGATGCGGCGGACGATGTCGCCGGCCGGCAGGACATCGTGCACGCCCCCTGCGCTCTGACCCATGGCGAAGCAGGACTTGTCGGGGTCCAGGCCCTCGGTCTGGCCGCCGATGCCGCCCAGCGCGTTGTTGCGCACGCTGATGCCGGCCTGGATCGGGAAGGGCTGGATGTCGGCCGGGCGGCTTTCCCAGTCCTCGACATAGGGGTTCTTCTTCACCCGCATCGGCTTGCCGCTGTAGCAGCGGGTGCGGACGGTGTCCTCGTCGGCCGCGTCCAGGATGGTCTGGCGATAGAGGTCGCCGGCGTGGGCTTCCTGGCTGGCGATGAAGCGGGTGCCCATCCACACGCCCTGGGCGCCCAGCGCCAGGCTGGCGGCCAGGCCGCGGCCGTCATAGAGGCCGCCGGCCCCGACCACGGGGATCTTCACCGCCTCGACCGCCTGGGCGATCAGCGGCAGGGTCCCGACCAGGCCGGTGTGCCCGCCCCCTTCGCCGCCCTGGCAGATGACCGCGTCGCAGCCGGCCTGCTCGGCCTTCACCGCGTGTTTCACCGCGCCGCAGACAACCATGACCTTGAGGCCCGCCTTCTTGAGCTTTTCCATGATCGGCATGGGCACGCCCAGGCCGGCGATGAAGGAGCTGGCGCCCTCCTCGATGATGATCTCGACGGCGGCGGTCAGGCTTTCCGGACTGGCGGCCAGCAGGTCGACGCCGAACGGCCGGTCGGTCAGCGAGCGGACCTTGCGCATCTGCTCGCGGATGAATTCGGGCTGGGTGCCGGCCATGCCCAGCACGCCATAGCCGCCGGCGTTGCTCACCGCCGCAGCCAGCTCGGCGTAGGAGACCCCTCCCATGCCGGCCAGCAGAATCGGGTGCTCGATATCGAGCATGTCGCAGAGAGGGGTGCGCAGGGACATGGCGACGTTTCCTTGATCTTGTTTGGAAGCATCCTGAACCCTTGAACCGCGCGGCTCAACGGTGACGCGGCGTCAGGTCCGCCGTTCTCTTCCGCCGTCATGGCCGCCTCGGTCGGGCCATGACGAGAATCCGGAGCGAGCAGGCTCGCCCCGTCGTTCCGCTAGAAGATCGCGTAGCCGCCGTCGATGACGAAGGTGTCGCCGGAGTGGTAGCTGCTGGCGTCGGAGGCCAGGTAGACGGCGACGCCGCCGAAGTCGGCCGGCTCGCCCCAGCGGCGGGCGGGAACGCGGCTGATCACCTTGGTCGTGAAGGTGTCGTTGCCCTGGGCGCCGGCGGTCATGTCGGTGGCGATCCAGCCGGGCAGGATGGCGTTGGCGCGCACGCCGTAGCGGGCATGTTCGACGGCGATGGACTTCATCATCGAGATCACGCCGCCCTTGGTGGCGGCGTAGGCCTCATTGCGGGCGGCCCCTTCGATGGCGGCCAGCGAGGCGATGCCGATCAGCGAGCCGCCGGGATCGCCGGCCTTGGACCGTTCGACCATGTGTTTGGCCGCCTCGCGCAGGGTCCAGAACACGCCGTCGAGATTGAGGGCCATGTTGTACCGCCACGTGTCGGTGGACATTTCGGCGAAGGACGCGGCGCCTCGTCCGCGGCCGGCGTTGGCGATCACCGTGTCGATCCGGCCCATGGCCGTGGCGGCCTCGGCCATGCCGGCGATCACCTGGGCCTCATCGGCGCAGTCGACGATCTGGGCCTTTACGCGCACGCCATGGGCAAGGAGCTTGCCCTCGGCCGCCTGCGTCTTCTCGGGGTTGGAGCCCCAGATCACGATGTCCGAGCCCGACTGCGCCAGCGCCTCGGCCATGCCAAAGCCGATGCCGCCGTTACCGCCGGTGATGAGCGAAACCTTCCCGGTCAGGTCGAAGGGCTTGTAGGCCATGGCGTCGTTCTCCCGTCTTGAAACATCTGTTTGGATGCCAAGAAACCGGTGACGGCTGGTCCGTCAAGCCGCGATGCGGTCGAAGGCCTGTTCGATGACGCGCCGGGTCTCGTCCCATTCGACGGCGGCCATGGCCTCCTCGCGGGTGAAGAACCGGGCGTCGGCCGCGTCGTCGCCGGCGACCGGTTCGCCGCCGGTCCAGCGGGCGGCATAGTCGATCATCACGAAGTGCCGGGTGGTCTCGCCGGTCTCGCGGGAGGTGAACACCCCGTCGACCACGTCCAGCAGACCGGTCAGCTCGGCCTCGACGCCGGTCTCTTCCTTCAGCTCGCGCAGGGCGGCGGCGTCGACCGCCTCGCCCCATTCGATCCGGCCGCCCGGCAGGCTCCACTGGCCCAGCCTGGGCGCCGTGCCGCGCTTGATCAGCAGCACCTGGTCGCCCTTCAGGCAGACCACGCCCACGGTGGGGACAGGGCGTTGCACGACGGCGTTTGTTGTCACAGGAACTCCGCTTTCAGGTCCACGGTCGAACGGGCGCCGACCGCCGCCAGGTTCTCGGCCAGCCAGGCGTCGGCGGCCTTGCGCCCCCGGTCGCGCAGCCCGGTCAGGAACGCCCAGTCGGTGGTGAACTTCGACGCCATCGACAGGTCGCGCAGATGGCGGTCGGCGGTGATGGCGTGCACGCGCAGCCGGCGATACCGGCCCCGGGCGGTCTCCTGCAGCATGCCTTCGTCGAGCAGCTTCTGCACGAAGGCCACGGCCCGCAGCTCGGCCGACAGGGCGGCGTTGAAGGTGATCTCGTTCAGCCGGTCCATGATCTCGCCCGGCGACTTGGGCGCCTCCTCGCGCACGAACGGATTGAGCGTGACGACCAGCACGTCGTCGGGAGTGTCGGCATAGACCAGGGGCCAGATCGGCGGGTTGGCCAGATAGCCGCCGTCCCAATAGGGCTCGCCGTCGATCTCCACCGCATGGAACAGGGTCGGCAGGCAGGCCGAGGCCAGCAGGTGGTCGACCGTCAGTTCTTCCCGCCCGAAGATCTTGACCTTGCCGGTGCGCACGCCGGTCGCGGCGATGAACAGCGCGATCGGGCAGTGGTCGCGGATCGCCGCCAGATCGACGGTCTTCTCCAGAACCTCCCGCATGGGGTTCAGGTTGAAGGGATTGAACTCGTAGGGGCTCATGCTGGCGCCCAGGCTCTCGGCCCAGCGCCAGGCCGGGGTCGCCTTCAGCCAGTCCGGCTGCAGCATCGATGACCAGACGCTGGAGTCGCCGAAGAGGGTGCCGTTGCGGCCGTCGGCGTTGTTGACCGCCCGCCAGAACTTCGCCAGCGTGTCCCTGGCGCCCTCGCGGCCGCCGGTCGCCAGCCCGCTGGCCAGGGCGGCGGCGTTCATGGCGCCCGCCGAGGCGGCGGTGACCGCCCCGATCTCCAGCCCGTCTTCCTCGAGCAGCCGCTCGATCACGCCCCATTCGAAGGCGCCGTGCGAGCCGCCGCCCTGCAGCGCCAGGCTGATCGACCCGGGCTTGGCGGGGCGAGAGGTCACGCCGCTGTCCAGCCGCCGTCCACGGTCAGGGCCGCGCCGTTGACCGAGGCCCCGGCGTCGGAGACCAGATAGAGCAGGAGGCCGCCCAGCTGTTCGACGGTGACGAACTGCTTGGTCGGCTGGGCGGCCAGGATGACGTCGCGCATCACCGCCTCCTCGCTGATGCCGCGCGCCCTGGCCTGGTCGGTGATCTGGGCCTCGACCAGCGGCGTCTTCACATAGCCCGGGCAGATGGCGTTCACGGTGACGCCCTGCTGCGCCACTTCCAGCGCGGCGGACTTGGTGAAGCCGATCACGCCGTGCTTGGCGGCCACATAGGCGCTCTTGAACGGCGAGGCGACCAGGCCGTGGGCCGAGGCGATGTTGACCACGCGCCCGCGGCCGGCGGCCTTCATGGGGGGCAGGGCCGCCTTGGTGGCGTGGAAGGTCGAGGTCAGGTTGATGGCGATGATCCGGTCCCACTGCTCGACCGGGAACTCGTCCACCGGGGCGACGTGCTGGATGCCGGCGTTGTTGACCAGGATATCGAGGCGACCAAAGGCGTTGCGGGTCGAGGAGACCAGGTCGGCGATCCGGTGCGGCTGGGTCATGTCGGCGTCATGGTAGAGGACTTCGACGCCATTACGGGCGGACAGGCCGGCGCGCGTGGCCTCGATGGCGTCGCGATCACCCAGACCGTTGAGGACGATGTTCACGCCCTGCTGGGCCAGCGCCTCGGCGAGGCCGAGGCCGATTCCGCTGGTCGAACCGGTGATGATGGCGACCTGGCCCCTGAGCCCGTAGTCCATGGCGTGCGCTGCCTTCCTGTCTTATGCTGCAATGCAGCATAGGCGACCAGGCCTCCTGCTGCGAGCGCATATAATTCACCCGATGATGAATTTCTAGGCGGGCGAGGCGTACGGACGATGAAACACCCAGTCGGCGTCCGATGACAGGTCCTTGCGCCAGGCATAGCCGGCGACGTCGAACGCCTTGAGGTCACCGGCCTTCTCCATGCGGTTGTCGATGGCGTAGCGGGCCATCAGGCCGCGGGCCTTCTTGGCGAAGAAGCTGATCTGGCGAGCATGGCCGTCCTTCTCCTCGAAGAAACGGCAGGTGACGACGGGCAGGGTCAGGGCCTTGGCGTCGACGGCGCCGAAATACTCCTGGCTGGCCAGGTTGATCAGGGTCCTGTCCTTGTGGCCCTCGGCGGCGGCGTTGAGCTCGCGGGAGATGCGGTCGCCCCAGAAGTCGTACAGGCTCTTGCCCCGTTTGGTCTTCAGCCGGGTCCCCATCTCCAGCCGATAGGGCTGGATGGCGTCGGCCGGCCGCAGCAGGCCGTAGAGGCCCGACAGGATGCGCAGCCGCTCCTGCGCCCAGGCGAAGGCCTTGGAATCCAGCGTCCGGGCCGACAGGCCGGCGTAGACGTCGCCGTTGAAGGCGATCGCCGCCTGCAGACCCTCCTCGACCGACGGGTCGAAGGCCTGGAACCGCTCGTGGTTCAGCCTGGCCAGCGGCTCGGACAGGTCCATCAGCTTGCGCACCTCCGACACCCGCAGCTTGCGCGTCACCGCGTCCAGCGCGGCGATATCGTCCTTCAGCGCGGGGGTGGTGAGCGGCAGCGTCCGGTCAGGCGGGGTGAAGTCCAGCGCCTTGGCGGGGGAGATGACGAAGAGCATGGCGGGGAAATAGGCGGTTGGTCCGCCGAAGGCCAGCCGTTCCGGTCAGACGCCGGTCGCCACGGCGGCGAAGCCGTAGAACGAGGCGAAAACGAGCCAGGCCACCGAGGGCAGCACCCAGGCCGCGGCGGTCCTGGAGACGGTCGACAACCGCCACGCGGTGATGGCCGCCAGCGCGAGCGAGAAGACGTTCGCCGCGGCGCTGCCGGTGGTGTCGAGGAACAGCACGACGATCGGATACGACAGCGACCAGGCGATCAGCGCCGCCGCCCACCAGGACTCGCGCCGGCCGCTGGTTCCGGCCTGAAACGCCTTCCAGCGGGCAAAGCCCCACATCGGGAAGATGACCATCCAGATGGCGCCGACCACCCAGCCCGGCGGCGCGAACGAAGCCGCGGCATAGGCCGGGTCCTCGTCCCCCCAGCCGGTCGCGAAGGCCAGCAGGTTGGCCAGGCCGACCAGCACCACCGGGACGATGATGCTCAGCGCGACGCCGATCCGGTCGGGCCGGTTCATGGGATTGCGCAGGGAGCGCGGAAGCGGCGTGGTCCGGGTCATGGTCCTGCAACGCGGGCGACAGGTTGAGGTTGCTCAGCCGGACTATGGCGATCAGGATCGCCGCCTGACAGAGGGCTGATCATGCATCGACTGTTTCCCGCCGCCCTGGTCGCTGCCGTGACCGTGAGCGCCTGTAGTCTGCCGACGATCGACAAGGAAGCCGACGCCAAGGCGCGAACGCTGTTCGAGCAGGTCCGCACCCAGGCGGACCTTGGCGCCAACGCCGACCTCGCGCCCGATCTGCGGACGCCGGAGGCGCTGGCGCAGCTGGCGGGGATGAGGAACGCCCTGCCCCCGGGCGCGCCGACGGCGGCCGCCCTGCGCAGCTGGAACGCCTACAGCGGCACGGGCGGCTCGCGGACCAACCTGATCCACGCCTACAGCTATCCCGGCCGCACCGTGCTGGCCGAGACGGTGCTGACCAAGGGCAAGGACGGCGCCTGGCGGATCGTCGGCTTCCACCTGACCTTCGAGGATGGCGCGCCCGGCCAGGGCGACAAGCCGGCGTTGACGGTCACCGAGAAGCCGCAGGACATCTGATGCGGAAGGTCCCTAGAACAGCACCCGCGGGTTCATGATCCGGCCTGGATCCAGCGCCGCCCGAATGGCGCGCAGGGCCTCGACCTCGACGGGTGACTTGTAGCGCAGGGCGTCGGCGGTCTTGGCGGCGCCCAGGCCATGCTCGGCGCTGATCGAGCCGTCCATGCTGGCGACGATGTCGTGGACGATGCGCGAGCCGGCGTCGCGGCGCTGGTTGTGCGCCTCGTCGTCGCCGCCCTCGGCGCGCAGCACGTCGTAGTGGACGTTGCCGTCGCCGACATGGCCGAAGGCGACGATCCGAAGACTCGGGTCCAGCTTGAGCACCGCGGCCGTCGCCTTGTCGATGAAGTCGGCGATGCGCGAGACCGGGATCGAGACGTCGTGCTTCCAGGCCGCGCCCTCGGCCTTCTGACCGCCGGACTGGTTCTCGCGCACCGCCCAGAAGGCCTGGGCCTGGGCCTGGGTCTGGGCGATGGCGGCGTCCTGGATCAGGTCGTCCTCCAGCGCCCCGGCCAGCAGCCGCTCCATGGCCCCCTCGGCCGCGCCGGGTTCGCCGCTGGCGGTCTCGACCAGCACGTACCAGGGATGCTCGCTCTCAAGCGGATCGCGCACGCCGGGGATGTTCTTCACGGCGAAGGCCAGGCCCGGCCGGCCCATCAGCTCGAAGGCCTCGATGGCCCCGCCGGTGGCGTCCTTGGCCCGGGCCAGCAGCGCCACGGCGTCCTGCGGCGTCCGCAGCCCGACGATGGCCGTCGCCCGCGAGGCCAGCACCGGGAACAGCTTCAGGCTGGCCGCCGTGATCACGCCCAGCGTGCCCTCGGCGCCGATCAGCAGCTGCTTGAGATCGTAGCCGGTGTTGTCCTTGCGCAGGCGTTTCAGCCCGTTCCAGATCTCGCCGTTGGGCAGCACCGCCTCGACGCCCAGCACCAGATTGCGCGTCGTGCCGTAGCGCAGAACCTGGGTCCCGCCGGCGTTGGTCGAGATCACCCCGCCCACGGTGGCCGACCCCTCCGACGCCAGGCCCAGCGGGAAACGGCGGTTGATGGCGGCGGCGGCCTCGTGCACGGCGGCCAGCGTCACCCCGGCCTCGGCCACGATGACGTCGTCAAAGGCGTCGATGTCGCGCACCGCCCGCAGCCGCTCGGTTGACAGCAGGATCTCGCCCTGCGGGATCTGACCGCTGACCAGGCCGGTGTTGCCGCCTTGCGGCGTGATGGCGGTGCCGCTCTCGGCGCAGATGCCGACCACGGCGGCCACTTCGGCGGTGGTCTTCGGCAGGGCCAGCAGCGGCGTCGTCCCGGTCCAGCGGCCGCGCCACTCGACCAGCTTGGGTGCGAGGCGGTCCGGATCCTGGCTCCAGCCGCCCTCGCCGAGCACGGCCTTGAGGCGGGAGATGACGTCAGCGGGAACGGAGATGGTCATGGGCGCGGAGCCTACGCTTCTCGAAGGCAGCTGACGAGTATATACTCGGGTATATACCGAGGGATCGCCATGGGCATCTTCATCAAGAACCCCGAGACCGAGCGCGTCGTCCGCGAACTGGCGGCGGCGCGGGGGGACACGATCACCGGCGTGATCGACAAGCTCGCGCGGGAGGCGTTGGAACGCGAGCAGGCCGCCGCGACGGCATCCCCCCGTCCTCTCCGCAATCTCGCGCAGATGCGGGCCAGCAATGAGCATTTCCGGCGGATTTCCGGGCTCGACAAGGCGCCGCGCAAACCCGTCACCAAGGCCGAGTGGGACGCGCTCTGGCCCACGGGAATCCCCGAGATCGATGACGCATGACGATCGTCGTGGATGCGTCGGCGCTTGTCGCCATAGCCCTGGACGAACCCGAGGCCGAAGCGATGATGGCGGCCCTGGATGGCGTTCAGGGATGGGCGACGCCCGTCAACATCATGGAAGCGGGGCTGACCTTGGTTCTGAGGGACGGTCTGTTCACCCCCGCTCAATTCCAGGACTGGCTCGCCGACCGGAATGTCGCCGAAACGCATAGCGTCACGTCCGGTCACGCCCTCGCCGCCTACCTGCAGTACGGCAAGGGTGTTCATCGCGCGGGCCTGAACATGGGCGACTGCTACGCCTACGCGCTCGCCAGGCAGATGGGTGCGCCGCTGCTCTACAAAGGGAACGACTTCGTTCTCACCGACGTGAAGTCAGCGCTTCAGCCGACATAGCCGGCCGCCCGGCGCAGGCGGTCGTTGATCGCTTCGCCCAGGCCTTCGTCGGGAATCGCCGCCACCACGATGGCCGACGGCTTCGTGCGGTCGGCCGCTCGCAGCATGGCGAACAGGTTGGCCGCCGCCTCGGCGAGATCGCGCGTGGGGCTGAGATTGAACGGGCTGTCGCTCGGACCGAAGGCCAGGAAGGCCTCGCCGGGTCCCGCGCCCTGGGCGTTGATCCGCACCGGCGCGTCCGGCGCGTAGTGCGCCGCCAGCCGGCCGGGGGAGCGTTTGGCGTCGCCCTCCGCCTCGGCCAGCGGGCCGACCACCGCCTCGACCTGGGCCCGGGTCACCGAACCGGGCCGCAGAAGCCGCGCCGGCTCGCCGGGCAGCAGGGCGACGACCGTGGATTCCAGGCCCACCCGGCAGGGACCGCCATCGAGCGATGCAGCCCCGGCGGTGCCCGTTTCCTCCATGGCGTCGGCATAGGTCGTCGGGCTCGGGCGTCCCGAGCGATTGGCCGAGGGCGCCACGACCGGCCCGCCAAACGCGCTCAGCAGCGTCCGCGACAGCGGATGGCCGGGCACGCGCACCGCGACCGTGTCCAGCCCCGCCCGCGCCAGGTCGCACACCGCCGCCGCGTCGGCCACCGGCGCCACGATCGTCAGCGGGCCCGGCCAGAAGGCGGCGGCCAGCGCCTCGCCACGCGCGTCCAGCACGGCGATCCGTCGCGCGCCCTCGACATCGGCGACATGAGCGATCAGCGGGTTGAAGCTGGGCCGGCCCTTGGCCGTGTAGACGGCGGCGACCGCCAGCGGGTTGCTGGCGTCGGCGGCCAGGCCATAGACCGTCTCGGTCGGCAGGATCACCAGACCGCCGGCCCGCAGGGCGGCGACCGCGCGGGCTACTTCGCCCGCTTCGCCGTCAGGCTGATGTTGACGGTCACCGTTCCCGGCACGACCTCTGTCGTCTTCCAATCGCCCTGTCCCACGCCGAAGGCCAGGCGGTTCAGACCCACGCTGGAGGTCATCTTCGCCGTGTCGCCGGTGATGACGAGGCTGAAGGGCAGGGTCAACGGCTTCATGACGCCGCGGATCGTCAGGCTGCCGACCGCCTGGTACCTGCCGCCGCCCAGCGCCTTGAAGCTGGAGGCGGTGAAGGTCGCTTTCGGGAAGGCTTTCGTGCTGAACCAGTCGGGTTCGAGCAGGGACTGATCACGCGTCGCCTCGCCGGTGACGGCCGAGGCCATGTCGAAGGTGGCGGTCACCGACGAGCCCGCCAGGTTGGCCGGGTCGAAGCGGATCACCGCGTCCCAGCGCCGGAATGACCCGCTGAACGCGCCGCCGTCGAAGCTGGACGTGAAGGCGACCTTCGAGGCGGCCTTGTCTACGGACCAGGCCGTCGCCGGCGCCGCCCAGGCCGGGGCCGCGGCGACCGCGAAGGCCAGAGCGAGGGCGGCGATCAAAGGCTTCATTCTGCGTCCTTGCGGGCCAGGAACGGGATCATCCGGGCCAGTTCGTTGTCCTTGTCGAGGAAATGGTGCTTCAGCGCGCCGAGCACATGCAGCGGGGTGAGGACATAGACGATGATCTTGGCGATCAGATGGTGCGCCTCGGACAGCAGATCTTGGGTCGACTTCATCTGGTCGGCGGGCAGGTTGGTCAGGAACGACAGGGCCGGCCAGTCGAACAGGCCGAACATGTCGATCGGGTAGACGGTGATCAGCTTGCTGGCCGAGACCATGGCCCAGCCGCTCAGCGGCAGCGCCAGCAGGATCACGTAGAAGCCCCAATGAACCCCCAGAGCCAGTCGCCGCTCCCAGGGTTTCAGATCCGGGTTGATCATGGGCGGCCTGTGGGTCAGCCGCCAGGCCAGCCGCGCCAGGGTCAGCAGCAGGATGGTGATCCCCAAAGGCTTGTGCAGCTGGAGCGGCGCGATCTTGGCGGAGCCCTGCACGTCGCTGGCCTCCCAGCCGAGCAGCACGATCCAGACGAGCAGCCCGGCGATCAGCCAGTGCAGGATGATGGCGACGGTCGAGTAGCGGGCCTGGGTCATGATCGCTCCGGGAATGCCTGCGCTAACTCTTCACGAACTCGAGCTCCAGGATCAACTCCACTTCGTCCCCGACGAAGCCGAGCGGCGGCCGGAGCAGATAGTCGATGCCGAAGTCGGACCGCTTGATGACGCCCCGCGCCGAAAAGCCCGAGCGTCGCCCGAATATCCCCGAGTCGTAGCCGTTCCAGGTCACATCGAAGGTCGCCGGCCGCGTCACCCCGTGCAGGGTCACATCGCCGGTCATCGTCCCCTTGCCGCCCTCGCCGGGCTGGATGGAGGTCGAGACGAACCGGGCGGTCGGGAAGCGCTTCACCTTCAGGAAGCTTTCGGCCATGGCGGCGTCGGCCTTGCCCAGCCCGGAGTCGAACGAGGCCGGATCGACCGTCGCCTCGACCTGGGCGGCCTGCGGCGCGGCCGGGTCCCAGCTGTAACGGGCCTCGGTGATCCGGAAGCGGATCGTGTAGGCGGAGAATCCGCCGTGACTGACCCGCGCGATCAGGCTGGCGTGCTGAGGATCCAGGACATAGGTCCCGGCCGGCATCTTCGCGGCGTCCGTGGACGGCGCTGCCGAGGCGACGGGCGCGCAGAGCAGGACCAGACCCAGGGCGACGGCGATTGGTCGAAACATCGGCTCTGCAATCCTGACTGTTGCGGACGAGATAGACCTTTCGGGACGCGACGGAAGGGCCGGGCCTTCACGACCCGGTGACCCAGGGCGTGGGGGCGCAGCTGTAAGGGCCTCTTCGCCCGGAGGGGGGCAACGCGATCTATCCTCTCCCTGTTGGGAGAGGGGGACCCTGCGGAGCAGGGTGGAGAGGGATGCGCCGCCCCCCCAAACATCCCGGAGAAAAATAGGGGGATAACTCAAATCTATCCCCCACCTCTCTCACCGCCCGTATCCTCATCACCGTCCCCGTCGCGGGGGAGGGCGTACGGATCCGGCCCGATACGGCGACGTGGGATGCGGAAATGCGGGACTGCCCGTGGACCGCGGCCGTTACGGCGGCGCGGACAAAACCACGGGGTCCGGGGAGGGTCGGTTTCCTCCCCGCCCGCCGGGTCCGGCGCGAGAAGCGTCGGGACGCCTGGGGTCAAGGCCAGGCGGCGGCAGCGTGTCCAGGGGGAATAACAAAGCCCCGGGTTCACGGCCCCCGAAGCGTTTCCGCGGCGGAGCGCGTCAGGCCTGCGTCGAAAACTTGCACTCACTACCCCCACGGTTCCCGGACAAGGGCCGTGGCGCTCCGCCGTCCTCCCCAACCTTCACCGGCGCGAGCCCGTGAGGCGGCGGAGCCGTGACTCCAGCGCGCGCCGGCACACCGATGGAACAGAACAGCCAAGTCTGCGCTTTATATTCCGCACCGCGACCAAGGTCGCTTCAGGAATCGCGCATGTCTCTCTTGATCTTCGCCATCATCGTTCTGGTCGTCGCGGCCCTTATTGCCTGGGCGGTGCAGAGGCTTCCCCTGCCCTCGCCGTTCGGCTCCATCATCCAGGCCCTGATCCTGATCGTCGCCGCCGTCGTGATCGCCCAGCGCGCGGGTCTGTTCTAGGGCGAACCGACCGACGGGGACACGCACTTCAGTGCGTGTCCCCTGCCGCTTCGAAGCTGATGGGGACACGGACTGAAGTCCATGTCCCCAACGCGCCCCTAGGCCGCCGCGATGGCCCTGGTGATCTGGTCGGTCGACTGGCCGGCCAGGTCCTTGGCGATCTCGCCGACCAGCTTTTCCTGCAGCACCTTGTGCCAGTGCTTGCGCAGCTCGCCGAGCGTCTTGGGCGCGGCGATGACCAGCAGCTTGTCGAACTTCCCTTCCAGCGCCTTCCTGTTCAGCAGCGCCGCGACCCCGCCGGCGAAGGCGTCCTCGGCCTGGGTGTCGTTGTCGGGATTGGCGCCGCTGGAGTGGTGACCCCGCGACGCGGTCCCCGGTTCGACCGCCGGCAGATCCATGGCCGTCAGTTCGACTTCGGTCGCATGGCCGGTGTTGTGGAACATCGCCAGCTTCTCGCCGTCGACAACGGCCACCACGGCGCCTTGGGGAAGTATCATTGTGCGTAACCTCGGATCTCTGTGAGCCTTGGTAACGGTCGCCGGAGATGGCGGTTGCGTCATTCCTCGGGGTCACCCCTTCCCCCCGGCCACACCGCTCCGTAATGCTGTCGGGGCGAGTCGCGGGGCGAGGGACGGATGACTTTCAGCGATGACACCGGCGGAACCAGCCGTCGCGCCCTGCTCGCCCTCGCCGCCGCCGCTCCCGCGCTCGCCGTGGCCGGCAGGAGCTTCGCCGCCCCGGACGGCGCGGCCTGGAAGGACGCGATCATCGTCAACGCCCTGGGCGGGCTGAGCAACCCCAACGCCCGCGAGGACGGAGCCGAGAGCGCCGTCTCGCGCGGCGTGCGCAAGCCCCGCATCCTCGACACCCGCACCCTGGCCGACGCGAAGGCTTCCGGCGTCACGGCGATCAACTGCACGATCGGCTACGTCGCCGGGACCGGCGATCCCTACGAGGTCACCATCGCGGCCATCGCCCAGTACGACCGCATGATCCGCGACCATTCCGATCACGTCACGAAGATCCTGACGGCGGCCGATATCCTCAAGGCCAAGGCGGACGGCAAGGTCGGGCTGATCTACGGCTTCCAGAACGCGGTCATGGTCGGCGACAGCCTCGAGCGGGTCGACGTGTTCGGCGACCTGGGCGTGCGGATCATCCAGCTGACCTACAACCCGGCCAACACCCTGGGCGACGGGTCGATGGCGCCGGAGAATCGCGGCCTGACGCCGCTGGGCCGGCAGGTGGTCGAGCGGCTGAACGCGGGCCGCATCATGGTCGACCTGTCGCACAGCGGCGAGCAGACCTGCCTGGAGGCGGCGCGGCTGTCGACCCAGCCGATCTCGATCAACCACACCGGCTGCCGGGCGCTGGTCGACCTGCCGCGCAACAAGACCGACGAGGAGCTGAAGCTGGTGGCCGACAGGGGCGGCTTCGTCGGCATCTACTTCATGCCGTTCCTCAACAGGGACGGGAAGGTCCGCGCCGCCGACGTCGTCGCCCACATCGAGCATGCGGTGAAGGTCTGCGGCGAGGACCATGTCGGCATCGGCACCGACGGCTCGATCACCCAGATCGACGACATGGAAGGCTACAAGGCCGCCCTGGCCGCCGAGGTCGCCGACCGCAAGGCGCGCGGCATCGGCGCCACGGGCGAGGGGCCTGAGACCTATCCCTTCGCCATCGACCTGCGCGGCCCGACCCAGTTCTTCGACCTGGCTGACCGGCTGAAGGCGCGGGGCCATTCGGCGGCGCGGATCGAGAAGATCCTTGGCCGCAACTTCCTGCGCTATGCGAAGGACGTCTGGGGCGCCTGAGGCGCCGCTCGGGGGAGAGACGAGATGCCGCCTGAAGTGGTGACCCTGGTCAACACCGTCATCGTGCCGATCGGCCTGGCCGCGATCATGTTCAGCATGGGGCTGTCGCTGTCGCTCGGCGACTTCCGCGAGGTGGGGCGCAATCCCAGGGCCGTGCTGGGCGGCCTGTTCGGCCAGCTGGTCTGCCTGCCGCCGCTGGCCCTGCTGCTGGCCTTCGTCTTCCAGCTGCCGCCGGCCATGGCGCTGGGCCTGTTCATCCTCGCCGCCTGCCCGGCCGGCACGACCTCCAACGCCGTCACCTACGCGGCGAAGGCCAACGTCGCGCTCGCGGTGGTGCTGACCACCCTGTCCAGCCTGATCACCGTCTTCTCGATCCCGCTGCTGCTCAGCTGGGCCATCGACCACTTCTACGTCGCCGGCGGCGAGGCGCCGACGCTGTCGGTGACCCGGACCATGACCCAGATCGCCCAGATCACCATCGTGCCGGTGGTCGTCGGCATGCTGCTGCGCCGGGCCAGCCCGAGCTTCGCCGACCGCGCCTCGGTCTGGCTGCGCCCGGCCTCGCTGGTGGTGCTGGTGGCGGTGATCCTGTTCTCGGTTCTGGTCAGCCTGGAGCTGGTCGTGGAGAATCTGCTGCGCGCCGGCCCCGCCGCGCTGGCGCTCAACATCCTGGCCATGGCGACGGGCCTGGGCGTCGCCACGGTGCTGGGCCTGTCGCACAACGACCGCCTGACCATCGCCATCGAGGTCGGCATCCAGAACGCCACCATGGCCACCTTCCTGTCGCTGACCATCCTCAAGGACCTCAGCCTGGCCATCACCCCGACGATCTACGGCGTGATCATGATCGCCAACGCAGGGCTGCTGGTGCGCTGGTTCCGCTGGCGCCAGGCGCGTCGCGCGGCGGCGGTCGAGGCGGCCGCCGAATGATCGTCATCGGCCGCGAGGACGTCCGGCGGCGACTGACGTACGAGGTCTGCATCCCGCTGGTGCGCGAGGCGATGATCGCCCTGTCGGCCGGCGTCACCCGCCAGCTCCCGCGCACCATCATCGACCTGGACCACGGCCACATGTTCGGGGTCATGCCCGGCGCCCTGGGCGGCGACGCCGCCTTCGGCGCCAAGCTGATCAGCGTCTATCCCGAGAACTTCGCAAAGGGGCTCCAGTCGCATCAGGGGCTGGTCGCGATCTTCGATCCGGCGACCGGCGCCCTGGCCGCCGTGGTCCATGCGGGCGAGGTCACCGCCATCCGCACCGCCGCCGCCTCGGCCGTGGCGACCGACGCGCTGGCGCGACCGGACGCCGCCGTGCTGGCCATCCTCGGCTACGGCGAGCAGGCCCATGCGCATCTGGCCGCCATGGCCAGGGTCCGCCCGCTGAGCGAGGTCCGCGTCTGGGGCCGCTCGCCCGACCGCGCCGCCGCCTTCGCCGAAGCGGCCGAAAGGGAGCACGGCCTCACCGTCCGTCCGGCGCCCGATGTGGAGACCGCCGTCGCCGGGGCCGACATCATCTGCGCAGTCAGCGCCGCCGCCGAGCCGATCCTGCTCGGCCGCCATGTCGCCGAGGGCTGCCACGTCAACCTGGTCGGCTCCAGCCGCGCCGGCCCGGCCGAGGCCGACGACGACCTCGTCGCCCGGTCGCGCTTCTTCGCCGACCACGCCCAGGGCGTCCGCCTGCAGGGCGCGGAGTTCCTGAACGCCCTCGCCGGCGGCCGCATCGGCGAGAGCCACCTGCTGGGCGAGATCGGCCAGGTGCTGTCCGGCGCTCTCCCCGGCCGCCTGACCGCCGCCGACGTCACCGTCTACAAGTCGCTGGGCACCATCGTGCAGGACCTCGCCGCCGCCTGGGCCCTGTACGAGGCGGCGCGGGACGAGGGCTGGGGCGTGGAGGCCGGGTTTTAGGGCAGAAGGGGGGAGGCGCGCTCTCCACCGAGAAGCAGGACATCGAGTCTTGAGAGAGAACGTGTGTCCCTCCCATTTTAGGCCTATACGGCCACCCCGTATAGTCCGCTTGCGGTTTATACGGGGTGGCCGTATAAAACGGGCCGTGGAAACGGTTATCGAAACCCCCGCCTATCTCGCCGCCGCCGCCGCCGCCGCCGCTGACGCGGGCATGACGGAAGCCGAGAGGGACGCGGCGGTTCTGATGGTCGCGGCCGACCCGATGGCCGGCGCCGTGATGGTCGGCACGGGCGGCTGCAGGAAGGTCCGCGTCGCTGGCAAGGGCAAGGGCAAGTCGGGTGGCTACCGCCTGATCACCTACTACGTGTCGGCGAGGGGCGTCTTCCTGCTGACCGTGTTTTCCAAGGGCGACAAGGCGAACCTCACTGACGCCCAGAAAGCCCGTTTGAAGAAGGCCCTGGAGGGGCTGTAGAGCCTCTCGATCGAAAGGATTGGATCCATGAACAAGAACGCGTTCGACAAGATCATGGCCGGTGTCGGGGACATGAAGGCCATCGTCGAGGGCAAGGCCGACCCGAAGAGCTATCGTGTCCACGTCCCCGCCCAAATCGACGTCAAGGCCATCCGCGCGCGGACGGGCCTGTCGCAGGACAGGTTCGCCAACCGCTTCGGATTCAACGCCGCGACCCTGCGCGACTGGGAACAGGGCCGGCGTCAGCCGGAGCCGACGGCCAGAGTGTTGCTTACCGTGATCGACCGTGAGCCCGAGGCCGTGGAGCGGGCTCTGGCGGGCGGCTGATGGCGGCAAAGGAAAGGGGGACACACACTCTTTATCGATAAGCAACTAATCGAATATCGATAAAGAGTGTGTGTCCCCG
>JAUSPV010000192.1 GCA_030652755.1 Caulobacter sp. | reverse complement strand
GAGACGCGGCCTGCGGCCGCTCCTCAGGATGACGAAGGTTTGGGGCTGCAACAGAGGTCGTCATCCTGAGGAGCGAGCTCTCGGCGAGCGTCGCGAAGGACGCATGGCCCGTCAGCTGGCCTCCACCACCGTGATCTCCGGCCAGCGGCCGCGGGCCGAGGCGATGACCTTGTTCCAGCCCTTGGCCAGGCCACGGGTCGGGTTGGGGCGGATGGTCATGGAGAACAGGTCTTCCAGCCCGAACGGCGCGGCGATGGTCAGGCGATCGTCGGCCTCCAGCCGCACCCCGACGCTGAAGCAGGGGGCCACGAAACGCTCCAGCGCCTCGGCGCTGCGGGTCAGCGGTTCGTAGGGCTCGCCGAAGTGTTCCTCGAACCACAGGTGGACGCGGGCCTGGTTACGGACCTCGACCTGGGCGTCGAACGGCGGCGGGAAGTGGGCCGCGGCGCGCTTGATGTGAACGTCCTCGGCTTCGTAGCTGACGTCCGACGCATCGAAATAGGCGATGTCGTAGTCCTTGATCCCGTAGTCCGGATCGCGGCCGGTGACGTGGTTCCAGACCTTCTGGTAGACGGCGCCCGAGACGATCAGCCAGTCGGGCAGGTCCAGGTCGCGGGTCAGGCGCATCACGGTCATCAGCGAGTCCGAGCCTCGGATGATGGCCTCCAGCCTCTGATCGAGCGTCTCTGTCATCGGGTCTCCCTCATCGTCCAGCCGTGGTCCAGCGGGCCGTGGCCGGCGCCCAGGCCCGGCGCGCGCAGCATGGCTTCGTGCACATAGGTCCAGGCCCGCGCCACGGCGTCGGTCAGGCTCAGACCTTGCGCCAGGCCGACGGCGCAGGCGCTGGCCAGGGTGCAGCCGGTGCCGTGGGTGTGGCGGGTGTCGATCCGTTCGCCCTCGAAGGCCGTCTCGCCGTGCGGCGTGATCAGCAGATCGGTCAGCCGCTCGCCGGCGATGTGACCGCCCTTCATCAGCACCGCCCTGGCGCCCCAGCCGAGCAGGATCTCGCCGGCGCGGCGCAGGTCGTCGGTGGTGTGGACCGGCAGGCCGGTCAGGGCCTCGGCCTCCGGCGCGTTGGGGGTCAGCAGGGCGGCGCGCGGGATCATCAGCTCGCGCACGGCCTCGACCGCGCGCGGCGCCAGCAGGGACGCGCCGCCCTTGGCCACCATCACCGGATCGATGACGGCCGGAACGTCCGACGCCGAGTCGAGAATGCGCGCCACACGCTCCACCGTGGCGATGTCGCCGAGCATGCCGGTCTTGATGGCGTCGGCCCCGATGTCGTCGAGCACCGCGCGGGCCTGCGCCTCGATGATGTCCAGCGGGATGGGGTGGACGCCGGTGACGCCCAGGGTGTTCTGCACCGTCACGGCGGTGATCGCCGTGGCCGCGTAGCCGCCCAGGGCGGTGACGGTCTTGATGTCCGCCTGGATGCCCGCGCCGCCGCCGCTGTCGGAGCCGGCGATGATCAGCACGCGGCCCCTGAAGGCCGGGACGAGGGAATCGGGAGGGGTCATGGGGGCGTTGTAGCGTTCTCAGGTCTTGGTTGGGAGGGGCGGTACGGCCTGTCGGGACATGTACCGTCTTCGGTACGTGTCCCCATCAGCTTGAAGCGGCGGGGGACACGCACTGAAGTGCATGTCCCC
>JAUSPV010000189.1 GCA_030652755.1 Caulobacter sp. | reverse complement strand
CGGCGTGCGCAGCTCGTGGCTCATGTTGGCCAGGAAGGTCGACTTGGCCCGGTTGGCGCGTTCCAGCTCCGCCGTGCGGACCGCCACGCGCGCCTCCAGCGACCGCAGCAGATCGTCGTTCCGGCGGCGCTGGTCCTGGAGCATGCGGGCCAGCGATCCGATCTCGTCGCGGCGCAGCTCCACTTCCGACGCCGCGAGGTCGTCGCCACCGGCGTGGATATGGGTCAGGGTCTCCAGCGGCGCGACGACCTCGCGGCGGACCAGACGGTAGAGCAGCGCCGCCTGGACAACGATCCCGAGCAGGCCGAACAGCAGCACCCAGGACGCCGTCCGCGCCGCCGACCAGGCGATGTCCGAGGTCGGCATGGTCATGACGAAGTACCAGTTCGGCTCCTTCAGATGGCCGAACGCGATGACCTTGCCATCCCGTTCGAACGCACCGGCGTCGACGCCGGTGCGGCGGATGTCGCGCACCAGGCCGGGGACGTCGCGCCCGGCTTCCTGGGCGGCGAGCTCCCTCGGCGAAACGACCCCCCGCGTGCCCATGCCGGGCGCGGCGATCAACTGGCCGTCGCCGGAAACGATGACGTTCTCGCTGCCCGGGATGGCGTCCTCGACGGCCTCCATCAGATAGCTGTCCAGGGGAATCGTGGTGCCCCAGGACGCCACGTGGCGACCGTTGATGTCGATCGGCGACATGCAGCCGGTGGTCAGGGCCTTGCCGGTCGGATCGCTCAGCAGCTTGCGCAGCTGGGTGCAGCGCATGACCCGCCCCGGATTGCTGGCGGGCAGCATGATCTGCGCCATCTCCTCGTGCTGGAACGAGAAGTCCGCCGGCGCGCTGCGGCGGTAGTAGTCCAGCCGGTCGGCGCGATCGGGCCCGAACATGATCATCCGGTCATCGGTCGTGTACATGTAGAAGTTGTCGTAGCGCGACCGCTGCGCCTCGCCGACCATGGCCGCGACCTGGAGGGTGGCGACGAAGAAGGCCTTCTCGTCCCGGGTGACCTCGGCGCCGTTGGCGATGAAGGCGCCCATGCCGTAGGTGTAGCCGCCGTCAGCCCCCAGGCGGCCATCGAACAGCGCCGGCGCCGAACGCCGCGTGCCATCGGCCTGGAGCGGGAACATCTGCTCGAACCGCGCGTCGAGCCCGGGGCCCTTGACCCGGTCGATCCGCCGCATCAGGGCGTCGGTGGCGTCGGCGTGAACCTTGACCAGCTCGGAGAACAGCCGGTCCTCGGCGGCGGTCCGCTCCCGCACATAGATCTGCAGGCTGGCCACCTGCCGCTCCATGGAGGACCGCTGGACGAAGGCGAAGGTCGCCGCCGAGGCCAGGCCCGTCACCACGATCGACAGCACCACCACGATGGCCAGCAGCTTGCGCGCCAGCGGCTTTTCGACGGTCGTCATTGTGCGGGCGGCTCTCCCATGGCCTCGAAGGCTTAGCCGCGATGCCTGAACAGGCCGTTGATTTGGCGGCTGGATTCCCGGCCGCGACAATCGGTCTTCTCGCTGCGGCTCGCAGCGGCTATAGCCGACCCGCCCCCGCGCGCCCCGCATGGCCCTGTGCGCCGTGCGCCCGAGCGCGCCCCAACGGAGACTTCGCCCCCATGGCCAAGATCAAGGTCGCCAATCCCGTCGTCGACATGGACGGCGACGAGATGACCCGCATCATCTGGAAGCTCATCAAGGACAAGCTGATCTTCCCCTACCTCGACCTCGAGCTCGACTACTACGACCTGTCGGTCGAGAACCGCGACGCCACCAACGACCAGGTGACCATCGACGCGGCCGAGGCCACCAAGAAGCACGGCGTCGCCGTCAAGTGCGCGACCATCACGCCGGACGAGCAGCGGGTCGAGGAGTTCGGCCTCAAGAAGATGTGGAAGTCGCCCAACGGCACCATCCGCAACATCCTGGGCGGCGTGATCTTCCGCGAGCCGATCATCTGCCAGAACGTGCCCCGCCTGGTGCCCGGCTGGACCCAGCCGATCATCGTCGGCCGCCACGCCTTCGGCGACCAGTACAAGGCCACCGACTTCCTGTTCCCGGGCAAGGGCAAGCTGTCGATCAAGTTCGTCGGCGAGGACGGCAAGGTCATCGAGCACGAGATCTTCGACGCCCCGTCGGCCGGCGTGGCCATGGGCATGTACAACCTCGACGACTCGATCCGCGACTTCGCCCGCGCCTCGTTCGCCTATGGCCTGAGCCGCAAGTACCCAGTCTACCTCTCCACGAAGAACACCATCCTCAAGGCCTATGACGGGCGCTTCAAGGATATCTTCCAGGAGATCTTCGACGCCGAGTACGCCGCGCAGTTCAAGGAGCTGGGTCTGACCTACGAGCACCGGCTGATCGACGACATGGTCGCCTCGGCGCTGAAGTGGTCGGGCGGCTACGTCTGGGCCTGCAAGAACTACGACGGCGACGTGCAGTCCGACATCGTGGCCCAGGGCTTCGGCTCGCTCGGCCTGATGACCTCGGTGCTGCTGACCCCGGACGGCAAGATCGTCGAGGCCGAGGCCGCCCACGGCACCGTCACCCGCCACTACCGCCAGCATCAGAAGGGCCAGTCGACCTCGACCAACTCGATCGCCTCGATCTTCGCCTGGACCCGGGGCCTGGCGCACCGCGCCAAGCTGGACGACAACGCCGAGCTGATGAAGTTCTCCCTGACCCTGGAGAAGGTCTGCGTCGACACCGTCGAGGCCGGCTTCATGACCAAGGACCTGGCGTTGCTGGTCGGCGACCAGCAGGGCTGGCTGACCACCGAGGGCTTCCTCGACAAGGTCGACGAGAACCTGAAGATCGCCATGGGCGTTTAACGCGGTCGGGGACATGCACTTCAGTGCGTGTCCCCCGCAGCTTCACGGACTTTCAGGGGACACGTACTGAAGTACATGTCCCCATCACTGCGGAGGGCGGACAATGGCGAAAATCAGGGTCCGCCCTCTTTCCGTTGCGGACCGGCCCGCCTGGGACGGGCTGTGGGCCGGCTACCTGGCCTTCTACGAGAGCGCCCTCGATCCGGCGGTCAGCGACACGACCTGGACCCGGCTGCTCGATCCGGCCTTCCCGATCCACGGCCTGGTCGCCGTCGATGAGGCCGACGCGCCCGTCGGCCTGACCCACTACGTGCTGCATCCGGCCACCTGGGCGGTCGGCCCCTACTGCTACCTCGAGGACCTGTTCGTCGACCCGGAGGCGCGCGCCGGCGGCGTCGGCCGGGCGCTGATCGAGGCCGTCTACGCCGCCGCCGACGCCGCCGGAGCGAGCCGCGTCTACTGGCTGACCCACGAGACCAACGCCGGCGCCCGGGTGCTCTACGACCGCGTGGCGAAGAACAGCGGGTTTATCCAGTACAGGCGGTAGCGGCCTGAGTGCGCCTGTCCGCCGTCCCGGGGCGCTCTATGTCCGGACGCTGGCGCGGCCGGCGGCGGCCTCCGCCCGATGGTCTTGAGGACGGAGCCGATGACGACCCCAGCCACACCCCCTGTCCCTGTTCCCTCTCCGGTCCTGCTCTACGGCCGGCTCGGACTGATCCCTTTCCTGGCGCCCGCGCCTGCGGCCTGGCTCTGGCCGGACCTCGCGCCGGCGGCCGGAGCCGTCCTGGCGGTCTATGCGGCGCTGATCCTGTCCTTCCTGGGCGGAGCGCGGTGGGGCATGGCCGTGGCGGCGCCGCGGATCGACGGGCGGATCGTGTCGCTGGCCATGCTGCCCAGCCTGGCGGGCCTGGCCCTGCTGATGCTGCCGGAGGCCTGGCGCGGCGGGCAGCTGGCGGGCCTGGCCGCCGCCCACGCCCTGCAGGGGCTGTGGGACCTGCGGGCGACGACGGTTCCGGCCTGGTACGCGGGCCTGAGGGGCCAGCTGACCCTGGCCGCCCTCGCCGGCCTGGCGCTGGGCGTGGCGGCGGTCGGGCTCTAGCCGCCGGCGACGCCGGCCAGCATCCGTTCGGCCAGGGCGACGCCGGAGTCCCAGGCGCCCTCGACGCGCGGACCGGTCAGCCAGTCGCCGCAGCAGCCCAGGCCCGTCGCGGCCGACCACAGGGCGGTGTCGGTCCCGGCGGCCGAGCGGGCGTACCGCCAGCGGTGGGCCGAGACCGCGACCGGCGCGGGCAGCGGCCCGCCCGCCGCCTCGGCCAGCGCCGCCAGCAGCGCCGCGCAGACCGCCTCGGCCGGGTCCTCGAGATGATCGCGCGACCAGTCGGGCCCGGCCTGCAGCACCCAGGCCTCGATCGGGCCACGCCCGGGTTTGGACCCGTTGCGGGCCGCCCAGCCGAGCGGCCCGGCGTCGCGCAGCACGTCGGGCAGGAGGTCCAGCCGCCGGTCGAACGCCGCCATCACCGTCCAGCAGGGCTGGCTCGTCG
The DNA here is from genome assembly GCA_030652755.1 of Caulobacter sp. Classification (GTDB taxonomy): domain Bacteria; phylum Pseudomonadota; class Alphaproteobacteria; order Caulobacterales; family Caulobacteraceae; genus Caulobacter. The sequence goes on along the minus strand of JAUSPV010000189.1, from coordinate 1,438 downwards.
ACGCCGACGCCGCCGCCGCCAGCGCGGGGTCGTGCCCCCGCAGCAGGACCGCCGCCTGCTCGGCGGGGACGGCCAGGACCACCGCGTCGAACCGCTCGCCAGGGCCCTCGCCCGCGCGCAGCCGCCAGCCCGCCCCGTCCCGCGCCAGCGCCTCGACCTGCGAACCCCAGGCGACGTCGCGGCCTGCGGCCAGCGCCCGCACCGGCGCGTTCATGCCCGGAACCCCGACCCAGGCTTCCGGGCCGGCGGCGGGCCAGGGCGCGACGACGCCGTCCGCCGCCCACCGCGCCACCTGGTCCCGGAACGAGGCCCCTCGCACCGTGAAATACTGGGCCCCATGGTCGAAGGCGGCCTCGCCCAGCGGCGTCGCGATCCGCCGCACCGACATCCGGCCGCCGGGGCCGCGCGCCTTGTCGAACAGCGAGACCGCGACCCCGCCCTCGCCCAGCCGCGCGCCGCAGGCCAGGCCCGCGAGGCCGGCGCCGATGATGGCGACGCGCTGATCGGTCAGGGGCATGGGGAGATCCTCGGGTCTGGGGGCGGCGGATGTTCGCCATCTAGCGCGCGAGCTAAAGGGGGACACACACGCATTTGCGAGCAAATGAGTGTGTGTCCCCCTTTAGCGGCGGTCGCCCGCGCGGCGGAGTCGTCAGCACCCGGCCGCTGGTCGCCTCCAGCGCCTTGATCCAGTCGCCGGCCCCGAGCGGTCGCCCGTCGCGACTGGCCCTGCGCAGCCTGCGCCGCCCCTCCTCGGCCAGATCGACGTCGAAGAAGCCCGGCCCTTCCCCGGCCAGCAGTCGTGATACCGGCTCTGGGTCGAGCAGCGGGTCCGGCCGGCCGTCCAGATGCGCCCGCACGCTCGACCACGGCCAGTCGACGGCCCGCGCGACCAGCCCGGCCCGCACGGGGTTGAGGCCCACGTAGCGCACGCACTGGCGCAGATAGTCCTCGTCCATCGGAAACGACGCGAACCGCCCCTGCCACAGATAGCCGGTCCAGCGCTCGCGCCCGTTGATCATCCGGGTGTAGCGCACATTGGTCGCCCCGAACGCCCGCGCGAGGCCGTCCTCCCCCTCGGGCGCGGCGATCACATGGATATGGTTGGGCATCAGGCAGTAGGCCCAGACCGACACCCGCGCCGCCGCGAAGGCCTCCGCCGCCAGCGCCAGCCAGGCGAGATAATCGCCCTCGCCGAAGAAGGTCGCCTGCCGCCGGTTGCCGCGCTGGGTCACATGGTGCGGCGCGCCGGGCACGACCAACCGGGCCATCCTGCCCATCGGTTCAGCCTCCGTTTGAGTGCGGGATTGTTCGCGCTTTGTTCCGGTTGAGTCAAGGGGTTTTGCGCGCGAGGCTGGCTGGCCGGGGTGCAGCTGGACGGGGTGCGCAGGCTTCGTCGATAAGCAACCAATCGAATATCGATAAAGAGTGTGTGTCCCCG
>JAUSPV010000185.1 GCA_030652755.1 Caulobacter sp. | reverse complement strand
ATGCGTGATGCGCGAGCCGAATGGAGCGCGGCTGAAACACCGCGCCTCATCCTGTCTGTTCGTGTTCATGGGTCGTCGGAACAAGTCCGACGATGACGGGGAGGGGGCGCTACGGCCGGCAGATCACCCCGACACTCGACGGCGTCTTGCCGTCGAGCGCCGACAGGAACGCGGCCTGGACCCCCTCAGGGCCGCGGTGATGCTGCAGGGTCAGCCAGCGCGGCGTGTCGGCGACGAAGCCGTCCCAGGCTTCGCCGTAGCGGGCCTCCAGCCCCCCGGGGCCCCAGTCCTGGCGACGCTTCACCACCCGGTCGGGCGCGAAGAAGAAGATCGGCTTGGGACCCGGCAACTCGCCGCCGCCGCGTCCGGCTTCCCAGTGGGTCAGGCCGACCAGGCAGCTGTAGACCAGGCCGTCGGCGAAGCGGTTGTGGACGGCGGCCAGCACCTTCGGATCGCCGGCGAAGTCGACGAACACCACCGGCGTCTCGACCGGCGCGGCGGGCATGTCGTCGTAGAGGATGACGTCGTCGTACATCCCGAGGCTCTCGACGAAGGCCCTGTTGCCCGGCGAGGTCAGGCCCGCGACCCGCGTGCGGCCGGCCCGCTTGAGCAGCCAGGCCAGCCCCAGCGCCGTGCGGCTGGAGGCGCTGGAGAGCAGCACCGTGCTGGCCCCGAAGTCGCCGTTGTCGACCAGCAGGTCGTCGATCAGGAACGAGGTCATGAACAGCGGATTGAGCAGCGACCGTTCGTCCTGGTGCGGCGCGTCGGCGGGCGCCACGACGTACTGATTGTAGGTCGGCGGCAGGGCGGCGCGGTGGTCGACGGTGTCGACAAAGCCGGTCCGCGAGCGCTTGGGCCGGGCCGGCATGTGGCTGCCCATCGGCCAGTAGCCGTAGAACCGCTCGCCGACCTTGAAGTCCGGATGCGCGGTCTTTTCGACCACGCCGTAGCCCCAGGTCGGGATGCAGCCCCAGCCGTCCGGCCGGGGGAAGAACTGCCAGTAGCCGATCTGGTCGCCGGCCACCGCATAGGTGATGTTGTTAGCCGTCAGGGAGAAGGATTCGACGCGGAACAGCACCTCGCCGTCGGCGGGATCGGCCAGCGCAACCGGCGTGATCGCGGTGCGGTGCAGGTCGTTGCGGGCGACCAGAAGGTCCCAGGCTGGCGTGGTCATGGCTGTCTCCCTTGCGGCGAAGGCCGTACACTGTAAACCTAAGCTCGACATAGCAAGACCCAGCGACAGTTTTCCGACTCATGCCCCGCCTGCTTTCCGATGCCGATGTCGCCGAGTTCCGTGAGCGGCTGATCGCCGCCGCCGAGCGGCTGTTCGCCGAGCACGGGCCGGACGGGGTGACCATGCGCCAGCTGGCGTCGGCGCTGGGCGTCTCGCCGATGACGCCCTACCGCTACTTCAAGGACAAGGACGCCATCCTGGCCGCCGTCAGGGCCAGCGGCTTCGCGCGGTTCGCCTCGGCGCTGGAGGCGGCGACGGCGGCCAGCGCCGACGGCCTGGACCGCTCGCAGTCGACCGGCCGGGCCTATGTCCGCTTCGCCCTTGGCAATCCCGACGCCTACCGGCTGATGTTCGACTTCGCCCAACCCAACGAGGCCGACTATCCCGAGCTGGTCGAGGCCTCCAGCCGGGCGCGGGCGATGCTGATCCGCCACGCCGAAGGCCTGGTCGCCACCGGCGAGGCGCAGGGCGACCCGGAGATGATCGCCCACATCCTCTGGGCCTCGCTGCACGGCGGGCTGGTGCTGCAGATGGCCGGCAAGGTCTCGCCCCGGGTTGATCCCTCGGCCATGCGGCGCGAAGCGTTCGCCACGATCCTGCGCGGGCTGAAGCCGAAGGCTTGACGGTCGTGGGGGAAGCCGTGCGTCCTTCGACACGCGCTCTGCGAGCGCTGCTCAGGATGACTGAGTTTGTAGGCCAAACACCCTTGTCATGGTGAGCAGCCGCGAAGCGGCGTGTCGAACCACGCAACGCATCACCGCCGGGAGCCTCCGATGTCCGAACCGAAACCCTTCAAGGTCGACTGGGCCGAGGCCGATGTGCGGCGGGTGCTGGACCAGGTGCGGCACTACCCCTGGCCGCCGGCTCCGGCGGTGGAGGACGGCTGGCTCTACGGCTGCGACGCGACCTTCCTGGAAGAGATCTGTGCGTACTGGTCGGACAGGTTCGACTGGCGCGCGGCCCAGGCCGAGCTGAACCGCTTTCCGCAGTTCACGGCGCGGGTCGAGGACTTCGACATCCACTTCGTCCACGTCGTCGGCGAGGCGGGCGGCAAGCGGCCTCTGCTGCTGACCCACGGCTGGCCGGGCAGCCACTACGAGTTCTGGGCCAGCATCGAGAAGCTGGCCTTCCCGTCGCGCATCGGCGGCGATCCGGCCGATGCGTTCGACCTGGTGATCCCCAGTCTGCCGGGCTTCGGCTTCTCCTCGAAGCCCAAGAGGCCGGTCGGCCAGCGGCTGACCGCGAAGCTGTTCAACACCCTGATGACGCAGGTGCTCGGCTACGACAGCTATCTGGCCCAGGGCGGCGACTGGGGCGGGCTGGTGACCAGCTGGATCGGCTTCGACCACGGCGCCCACGCCAAGGCCATCCACCTGAACATGATCGGCTTTCGGCCCAAGGGGGGGCCGCAGTCGCCGGAGGAGGTCGCCTGGCTGCAGCACAGCCAGATGATGATGCAGATGCTCGGCGCATACTTCAGCCTGCAGGCCTCCAAGCCGCAGTCGCTGGCCTGGCTCGGCGCCGGCAATCCGGTCGGGCAGGCGGCCTGGATCCTGGAGCGCTTCTACGACTGGTCCGACCTGCGCACGAAGCCGCTGATCGGCGCCTACACCCGCGACCAGCTGCTGACCAACATCATGATCTATGTGATGACCGGCAGCTTCACGACCGGCGCCTGGTACTACCGCGGCCTGATGGAAGAGGGCGGCGTGGCGGCCATGGAGGGCCAGCGCTGCGAGACCCCGACCGCCTTCGCCAACTTCCCGGGTGAGGCGCTCTACAAGGCTCCGCCGCGCAGCTGGGCCGACCGCGCCTACAACATCACCCGCTGGACCGACATGCAGACCGGCGGCCACTTCGCCGCGATGGAAGAGCCGGACCTGTTCGTGGCAGACGTGCGCGAGTGGGCGCGGGAGGTCTAGGCGTTGTCGGGGACATGTACCGTCTTCGGTACGTGTCCCCACCAGCTTTGAAGCGGCAGGGGACACGCACTGAAGTGCATGTCCCCG
>JAUSPV010000183.1 GCA_030652755.1 Caulobacter sp. | reverse complement strand
CGGGGACATGTACCGTCTTCGGTACGTGTCCCCTGCGGCTTGCAGCGGCGGGGGACACGCACTGAAGTGCATGTCCCCCCCGCGCTGACCGTGTTCAGAACTTCCACTTCGCGGTGCAGGCGATGGCCAGTTTCACGAAGTCCGGCCGCTTCATCGTCCCGGCGATAATGGCGTCCTCGAAGTTGAGGTTGGCGTGGCCGATGCCGAGCCAGATCTCGGTGTCGTTGGGCTGTTCGCCGCGCGCCTTGAGCCGGGCGAAGGCGGCCCGGGTCTTCTGCTCCCAGACCGGCGGCTTGCCGGGATAGCCGTCCAGCGCCTCGCCATCGATCTGCGACAGCCGCCGATAGGCCGCCGCGCACCGCTCGATGGCGAAGTAGTCGGGGGTGAGGGTCTGGGCGGCGGCGGGGGTGGCCATGGGCAGGGCGAGCGACAGGGCGGCGGCGAGAAGCGGCAAACGCATGGGAGTCCTCCGGGTGGGAGGATGTTAGGGCGAGGGGCGGGCGGTGTTCGCCGCCCGAAAGGGGGGATGATGTGGCTCCTCGACCGCATCACCGGTGTTGCCGCCCCCACTCCCGTCATCCTCGGGCTCGTCCCGCGGACCCCTATGTCCGCCGCAGGTGCAGCGAACGATCACGCGCTCACAGTGAAGCTTGAACAGGGGTCCTCGTCACAAGGGCGAGGATGACGGTGTTTTGGGTTGGGGACCCCTCGAAGCGGCGGGGGACACGCACCGAAGTGCATGTCCCCGTTCGAGTCACCCTTCTCCAGGAGAAGGATCGACCACCAAAACCCATGCAGGTCAGGGTGCCGGACGTGCCGGGTTGGTCAAGGGTGGGCCTTCGGCCCATCGCTCCGCGACGCGAAGCGCCCTTGAGCAACCCGGAACGCCCGGCGATGATCTCGGCATGGGGTTTGGGGGAAGTTTGGTGAACGACGCCGTGAAGTTCGATTTCGTCTTGGAAGGCGCGGGTTGGGCCAACTGCAGTTTGACGGTCGGAGCCCAGGCTTTCGAGATGAGTGGCGTCAGCTATTGCACTGACGCCTTGGGCGATCTCATCCGGGTCGCCACGCTGATGGCCGCTGGCCACAATGTGGCGACGATCAGCTTCGACGGCGAGCCGAGGGAATGGCGGTGGATGTTCCAACGCCATTGGTTCGATGATCTTAAGGGCCGCCAAGAAGGCCTTCGCATACGAATCCTTGGGTTCTATGACATCTCAGAGCAAGCCCCCGAGGCCGAGGGTCAGCTCAAGTTCGAGGCCGCCTGCGATCCCGACGATTTCGCGCGGGTGGTCGAGCAGGTCGCAGACCGCATCTGGAGCGAGTTGGGGACCGCCGGGTACGCCCAGGTTTGGGGCATGGAGCCGTTCCCGACTCGCGCCCTCGTGGCGTTGAAGGCCGCGCTGGCGTCGCCGCCAGAGTTCACGACCATGCTGACCTGAGACCCATAGAAAAAGGGCGGCCCCTTCGCCGGAACCGCCCCCAATCTTCAGCGATGACGCTAAGGCTTACGCCTCTTCGGTCGCCTTGGCCGACAGGTCTTCGCCCGTCTCCTGATCGACGACCTTCATCGACAGCTTGGTCTTGCCGCGATCGTCGAAGCCCAGCAGCTTCACCTTGACCATCTGGCCTTCGGTCAGCACGTCGGCGGGGCGGGCCACGCGTTCGTTGCTGATCTGGCTGACGTGGACCAGGCCGTCCTTGGCGCCGAAGAAGTTCACGAAGGCGCCGAAGTCGACGACCTTCACGACCTTGCCGTTGTAGATGGCGCCCAGTTCCGGCTCGCTGGCGATGGACTTGATCCAGTCCTTGGCCGCGTCGATCTTGGACTGTTCCGAGGCCGCGATCTTGATGGTGCCATCGTCGCCGATGTCCACCTTGGCGCCGGTTTCGGCGACGATCTCGCGGATCACCTTGCCGCCGGTGCCGATCACTTCACGGATCTTGTCGACCGGGATCTTGATGGTCTCGATCTTGGGCGCGAACTCACCGAGCTCGGCGCGCGGCGCGTCCATGGCCTTGTTCATCTCGCCGAGGATGTGGTCGCGGCCTTCCTTCGCCTGGGCGAGGGCCTTTTCCATGATGTCGAGCGTGATGCCCGAGATCTTGATGTCCATCTGCAGCGAGGTGATGCCGTCGCTGGTGCCGGCGACCTTGAAGTCCATGTCGCCCAGGTGATCTTCGTCACCCAGGATGTCCGACAGGACCGCGAAGCCGTCCGATTCCAGGATTAGGCCCATGGCGATGCCGCTGACCGGACGGATCAGCGGAACGCCCGCGTCCATCATGGCCAGCGAGCCGCCGCAGACCGTGGCCATCGAGGACGAGCCATTGGACTCGGTGATCTCGGAGACCAGGCGGATCGTGTAGGGGAAGTCTTCCTTGCTCGGCAGCATCGGGCGGATGGCGCGCCAGGCGAGCTTGCCGTGGCCGACTTCGCGGCGGCCGGGCGTGCCCATGCGGCCGGTTTCACCGACGCTGTAGGGGGGGAAGTTGTAGTGCAGCAGGAAGGATTCCTTGTAGGTGCCTTCCAGGGCGTCGACGAACTGCTCGTCATCGCCGGTGCCCAGGGTGGCCACGACCAGGGCCTGGGTTTCGCCGCGGGTGAACAGGGCCGAACCGTGGGTGCGCGGCAGGACGCCGACTTCACCGATGATCGGACGCACGGTCTTCACGTCGCGGCCGTCGATGCGGATGCCGGTGTCGAGGATGGCGCGACGCACGACGTCGGCTTCCAGTTCCTTGAACACGCCGCCCAGCTTCAGCGGATCGGTCCCGTCGGGATTGGCTTCGCTCTTGCCGAGGGCCGCGATGGCCTTCTTCCTGGCGGCGCCGATCGCTTCGTAGCGGTCCTGCTTCTTCTGGATCTTGTAGCCGGCGATGATGTCGGCGCCGACCAGGGTCTTCATTTCCGCCTTGATGGCGTCGGTGTCGTCGACGGCGAAGTCGAACGGCTCCTTGGCGGCGTGCTCGGCCAGGTCGATGATCGCGTCGATCACCGGCTGGATGCCTTCATGGGCGAACTTGATGCCGCCCAGGACGATCTCTTCGTCGAGTTCCTGGATCTCGGACTCGACCATCATGACCGCGTCGGCGGTGCCGGCCACGACCAGGTCCATCTTCGACTCTTTCAGTTCGTCGACGGTGGGGTTCAGCACGTACTCGCCGTTGATGTACCCGACGCGCGCGGCGCCGATCGGGCCCATGAACGGGGCGCCCGAGATGACCAGGGCGGCCGAGGCGGCGACCATGGCCAGCATGTCGGGGTCGTTCTCGAGGTCGTGCTGCAGAACGGTGACGACGACCTGGACTTCGTTCTTGAAGCCCTTGACGAACAGCGGGCGGATCGGACGGTCGATCAGGCGGGAGACCAGGGTCTCCTTCTCCGACGGACGGCCTTCACGCTTGAAGAAGCCGCCCGGGATCTTGCCGGCGGCGAAGGTCTTTTCCTGGTAGTTGACCGTCAGCGGGAAGAAGTCCTGTCCCGGCTTCTGGGTCTTGGCGAACACGGCGGTGGCCAGGACGACGGTTTCGCCCATGGTGGCCAGAACGGCGCCGTCAGCCTGACGGGCGATGCGGCCGGTTTCGAGCGTGAGCGTCTTGCCGCCCCACTCGATGGTCTTGCGTTTGATATCGAACATTGAGGGTCTTTCTCTCGTGTCCCGAGGGCGTATTCCCGCGGGGGCGGACAGGTGTCGTTTCCGAAATCCTCTCCAGATGTCAGGCCTGATGAGGATTTCGTTTGAACCCTCGTTCGTACGTCAGAAGTCCGGGGACTTCGCGCCGGCGGTTCCAAGGCCTGGAGGAACCTTCGGCGGATAAGCATCGGGGCGGGACCCTGGATAAGGTCCCGCCCCGACGGATTGGTGTGCCTAGCGGCGCAGGCCCAGCTTCTCGATGATCGCCTGGTAGCGCGCGACGTCGGATTTCTTGAGGTGGTCGAGCAGCGAACGGCGCTGCGAAACCATGAGCAGAAGGCCACGACGGCTGTGGTTGTCCTTCTTGTGGGACTTGAAGTGCTCGGTCAGGTTGGCGATGCGCTCGGTGAGGATCGCGACCTGGACCTCGGCGCTGCCGGTGTCGTTGGGGGTACGGCCGTGTTCAGTAATGAGCGCGGCTTTGCGCTCGAGAGTGATCGACATCGTGTGGTCTCCGCTCAGGCTTGAAGAAAGACCCGGACGGGATTGAGCTTTCCCGCGCGCATCTCGGCGAGGGCCACCAGCCTGTCTCCGTCCATCGCCGAAACCAGTCGCGAGCCGCCGGTGAGGCGGGCCTTGAGGTTTTCGACCTGTCGGGGAACGAGAACGATGGGTCTTCCCTGCGCCAGCCGGAAGGCGTCCTCCGCGGTCACGGCCAGCGCCGGGATGTCGTCCAGCGCGGTCTCGACCGGGAGCAATACCTCCGGAAGCGCGGCCTTATGGCTCATATCTTCCAGATTTTCCAGCAGAATCGCACGATCTTCCCCGAACGGTCCGACCCGCGTCCGGCGTAGCGCGCTGACGTGCGCCTCCGCTCCCAGGGCGGCCGCCAGGTCGCGGACGATGGAGCGGACGTAGGTGCCCTTGCCGCACTCGACCTCGATCTCGACATGGTCGGCGTCAGGGGCGGCGCTGACCCGGGCGGCATGGACCACGACCGCGCGCGGCTGCAGCTCGAACGCCTCGCCGGCCCGGGCCAGGTCATAGGCGCGTTCGCCGTCGACCTTGATGGCCGAATACTGCGGCGGGATCTGCTGGATCTCGCCGACGAAGGCGGGCAGGGCGGCCTCGACCTGGGCCACCGTCGGGCGCACGTCGGAGGTCCCGGTGGTCTCGCCCTCGCGGTCCAGGGTGGTGGTCGAGCGGCCCCACTCGATCATGAAGCGATAGGCCTTGTCGGCGTCCATCATGAACGGGACGGTCTTGGTCGCCTCGCCCAGCGCGATGGGCAGCACGCCGGTGGCCAGCGGGTCCAGGGTGCCGGCGTGGCCGGCCTTCTGGGCGTTGAACAGCCAGCGCACCCGGCCCACGGCCTGGGTCGAGCCGAAGTCGTAGGGCTTGTCCAGGCACACCCAGCCCGAGACGGCGTCACCCTTCTTGCGGCGGGCCATGCTCAGGCGTCGCCGTCGGGGGGCGTGTCCTCGTCCAGGTCGGCCCGGACGCGGGGGTTGTCGAACAGGCTGTTGATGCGGGCGGCGTGGTTGAAGCTGTCGTCGTGGAAGAACTTCAGGTCCGGCGTGAAGCGCATGTCGATGTGACGGCCGAGGCGCCCGCGCAGGAACTTGGCGGCCTTGTTCAGCGCCGAGACCATCTCGGCCGTCGCCGCGCCGGTGACCCCGGCCCCCAGCGGCTCGACGAAACAGATGGCGTGCTTGAGGTCCGGACTCATCCGCACTTCCGAGACGGTGACCGAGATCCCGGCGAGGGCGGGATCGTCCATCTCCTCCTCGCGCATGATCTCGACCAGGGCGTGGCGGATGAGCTCCCCGGCGCGCAGCTGGCGCTGGGTCGGGCCGGACGGGGCCGCGTGGCGGGATTTGCCGTGCTTGGGACTGGCGCGTGACATGGCGGTCTACCTCTGGCCGGCGGCGGGGATCGAACCCGGGGCGGGCGAAAACAAGGGCGGGCTTCTAGGCGCGATGGGGCGGGATGTCCAGTTCGTGGCCCTCCAACCACCGTCATCCTCGCCCTCGTGGCGAGGACCCCTGTGTCGGTTCGCAGGTGAG
>JAUSPV010000175.1 GCA_030652755.1 Caulobacter sp. | reverse complement strand
ATGGCGCATGCGTGAGAGCATGATCACACTCTCACCTGCGAACCGAAACAGGGGTCCTCGCCACAAGGGCGAGGATGACGATCTTGGGTTGAGCATTGCGCGAGCTTCGCTCAACATAAACCCATGGTTACATCACAGAGCTTCATCGCGGTGTACATGATGGCCGACCGCTATCGCGGCACGATCTACATCGGCGTGACCAGTACCTTCCTCAGCCGGATCGTGAAACACCGCGAGGGCGTCTTCCCCGGCTTCACCCGCAGGCACGGCCTCACCCGCCTGGTCTGGTACGAACCCCGCGAACGCATGATCGGAGCGATCCAGCGGGAGAAATCCCTGAAGCGTTGGCCGCGGCAGTGGAAGATCAACCTGATCGAGCGCGACAACCCCCGCTGGGACGACCTCTATCCCCAGATCGCCGACTGGGTTCCGGGGCCGCGACTGGTCTGAGGTTCCAAAGCTCCGTCATCCTCGCCCTTGTGGCGAGGACCCCTTTGTCGGTCGCAGGTGCGGCGAAGATCACCCTCGCACGGTGAAGCTGAACGAGGGGTCCTCGGGACAAGCCCGAGGATGACGAATGGGTAAGCCAGATGGGGACGAAACGAACTGCCCTCGCTCCTTGCGCTCCGCCCCGACCTAGCCGAACCTGCGACCAGAAGTTGTCAAGGAGGCGGGTGGTGCGTTCGACGATACGGCTGTGGGCATTAGCGGCCGCCCTTCTGCCCGCCATCGCGCTAGCCGCACCCGACTACCGGCCCGGCGAAGTGTTCGAGATTCGGCGCGAGAGCCGGATGGAGAGCGCCACGAACGACGGCTCCAGCGGCAGTTCGTTCGACAGGGACGTCCTCGCCGTACGCGTGATCGGGCGAACCGACGCGGGCGTGGATTTGGAATACGACTTGCCGGCCGACACCCCGGCGGAGGACCGCGCGCGGCAATGGGAGTTCCCTGTGCGGGTGCTTAGACCAGCGAGCGGGCGCGTGCAGTTGCTCAACCGGTCGGAGCTGGAAGCGCGGGTGACGGCTTGGCTGAAAGCGGGCGACCTGCCCCGCGAGGCCTGCGGCCGGTGGTACTTCACCTGGAACGCCTTCAAGGTCGAATGCGACCCGGAGTCCGTGATCGCGACGCTTGATGCCTTTGATCCAGGGCCGGACGACCTTACCGTAGGCGTCCTGATCCGAGATCCGGTGGCGATCAAGCCGGGTGCCCTGACTCCCAAATCGAAGACCGGGGCGAGCGCAACCCTCGTCGCCGATCTGGCAATCGATCCCGAGGCCGTTCGCAAGGCGCGCGCCGAGTCGGACGTCGTCGTCGGCGAGATCACGCGCAAGCCGGTGACGCTTGATGCAGCGCTCAGGACCCGGGCAAGCGACGCCGTCTCAGGGACGATAAGGATCACCTTCGAGACCGACCCCGCAGGCCGCACCCTGCGACGGACCAAGGTCACGACCCTGACGACCACCGGGCCGTCGGTGATAGGTCCCGGGACGAGGACGGAAACACAGACCACGACCGAGGTGCTGGAATGGCGACGGATTGCCGGCCCTGTCGCACCCTGATCGCTCCGACTCCTACCCCACCGCCCCCAGATCCGCCGGCAGGTACTTCTCGCGCATGGTCACCAGCTCCTCCGCCGCGGTAGGGTGGACGGCGCAGGTGGAGTCCCACTGCTGTTTGGTGACGCCCATCTTCACGGCGATGGCGGCCATCTGGATCATCTCCGGGGCGTCGGGGCCGACGATGTGGACGCCGACGACCTGCTGGGTGTCGGCGCGGACCAGCAGCTTCATCAGGGTGCGTTCCTCGCCGCCGTAGAAGGTGACCTTCATCGGGCGGAAGACGGCGCGGTAGACGTCGATCGGACCGAAGGCCTTGCGAGCCTCACCCTCGCCCAGGCCCACCGTGCCGATCGGCGGCTGGGAGAACACCGCCGTGGCGATGGTGTCGTGGTCGAAGGTCGTCGGGTGGCCCCTGAACTCGGTCTCGGCGAAGGCGGCGCCCTCGCGGATGGCGACGGGGGTCAGGTTCATGCGGTCGGTGACGTCGCCGACGGCCCAGATGCTGTCGACACTGGTCTTCGAGTAGGCATCGACCTTGACCGCGCCGCGCGCGTTCAGTTCGACGCCGGCGTTTTCCAGGCCCAGACCCTCTACATAGGGCTCGCGGCCGGTGGCGAACATCACCTGCTCGGTGGTGAAGGTCATGCCGTTGTTCAGGGTGCTGACGATGCCGGCGTCGGTCTTCTCCAGGCTGTCGTGCTCGCAGCCGAGGACGACCTTGATCCCCCGCCGCTCCAGCTCGCCGGCCAGGTGGCTGCGGACGTCGTCGTCGAAGCCGCGCAGGATGTTGGGGCCGCGATAGAGCAGCGTCACCTGGCTGCCGAGGCCCGCGAAGATGCCGGCGAACTCCACGGCGATGTAGCCGCCGCCGACCACCAGGATGCTCTCGGGCAGCCTGTCGAGATGGAAGGCCTCGTTGGAGGTGATGGCGTGCTCGATGCCCGGCAGGTCCGGAACCGTCACCCGGCCGCCGGTGGCGATCAGGATCTTGCCGGCCGTGACCGTGCGGTCCTCCCCGACGATCTCGACGGTGTGGGCGTCCTTCACCACGGCGCGTTTGTGGATCAGTTCGGCGCCGGCCTTCTGCAGGTTGGTGACATAGATGCCCGACAGGCGGGCGACCTCGATCTCCATCGCCTGGCGGAAGGTCGGCCAGTCGAAGGTGGGCTCCGGCACCGTCCAGCCGAAGCCGCGGGCGGTCTTGACCTGGTTTGAGAACTCGCTGGCGTAGACCATGAACTTCTTGGGCACGCAGCCGCGGATCACGCAGGTGCCGCCGACCCGGTGCTCCTCGGCCACGGCGACGCGCGCGCCGCTCATCGCCGCCAGCCGCGAGGCCCGCACCCCGCCCGATCCGGCGCCGATGACGAAGAGGTCGTAGTCGTAGGTGGCCATCGGGGGCTCCGAGTATCTACAGATGTGTTGACTTCAACAGAAGTGTGACGCACGTTATGTGGCATGAACGCCGGTGAATTCAAGAGATGGCTGGCCGCCCGGGGCTGCACGTTCGAGACCCATCGGGGCGGATCGGGGCACCTGACGGTCCGACGCGGCGAGCAGGTATCCCAGCTGCCGATGCATGGCGGTCGGAAGGAACTCGGAACCGGCCTCGTCAACAAGATCAAGAAGGACCTGGGATTGAAGTGATGGCTGCTTTTCAGATCGACCTGACGCCGGATGACAATGGAACCCTGCTCGTCACCTGCCCCGCCTTGCCGGAGCTGACCACCTTCGGGGACGATCACGACGGCGCCCTGCGCGCCGCCCACCTGGCCGTCGAGGAGGCCCTGGCCGCCCGGATCGCCGATGGCCGGGAGATCGCGCCGCTGTCCGACGCGGTTCGCGCCGGCAAGACCTATGTCTTTCTCAACGCCCTGACGGCGATCAAGGTGTCGCTCTACCAGACGCTCGCCCGGCAAGGCATCACCCGGGCTGATCTCTGCCGACGGCTGGGCTGGCACCGGGAGCAGGTCGACCGTCTGTTCCGGCTGGATCATGCCTCCCGCCTCGATCAGCTTGAGGCGGCGTTCGCCGCGCTCGGTCACCGCATAGAGCTGAGCATCGAGGCGGCCTGACCTCAGGGGTGCAGGCGCAGGATGCCGTCGTCCGTCCCGATCAGGGCCTCGTCGGCGAGGTCGAGGAACAGGCCGTGGTCGACCACGCCGGTGACGCTCTTGAGCGCCCCGGCCAGGGCGGCGGGATCGGCGATGACGCCCGAGGCCATGTCGTAGATGACGTTGCCGCCGTCGGTGACGACCACGCCGCGCTCGGCGGTGCGCAGGCGCGGCGGAGGCAGGTCGAACTCGGCGGCGATGTCGGCCAGCCGCCGGCCGGTGTGGGGGTGGCCAAAGCGCACCACCTCGATCGGCAGCTTGAACGCCCCCAGCGCCTTCACATGCTTGGCCGCGTCGGCGATGACGACACAGCGGGCGCTCGCCTCCCACACCAGCTTCTCGCGCAGCAGGGCCGCGCCGCCGCCCTTGATCAGCGACAGGCCCGGGCCGATCTCGTCGGCGCCGTCGACAGTCAGGTCGATGGATTTCACGTCGTCCAGGCTGGAGAGGGTCATGCCCAGCTCGCGGGCCAGGTTGGCGGTGGCTTCGGAGGTGGGCACGCCGCGGACGTCGAGGCCCCGCGCCGCCAGCGCCTTGACGAACCAGGCCGCCGTCGAGCCGGTGCCCAGCCCCACCACCATGCCGGCCTCGACCAGCTGCGCGGCGGCCTCGCCGGAGATGCGTTTCTGATCGTCGGCGGTCATGGGGCTGTGTCCGGGCGGCTGCTGAGCGCTGTTTAGCACCCCTCGCGGACGGGGGAAGCGCCCTGCCGCGCCGTCCGACCCGACCGGCGATACCGCATCGCAGCGCGATATAGGGCGGCTCTATGCTACGATGCGATTAAATCAATTTCCTTTATCGGCCGGGCCCGGCTAAATCCAACGCCTCGCCATTCACGGAGTGCGGCATGTCCCTCATCAACACCGAAATCAAACCCTTCACCGCCCAAGCCTACAAGGGCGGCAAGTTCGTCGAGGTCAGCGACGCCGACCTGCGCGGCAAGTGGTCGATCGTGTTCTTCTACCCGGCCGACTTCACCTTCGTCTGCCCGACCGAACTGGAAGACCTGGAAGACAACTACGACACGTTCCAGAAGATGGGCGTCGAGGTCTACTCGGTGTCCACCGACACCCACTTCTCGCACAAGGCCTGGCACGACAGCTCGCCGGCCATCGGCAAGATCCGCTACACGATGATCGGCGACCCCTCGGGCGTGGTCACCAACAACTTCGGCATGATGCGCGAAGGCCAGGGCCTGGCTGACCGCGGCACCTTCGTGGTCGACCCGCAAGGCGTCATCCAGTTCATGGAAGTCACCGCCGAGGGCATCGGCCGCAACGCCGCCGAACTGCTGCGCAAGGTCAAGGCCGCCCAGTACGTCGCCTCGCACCCGGGCGAAGTCTGCCCGGCCAAGTGGGAAGAAGGCGAGAAGACCCTCGCGCCTTCGCTCGACCTCGTCGGCAAGATCTAACGACCCCGACTGCCCCGGCCGGCGCCGCTCATCGGAGCGGCGCCGCGCCACCCCCCGAGTTTCAAAGTCCCCCGGAGCCGACATGTTGGACGCCGCCCTCAAGACCCAGCTGACCGCCTACCTGCAGAACCTGCGCGAGCCGATCACGCTGGTCGCGACGCTCGGCGAGGGCCAGGGGTCCACGGACATGCTGGCGCTGCTGGAAGATGTCGCGTCGACCTCCGACAAGGTCAGGCTGGACCTGACCGGCGCTGACGCGCGCACGCCGTCCTTCGCCATCACCCGCGCCGCCGGCGACGCCGACGTCCGCTTCGCCGGCCTGCCGCTCGGCCACGAGTTCACTTCGTTGGTGCTGGCCCTGCTGCACGTCGGCGGCCACCCGCCGCGCATCGAGGCCGAGCTGGTCGAGCAGATCCGCGCCCTGGAGGGGCCGTTCCGCTTCGAGACCTATTTCTCCCAGTCCTGCCAGAACTGCCCCGACGTGGTGCAGGCGCTCAACACCATGGCGGCGCTGAACCCGAAGATCAGCCACGTGGCCATCGACGGCGCCCTGTTCCAGGCCGAGGTCGAGGCGCGCCAGGTCATGGCCGTGCCGACCATTCTGCTGAACGGCGAGGCCTTCGGCCAGGGCCGCATGAGCCTGGAGCAGATCCTGGCCAAACTCGACACCGGAGCGGCCGCCCGCGACGCCGAGAAGCTGAAGGCCAAGGACCCGTTCGAGGTGCTGATCATCGGCGGCGGCCCGGCCGGCGCGGCCTCGGCCATCTACGCCGCCCGCAAGGGCATCCGCACCGGCCTGGCGGCCGAGCGCTTCGGCGGCCAGGTGCTGGACACCATGGCCATCGAGAACTTCATCTCCGTGCCGCACACGGAAGGGCCGAAGCTGGTCTCCGGTCTCGAGCAGCATGTGAAGGACTACGACGTCGACGTCATGACCCTGCAGAAGGCGGTCAAGCTGGTCCCGGCCTCGACACCCGGCGGACTGGTCACGGTCGAGCTGGAGAACGGCGCGCGGCTGGCCTCCCGGACGGTGATCCTCGCCACCGGCGCCCGCTGGCGGCAGATGGGCGTGCCCGGCGAGGAAGAGTACCGCAACAAGGGCGTCGCCTACTGCCCGCACTGTGACGGCCCGCTGTTCAAGGGCAAGCGCGTGG
>JAUSPV010000171.1 GCA_030652755.1 Caulobacter sp. | reverse complement strand
GCCTTCTCGACCTCGTCGAACAGCACGACCTGGTAGGGCCGGCGACGCACGGCCTCGGTCAGGGCGCCGCCCTCGTCATAGCCGACATAGCCGGGGGGAGCCCCGATCATGCGGCTGACGCTGTGCTTTTCCATGTACTCGCTCATGTCGAGGCGGGTAATCGCCGCCTCGTCGTCGAACATGAATTCGGCCAGGGCCTTGGTCAGCTCGGTCTTGCCCACGCCCGTCGGGCCCAGGAAGAGGAACGAGCCGATCGGGCGGCCGGGGTCCTTCAGGCCGGCGCGGGCCCGGCGCACGGCGTCGGAGACGGCGAGCAGGGCCTCTTCCTGACCGACCACGCGGCCGCGCAGGCTGTCTTCCATCTTCAGCAGCTTGTCGCGCTCGCCCTCGAGCATCTTCTCGACCGGCACGCCGGTCCAGCGGCTGACCACGGCGGCGATCTGCTCGGCGTCGACGACCTCGGGGGTCAGGGGGCGCTCGCCGCCTTCGTCGCCGGCCTTGGATTCCTCCTCGGCCAGACGCTTTTCGAGGTCCGGGATCTCGCCGTACTGGATCTGGCCGGCGCGGGCGAAGTCGCCCTGCCGCTGGGCCACGGCCAGTTCGGCGCGCAGCCGGTCGAGAGCCTCGCGGGTCTGGGCGGCGCCGCCGACCTTCTCCTTCTCGGCCTTCCAGCGGGCGGTCATCTCGTCGGAGGCGGCCTGCAGCTCGACGATCTCCTCGTCGAGGTTCTCCAGCCGCTGCTTGCTGGCCGCGTCGGTCTCCTTCCGGAGGGCCTCGCGCTCGATCTTCAGCTGCACCAGCCGGCGGTCGATCTCGTCCAGCTCCTCGGGCTTGGAGTCGACGGCCATGCGGACGCGCGAGCCGGCCTCGTCGATCAGGTCGATGGCCTTGTCGGGCAGGAAGCGGTCGGTGATGTAACGATGGCTCAATTCGGCGGCAGCGATGATCGCCGGATCGGTAATGTTGACGCCATGGTGCAGCTCGTAGCGCTCCTGCAGGCCGCGCAGGATCGCAATCGTCGATTCGACGCTGGGCTCGTCGACCAGCACCTTCTGGAAGCGGCG
>JAUSPV010000164.1 GCA_030652755.1 Caulobacter sp. | reverse complement strand
CGATCCGGGACCCAGCCAATGCCGTGCGCCCGCCTTCTGGGTCCCGGCTCTTCGCTACGCTACGGCCGGGATGACAGGATGGGAACTGTCCCCTGAAATCAGACGTCGAAGTCCAGGCCCATGCCTTCGTAGGTGCCGCGTTCCTCGGCCCAGGTCTCGCGGACCTTGACGTGCAGGAACAGGTGCACCTTGCGCTCGAGCAGGTCGGTCAGTTCCTCGCGGGCGGCCGAGCCGATCCACTTCAAGGTCTGGCCGTTGGCGCCGATGATGATGGCGCGCTGGCCCTCGCGCTCGACCAGGATGGTCTGCTCGATGCGCAGCGAGCCGTCGGCGCGCTCCTCGAAGGCGTGGGTCTCGACGCTGGCGGCGTAGGGCAGCTCCTCGTGGACCCGCAGGTAGATCTTCTCGCGGGTGATCTCGGCGGCCAGCAGGCGCACGGGCAGGTCGGCGGTCTGGTCCTCCGGATAGAGCCAGGGCCCCTCCGGCATCAGGGCGGCCAGCCGGGCCTTGAGGTCGTCGACCCCGGCGCCGGTGGCGGCGGAGATCATGAACACCTCGTCGTAGACGCCGGTGTCGAACAGGTCCTTGGCCACGGCCAGCATCCGCTCGCGCTTGACGCCGTCGATCTTGTTCAGGGCCAGGATGGCCTTGCGGCGGGCGCCCTGCAGGCCGTGGACGATGGAGCGGACGTCCTCGATGGCCTTCTTGTCGGCGCCCTTGGCGGTGCCGTCCTGGACGGCCAGCTCGGCCTGGACATCGACCAGGTGCACGACGGCCTCGGCGTCCTCGGCCCCGGCCCAGGCCGAACGGACCATGGCGCGGTCGAGCCGGCGGCGCGGCTTGAAGATGCCAGGCGTGTCGACGAGCACGATCTGGGCGTTGTCATGCATGGCCACGCCGCGCACGGGAAAGCGCGTCGTCTGGACCTTCTGGGTGACGATGGAGACCTTGGCGCCGACGAGGCGGTTGGTCAGGGTGGACTTGCCGGCGTTGGGGGCGCCGATGATGGCGGCGAAGCCCGCGCGGGTGGGGGTGGTTTCAGTCATTGCGCGGGCGTGTAGCACAGGCGCCGGGGACATGCACTTCAGTGCGTGTCCCCGGCCGCTTCAAGCCGAGGGGGACACGTACTGAAGTACATGTCCCCAAGACTACGCCGTCCCCTCCCGCCGCAGCAGCATCTGCAGGGCGGCGGACTTTTCGGCGTCCTGGCGGGAACGGCCTTCGGCGTCCTCGGCGGCGTAGCCCTCGATATGCACCGCGACCCTGAAGCTGGGCGCGTGGTCGGGGCCGGTGCGGCCTATGACCTCGTAGCGGGGCAGCGGAAGCCCTCTCGCCTGGGCCCATTCCTGCAGCTGGGTCTTGGGGTCGCGGCCCCGGGCCGGCGACGGGTCGGCGAACTCCTCGGCCCAGGCCTCGAGGAAGAAGGCGCGGGCGGTGTCGAGGCCGCCGTCGATGAAGAGGGCCGCCATCAGCGCCTCGCAGGCGTCGCCCAGCACGCCGTCGCTCTCGCGCGCGCCGATCTTGCTGGCCGAGCCCGACAGCCGCAGCGCCTGGGCCAGGCCGATGCGGCGGGCCACCCGAGCGCAGGCCTTGCCGTTGACCAGCGCCGCCAGCCGGGGCGACAGGACGCCCTCCTTGGCGTCGGGATCCAGCGCCAGCAAGCGCTCGGCCGCCAACAGGTTCAGCACCCGGTCGCCGAGGAACTCCAGCCGCTCGTTGTGGCGCACCTTGCGGGCGCCGTCGCCGACGCTGGCGTGGGTCAGGGCCCGCTCCAGCAGGTCGCGGTCGGCGAAGCTGTGGCCGATACGCTGCTCCAGCGCCTCGACGGCCGAGAGCCGGGCGTTCATTTCAGGATGTTGAAGAACCGGCTCGGCCGGGCGTCCAGCACCCAGGTCCAGGGCTTGAACAGCGAGGCCTCGCCGTTCCAGGACAGCAGGATGATCTGCGCCTTGCCGACCAGGTTCTCGGCCGGGACGAAGCCGACGTCGGCGCGGCTGTCGGCCGAGTTGTCGCGGTTGTCGCCCATGAAGAAGTAGTGGCCGGCCGGCACCAGGAACACCTGGGTGTCGTCCAGGTCGCCGCGCGGACCGCAATCATAGGTCTTGTAGGGACGGCCCTCGGGGCTGGTCTCGCGGAAGCGCTCGACCTGGGCGCCGCTCCAGCAGACGCCGGTCGCGCCGGGGCCTTCGGAGGCGCGGGGCACGGGCTTTTCGTTGATGAACAGCACGCCGCCCTTCACCTGCACCCGGTCGCCGGGCAGGCCGACGAGGCGCTTGATGTAGTCGGTGCGGTTATCGGTCGGCAGCTTGAAGACGATGATGTCGCCGCGATCGGGCGTGCTTCCGAAGATCCGCCCCTCGAACAGCGCCGGGCTGAACGGCGCGGAGTGGCGGCTGTAGCCGTAGCTGAACTTGCTGACGATGATGTAGTCGCCCTTCAGCAGGTTCGGCTCCATCGAGGCCGACGGGATCGTGAACGGCTGGAACAGAAAGACGCGCAGGAACAGCGCGATCAGCAGGGCGTAGACGACGGTCTTGACGATCTCGATCGTCTCCTCGACCGCGCCGTTCCTGACGGTCGCGGGCGGGGTTTCGGTTTCCGTCGGCGTATCGGCGGCGTCGGTCATGTCGGCGCGCGGCCCTTTTCTCTTCGAATGACGCGGATCAGCTATCCCGTGTCTGGTTAGTCTCCCATTACGACACGGGCAAGCACGGCGCCTGTATACTCGCCTTCATGGCGTATTGGCGGCGGGCTCGGTCGGCGCCTTCAGCGAGTGAAAGCTGCGGCCCCAGCGCAGATCCAGCCACGTCCACGGCTTGAACAGCGCCGCGCCGATGTTCCAGGAGATCAACACCGTCTCGGCCTTGCCGACCAGATTCTCGGCCGGAACGAAGCCGACGCCGCCCACCTGGGGAATCACCCGGCTGTCGATGGAGTTGTCGCGGTTGTCGCCCATGAAGAAGTAGTGGCCGTCCGGCACCAGGAAGACGTCGGTGTCATCCAGCCGGCCGCGACCGCAGTCATAGGTGGCGTAGGTGCGGCCGACGCTGTTGGTTTCCAGCCAGCGGGTGGGCACAGCGCCGTTGGGGCAGGAGCGGGTCTCCCCCTTGCCGTCCGCCACGCGCTTCAGCGCCTGGCCGTTGACGTGCAGGGCGCCGCCGATGACCTGGATCCGGTCTCCGGGCACGCCGATCAGGCGCTTGATCAGGTCCTTGTGGCCCTCGGCCGGCGTCTTGAACACGATGACGTCGCCGCGCTCCGGCTCGCCGCCGAGGATGCGCCCCTTGAACAGCGGCGGGCTGAACGGGATCGAGTTCTTGCTGTAGCCGTAGCTGAACTTCGACACGATCACATAGTCGCCGATCAGCAGGTTGGGCTTCATCGAGCTCGACGGGATGGTGAAGGGCTGGAACAGGAAGATCCGCAGGATCATGGCGATGGCCAGGGCCCAGGCGACGGTCTTGGCGATGTCGATCAGTTCCCTGACGGCCTCGCCCCGTGGCTCGGGCGTCTCCCCCGGCTGCGTTTCGGACGGCTTGTTGGCGACGTCGGTCATGGCGGCGCGCTCTCTTTACGGATGCGGGCCCCCGCCCGGTGGAGTGGGTTGTACGATAACTTTGGCACCCGCGCGTGTTAACTCGCTTTCATGGCGAGGTGGGGGTGCAAGCTATCCACCCATCCCGACCGTCATCGCCCGACTGGTTCGGGCCGGCGATGGACGGTGAGCCCGCCGTCGTCCTGCGTGCTTCGACACGCGCCTGCGGCGCTGCTCAGCATGACGTGGAAGGTTGGCCCTCCAATCACGTCTTCCTGAGCAGCCGCGAAGCGGCGTGTCGAAGGACGCACTGCGATCACGCGCCCCTTAGCCCGGAACCGCCTCGATGATCACGAAGGCCTGGGCGTAGGGGTGGTCGTCGGTCAGGGACAGGTGGATCACCGGGACCATGCCCGCGGGCGTGAGCTCGGCCAGGCGCGCCGCCGCCCCGCCGGTCAGGGCCATGGTCGGTTTGCCGCTGCGCAGGTTTATGACGCCCATGTCGGCCCAGTGGACGCCCCGGCGCGGCACGCCGGTGCCCAGGGCCTTGGCGCAGGCCTCCTTGGCCGCGAACCGCTTGGCGTAGCTGGCCGCCCGGCCGCCCTGGGCGTTGACCTTGCGCTCGGACCGCTCGCGCTCGATGGCGGTGAAGGTGCGATTGATGAAGCGGTCGCCGAAGCGCTCCAGCGTCTTCTCGATTCGACGGATGTCGGACAGGTCCGAGCCGATGCCGATGATCACGCCGCAACCTCGGCCCGCGCGGCGTCCATCAGGGCGCGCATGCGCTGGATGGCGGGCGCCAGGCCGATGAAGATGGCTTCGCCGATCAGGAAGTGGCCGATGTTCAGCTCCGCCAGCTCCGGGATGGCGGCGATGGGCGTCACCGTGGCGTAGTCGATCCCGTGGCCGGCATGGACCTCCAGCCCCAGAGACCCCGCCAGGGCGGCGGCGTCGCGCAGGCGGGTGAGGATGGCGTTGGCGCGGTCAGGCTCGCCGGCCCGGAAAGCATCGCAGTAGGCGCCGGTGTGCAGCTCCACCACCTGGGCGCCGATCTCGGCCGAGGCGCGGATCTGGACCGGGTCGGGGTCGATGAACAGCGACACGCGGCTGCCGGCGTCACGCAGGCGCTGCACCGCCGGCGCGATGTGGTTGTGGCCGGCGACGATGTTCAGACCGCCCTCGGTGGTCACCTCCTCGCGCCGCTCGGGCACCAGGCAGGCGGCGCGCGGTCGGTGGGCCAGGGCGATGCCGAGCATCTCGTCGGTGACCGCCATCTCGAAGTTCAGCGGCTTGCCGCGCTTGAGGCACAGCGCCGCCAGCACCTCGATATCGGCGTCGGAGATATGCCGCCGGTCCTCGCGCAGATGGGCGGTGATGCCGTCGGCGCCGGCCGCCAGGGCCAGCTCGGCCGCCCGCGCGGGTTCCGGATAGCTGGCGCCCCGGGCGTTCCGGATGGTCGCCACATGGTCGATGTTCACGCCGAGGCGGAGAGGATGGGACATGGGGGTTCCTGTTCTGCCCCGAGCAGATAGGGCTCAGCGCAGCCTCCGGCTACCCGGGTCCTGCACCGGGATGGCCGCCAGCTCCGGCGGCAGCTTGTCGGCTTCGTAGGCGGGGACGTCCAGCGTGGCCAGCGCCACCAGCGGCACGCCGACGTCCGCCTTGCCGCCCGAGCGGTCGACGATGCAGGCCGCGGCGATCACCTCGCCGCCCGCCGCGCGGATGGCCTCGATGCATTCGCGGGAGCTGAGGCCCGTGGTGACGATGTCCTCGACCATCACCACCTTGGCGCCCGGCTCGATGTGGAAGCCCCGGCGCAGCTTGAAGGCCCCGCCCTCGCGCTCGACGTAGAAGGACGGCACGCCCAGGTGCCGGGCCGTCTCGTAGCCGGGAATGATGCCGCCGACGGCCGGGCTGATCGCCACGTCCGGCTGGCCGACCGCCGCGACGATCTTCGCCGCCAGCGCCTTGCAGAGCCGCTCACAGCGGTCGGGCTGGGCGAAGACCAGGTTCTTCTGCAGGAAGACCGGGCTGTGCAGCCCGCTGGACAGCACGAAATGGCCTTCGCGCAGGGCCCCGCAGGCGCGGAATTCGTCGAGGACGTCTTGGGTGTTCATGAGCGGTGTTGATAGCGGCGGCGAGCCGATCCGTCACCTGTCGCTTTGACTTCCCGCGCGGCCCACCCCACGTTGGAGGGGTCATGATCGAACGCGCGACCTTTCATCGCCGGGTGCATCACGCGGGACGCCTCGTCGCAGGCGGCTTTCCCCGGGTCTGACCGCGTGCGCGCGGCGGCCCGGGGCCGTCTGCCCGACGCTCGCCTGTTTACGCAATGACAGCCTCCGAACCGGGAGGCAGAGGATTTTCCACCATGATCGCCACCCCCACCGCTCCGGCGGCGCGTCCCGCCGTGTTCATCAGCGCGCCCGACCTCGACCGCCTCCTCGACCTGCTGCCCGAAGTGATTTCGCCCACAGCGCCGGGCGCCGTGCTGCTGGCCGAGGAGATCGCCCGCGCCCAGGTCTGTTCCGAACAGGACATGCCGGCCCGCGTCGTGCGGCTGGGCTCCATCGTCCGCTATCGCGACCTGGACAGCGGCCGCGAGCGTCGCGTCCAGCTGGTGCTGCCCGAGGACGCCGACGCCGACCTGGGCAAGGTCTCGATCCTGGCCCCCATTGGCGCGGCCCTGATCGGTCTGCCGGAGGAGCAGGTTCTGGGCTGGTGCGAGCCCTCCGGCCAGACGCGGCGCATCCAGGTGCTTGGCCTTGAGGACTGACCGCCGCTACGAAGGGTCATGACCACCGTCCCTCCCCGTCCCGGCGTCGGCGTCGGCGCCGCCATCCTGCGCAACGGCAAGCTGCTGCTGGTGCTGCGCCTTCGCGAGCCGGAGGCGCAGCACTGGGGCCTGCCCGGCGGCAAGGTCGACTGGGGCGAAGGCGTCCGCGCCGCCTGCGCCCGGGAGATCGCCGAGGAGCTCGGGCTGACCATCACGCCCGGCCGCCTGCTGTGCATGGCCGACACCATCGACGCGGGCGACGGCATGCACTGGACCGCGCCGGTCTACCTGGTCGAGGACTGCGTGGGTGAGCCAGCGGTGCTGGAGCCCGACAAGATGGGCGGCTGCGGCTGGTTTCCACTGGACGCGTTGCCGGGACGGGTCACGCGGGCGACGCTGGCGGCGGTGCAAGCCTTGGCGACACGGCCATGAGGTTGCGCCCGCCCTTGCCCGGCGAAGAGGCCGCGCTGGCCGGACTGTGGTTCGACAGCTGGGCTTCGAACGGCTTCGACGGCCCGCCGGACCTTCGCGAGCAGCTGGTCGAGCGGGTCCCGCGCGAGCTCGCCGACCGCTGGGAGGTCACCGTGGCGGAGGCCGACGGCCGGCTGCTCGGCTTCCTGGCGCTGGCGCCGGCCGAGCAGCGGCTGGACCAGGTTTTCGTGGCGCCGGCCGCGCTGGGTCAGGGCGTCGGCGCCGCGCTGTTCGCCGTGGCCCTCGCGCGGATGCCCGAGGGCTTCTGGCTGACGACCCAGATCGAGAACGCCCGGGCGCGCGGGTTCTACGAGCGGCGCGGCATGGTGGTTGAGCGGTTCGAGGAGGACCGGGTCTACTACAGGCTGGCGCCGTAGCCGCCATCCATGGGGCCGTGCGTCCTTCGACACGCCGCTTCGCGGCTGCTCAGGATGACTACGCAGGAAGGCCACCCACAATAGTCATGCTGAGCAGCGCCGCAGGCGCGTGTCGAAGCACGCAGG
>JAUSPV010000076.1 GCA_030652755.1 Caulobacter sp. | reverse complement strand
GCCGGCGCCGCCGGCGATGACGAAGCCGTCGCGGTTGGCGTCATAGGCGCGGCTGGCCGTTTCCGGACGGTCGTTGAAGTTACTGCTCATCGCGCCCATGGCGTCGAACAGGTTGGACAGCGACCAGTCCAGCTCCTCGGTCCCGCCGGCGAAGACCACGTCCTGCTTGCCCCAGGCGATCTGCTCGTAGGCCGAGCCGATGCAGTGGGTGGAGGTGGCGCAGG
The DNA here is from genome assembly GCA_030652755.1 of Caulobacter sp. Classification (GTDB taxonomy): domain Bacteria; phylum Pseudomonadota; class Alphaproteobacteria; order Caulobacterales; family Caulobacteraceae; genus Caulobacter. Next base: position 5,122 of record JAUSPV010000076.1, on the reverse strand, counting down.
CCGAGCTGATCGAGAAGTTCAGGCCGCGGATCTTGAACCAGGTGGCCAGGGTGGCCGAGGCGCCCGAGCTCATCGCCTTGGGCACCGCGAACGGGCCGATACGCTTGGGACCCTTCTCGCGGGTCGTGGCGGCGGCCTCGATGATGATCTTTGTCGAGGGCCCGCCGGCGCCGACGATCAGGCCGGTGCGGTCGTTGGAGACCTCGGTCTCCTCCAGGCCGGAGTCGGCGATGGCCTGTTCCATGGCCACGTGGGCCCAGCCGGTGCCCTGCGCCAGGAACCGCGCCGCGCGGCGGTCGACCAGGGATTCCCAGTCGCAGTCGGGCGCGGCCTGAACCTGGCTGCGGAAGCCGAGGTCGGCGTACTCCTGGGTGAACCTGATCCCGGACTTGGCCTCGCGCAGCGAGGCGATGACCTCATCGGCGCTGGAGCCGATGGACGAGACAATACCGAGACCGGTGACGACAACGCGCCGCATAATCTACTCCCAGGTTTTTCCCTTGTGGCCGCCCCGCCATGGAGCGACCGCCCGCGCCGGCCCTGAATCAGACCATGTCTTTCGGGTCGAAGAGGCCGACCCGCAGGTCCTTGGCCTCGTAGATAACCTTGCCGTCGGCCTCGAGGATCCCGTCGCCGATGCCCATGACCAGCTTGCGGTTGATCACGCGCTTGAGGTCGACGCGATAGCGGACCTGCTTGATCTTCGGCGTCACCTGGCCGGAGAACTTCACTTCGCCCACGCCCAGGGCGCGGCCGCGGCCGGGGCCGCCGATCCAGCCCAGGTAGAAGCCGACCAGCTGCCACATGGCGTCCAGGCCGAGGCAGCCGGGCATCACCGGGTCATTGTGGAAGTGGCAGGCGAAGAACCAGAGGTCCGGGTTGATATCCAGCTCGGCATGGACCTGGCCCTTGCCGTAGGCCCCGCCGTCGTTGGTGATCTCGGTGATGCGGTCGAACATCAGCATCGGCGGCATGGGCAGCTGGGCGTTGCCGGGCCCGAAGGTTTCGTCGCGGCCGCAGGCGATCAGGTCGTCGTGGCTGTAGCTGGACTGGGCCATGGGCGGCGGGGTCGTCGAGGTCATGCGTCACCGGGTCTTCACCGCCCGCGAGGCGGCAGAACAAGGGGTGGGGTTAGCACTTAAGGCGAGCGGTCTCAATGTTCCCGGGGCCGGCAGGGCGTCGGCCCGCCCGCGCCCCAGACCTCGGACGCCCGAACCCAGCCTCGACGGCCACCGGCCTTGACCTGTCGCCAGTCGCCGTTCGCCTTCTCCAGCAGCGCCACGGCCTTGGGGTTGAGCCAGGCCGCCACCTTGGCGTCGTCCCGCGGCTCGGCCAGCAGAGCGACCTGCCCCGGCTTGACCCGCATCACCGCCTGGTCGCCGATCAGGCCGCGCTTGTGGACCCAGGCGGACGCGCCGTCCGGGCCGCGAACCCGGCGCCAGTCGCTGGTTTCGGCGATCACCTCGACCGGCATGCCCTTGGCGCGCCAGGTCCACAGAATGCGGTGATCCTCGCCCGGACCGTTGCGGGCGTTGATCTCGTTGTACTCCAGCGCCACGAAGCGCGGCACCGGCTGGCGCGAGGGCGTGTCGCATTCCGCCTCGCCCCGGCGGTTGCAGCCGGCCAGCAGAATCGCCGTCGCCATGACCGCGAGCAGCAGCGCTTTGTTTGTCGGCGCCAGCATTTCTGAACGCATCACTATCCAGCCTTCCCTTGGCCCCCCGCCGGGCCTTTGCTAAGGGTTCGCCGAGCCCTTCAAGGGCCCAACGTCCGCACCGAAAGCGTCCATGGCCGCCAAGAAGCCGAAAGTCATCGTCACGCGCAAGCTGCCCGACCCGGTTGAAACCCGGATGCGGGAGCTTTTTGACACCGAATTGAACGTCGACGACCGTCCGATGACGGCCGACGAACTGGTCGACGCCATGGGGCGTTGCGACGTGCTGGTGCCCACCATCACCGACCGGCTCGACTCGCGCCTGCTGTCGCGGGCCGGGGAGCGGCTGAAGCTGATCGCCAACTTCGGGGCCGGGGTCGACAACATCGACGTCGCCACCGCCAACCAGCGCGGCTTCATCGTCACCAACACCCCGGGCGTCCTGACCGAGGACACCGCCGACCTGACCATGAGCCTGATCATGGCCAGCACCCGCCGCATCGTCGAGGGCGCGGCCGTTGTGCAGGCCGGGGGCTTCCAGGGCTGGTCGCCGACCTGGATGCTGGGCCGCCGCCTGTGGGGCAAGCGGCTGGGCATCATCGGCATGGGCCGCATCGGCCAGGCCCTGGCCCGTCGCGGCGCGGCCTTCGGCCTGTCGATCCACTACCACAACCGCAAGCCGGTCAGCCCGCGCGTGGCCGAGGAGCTGGGCGCGACCTACTGGGAGAGCCTGGACCAGATGCTGGCCCGGATGGACATCGTCTCGGTCAACTGCCCGCACACCCCGGCCACCTACCACCTGCTGTCGGCCCGCCGCCTCAAGCTGCTGCAGCCGCACGCGGTGGTGGTGAACACGGCGCGTGGCGAGATCATCGACGAGGGCGCTCTGGCCAACATGCTGGCCCGGGGCGAGATCGCCGGCGCCGGCCTCGACGTCTACGAGCACGAGCCGGCGGTGAACCCCAAGCTGCTGAAGCTGCCCAACGTCGTGCTGCTGCCCCACATGGGCTCGGCCACGGTCGAGGGCCGCATCGACATGGGCGAGAAGGTCATCGTCAACATCAAGACCTTCATGGACGGCCACCGCCCGCCGGACCGGGTCATTCCGTCGATGCTGTGATCGGTGGGGGCATGTTCCGGCAAAGCCGGTACGTGTCCCCACAAGATGATGACCAGGAGACCCTGCGTCCTTCGACACGCCGCTGCGCGGCTGCTCAGGATGACGTATCTGGAAGGCTATCCACCCACGTCACGCTGAGCAGCGCTCGAAGAGCGCGTGTCGAAGCACGCAGGGCCGATCGCCGCAGCCGAGGGGACAGCTACCGGCTTTGCCGGAACATGTCCCCCTGCCCTCACGGCTTGGCCACAAACACCTTCGCCTTCAGCCACCCGTCCAGGTCGGCCGCCGAGCGGTCGGCGATCTGTTCCATGGGGACGTGGCCGACCTTGTCGTAGATGATCACCGTCGAGCCGGGGATGGCCTCGCCGAACCTGCCGGCGGCCGAGACCGGGATCAGGCGGTCGTCCGTGCCGTGCAGGACCAGGGTCGGAACAGCGATCGCCGCCAGCTTTTCCTTGGTCGCCGCGTCCTTCGGATCAAAGCTGCCCATCAGGCCCAGGATGATGTCCTTGTGGCCCGGCGCGCGGGCCATCTCGACGTAGCGGGCGACCATGGCGTCGTCGGCCATGTCCGGGGTCGGTTCGAAGGCGTCGCGCAGGCCGGCCCGGGTCATGGCGCTGACGTCGAGGTCCTTGACGATGGCCCGGCCGACCGGGTTGCGCAGCACCTTGAAGATGAAGGGGCCCTCGTCGCCCTCCTCGCGCGGCTCGAGCCAGCCGGCGGCGTTGACCAGCACCGCCCCCTGCAGCTTGTCGGGATGGGCCAGCGCATAGGCCCAGGTCACCCCGCCGCCCATCGAGTTGCCGATCAGCACGAACTTCTCGACGCCCAGCTTGCTGACCGTCTCATCGACGATGTCGACGAAGCCGGTACGCTTCAGGGTGTAGCCCTCCGGCGCGCGGGTCAGGCCGTGGCCGGGCAGGTCAAGGCTGATGATGCGGTACTCAGCCCCCAGCCGCTTCACCCAGGGCTCCCAGGTCTCGAGGTTGGCCGAGAAACCGTGGACCATGACCAGCACCGGCCCGTCGCGCCTGCCCTGATCGCGGTAGTGGACGCGCACGCCGTCCTTGAGGGTCAGGTATTGCGAAGCCGGGGTGGCGTATTTCGCCTCCAGCGTCTCGTAGGGGATGGCCGGACGCCGCAGGGACAGCCAGCCGCCGACCAGCACCACCGCGACCACGACCAGAAGGGCGACCAGCACCTTGCCCATCGTCTTCATCCTGCGTTCCCCCGTCCCTCTTCGTTGTCGCAGAAGAGATGGCGCGAAACGCCGCAGGTCAAGCGCAGGCCGGGCAGTCCGGGTCGGCGCCGATGCGGACGGTGCGAGTCTCGCCGGCCAGGGCGTCGTAGATCAGGAGGCGGCCGGCCAGCGGCTCGCCCGCCCCGGTGATGACCTTCACCGCCTCAAGCGCCATCATCGCGCCGATCACCCCGCCCAGCGCCCCGATCACCCCGACCGAGACGCAGGTGTCGGCGTCCGGCGGGATCTCCGGCACCAGGCAGCGGTAGCAGGGCTTGCCCGGGAACACCCCGACCTGGCCGGTCCAGCGGGCGATGGCCCCGCTGACCAGGGTCCTGCCCTCCGCCAGACAGGCGTCGGAGACGGCGAAGCGGGTGGCGAAGTCGTCCGTGCCGTCGAGGATCAGGTCATAGCCGGCGACCAGGGCGGCGGCGTTGTCCGGCGTCACGGCCACGGCGTGCGGCTCGACCACGATCTCCGGATTGAGCGCCGACAGATGCGCGGCGGCCGCCTCGACCTTCAGCCGGCCGACGTCGGCGGTCGCATAGATCACCTGCCGCTGCAGGTTGGACAGGGCGGCCGTGTCGGGGTCGGCCAGGCCGATGCGGCCCACGCCCGCGGCCGCCAGATAGAGGGCGGCGGGCGCGCCCAGCCCCCCGGCCCCGACCATCAGCACGCTGGCGGCCTTGAGCTTCTGCTGCCCCGGCCCGCCGATCTCGCGCAGCACCAGATGGCGGGCGTAGCGTTCGACCTCGCTGTCCGAAAACGCCATGTCCTTGACCTCACAGGCCCGCGCGGCCACATCGAAAGCCATGCAGAGCGCGACCAACTTCCCTGACTGGCACGGCACCACCATCCTGGCGGTGCGCAAGAACGGCAAGACCGTGATGGTCGGCGACGGTCAGGTCTCCATGGGCCAGACCGTGGTCAAGGGCAACGCCCGAAAGGTGCGCACCCTGGCCGGCGGCAAGGTGATCGCCGGGTTCGCCGGGGCCACCGCCGACGCCTTCACCCTGATCGAGCGGCTGGAGGCCAAGCTGGAGCAGTTCCCCGGCCAGCTGGCCCGGGCCTGTGTCGAGCTGGCCAAGGACTGGCGCACCGACCGCTA